>JANOCA010000272.1:0-14647 GCA_031411915.1 Opitutaceae bacterium
GCATCGCCTCTCAAGGTGATGCCGGCGTCCGTGTTGACCGCAATCTCATCGGCATCGCGTCCGGAGACGCGCGCCTCTTCCACCGCGGCGATCACGCCCGCGCGGGCGCGCGCGAGATCGAAGTAGGCCGAGGCGGCGCGAAAGGCGGCCTCCCGTTGCCGGCCGGCCAGGGCCGCCTCATTGGCGCGCACGACCTGCCGCGCGACGAGGTTCTGATAATAGGTCTCCCCGAGATCGATCTGGGCGTTGAGCACGAGGGCGGCGGCCTGCGATTTCTTGTCGGCGTCGAAGACGCGGCCCTCGACGCTCTGCACGCGATCGTCGTGCTTGCGAAACGTGAGCGAGGGCGCGATCCACGGGAAATAGCGGGCGCGCGCGGAATCGTGGGCGGCGCGGGCCTCGTTTACTTTTTCGCGCGCGATCTCGACGTCGAGGTTCTTGGCGCCGGCGAGGCGGAGGGCGGTCGGGAGGTCGATGGAGTTGGGTGCTGGCTCGGCGGCGAAGAGCGTGGTCGCGGCGAACAGGAGCAGTAGCCCTGCTCGGCAGAGCAGGGACGGCTGCGCCTTGGCGTGCGGGGAAATCCCGCTTCTTCCGAAGCGGGCTACAAGACTCGTGCTCATTTCGCCTCCGTAGCGACCACGGCCTGGCCCGAAACGAGCGCAGTCTTGCCGGGGATGATGACGCGCGCGGTTTCCGTGATGCCCTCGAGGATTTCGGCATTCGTGCCGTCGATGAAGCCGTATTTCACCGGCACGCGCACGGCCTTGCCGTCGGCGAGCGTGAAGACGAAGCCCGCGGCCTTTTCGCGCACGAGCGCGGCGGCGGGGATGAGCAGCGCGTCCGTGTGCTTCTCGACGCCGATGCGGGCCTGCACATACAGGCCGGGGCGGAGCGTGCCGTCGGGATTGGGCACGTCGGCCTCGACGAGCAGCGAGCGCGTCGCCTCGTCCAGCGCGCCAGAATGGCGGGCGACCGTGCCGCGAATCGTGCGGCCGGGTAACGACTCCGTGGTGACGATCACGGGCTGGCCGGCCTGGATGCGGGCCGACTCGATCTCGGGCACGGGCACGCGCACGCGCACGGTCGAGTAATCCATGATCGTGAGGATGGCGGCCGCGGTGGGATTGCTGCTTGCCGTGGCCGCGGGCACGAACGCGCCGGCGTCGAAGTAGCGCATCGTGACGACGCCGTCGAACGGCGCTGCGATGCGGCTGTAGCGCATGAGCGACTCGTTAAGCGCGAGGCCGGCCTGCGCCATGGCGAGGCGGGCGTCGGCGGTGTCAGTCGCGGCGGGCGTGATCAGATCGGGGGCCTTGGCGCGGGCGGCCTTGAGGCGGCCGGACTCGACCTTGGCGATGTTGAGCTCGGCCTCGTATTTCGCGCGCTCGGCGACGACCTCGGGCATCTCGATCTCGGCGAGGATTTGGCCGGCCTTCACCTTGTCGCCCTTGTCCACGGCGATCGACTTGAGGTAGCCGGCGACTTTGGCGTGCAGCGTCACCTGCTGGTTGGCGCGCAGCGTGCCGGGCAGGGTGATGAACCGGTGGATCTCCCCGCGCTTGGGAGTCGTGACTTGCACCTGCGCGGCTGCGGGAGCGGCCGCGGGGGCCGCGGCGGGGCTGTATTGCGCGGCCAGCGGCGCGGCAAGCAGGGTGGAAGCGAGAATAAGCGTTCGGGTGTTCATGCAACGAAGGGTAGGGCGGGCTTCAGCCCGCCATGGGAGTGCGAGGGGAGGACGAAGGCGGGCTGAAGCCCGCCCTACTGCCGTGATGCATGCTCGCCGGATCGTCGGGATCGAGCGAGGCGGAGCGAGTGCTGGAGTTTTTCCGCAGCAGCACGAAGAAGGCGGGCAGCACGAACAGCGTCGCGAGCGTGGCGAGGGCGAGGCCGCCGACGACTGCGCGGCCGAGCGGCGCGGTCTGGTCGCCGCTGTCGCCGAGGCCGAGGGCCAGCGGCATCATGCCAGCGATCATCGCGCAGCTCGTCATGAGGATCGGGCGCAGGCGGCTGCGGCCGCCGTCCACGGCGGCCGCGATGGCGTCGCCGCCCTGCACACGGCTGCGTTCCGCGAAGGTGACGAGCAGGATCGCGTTGGCCACGGCGACGCCCACGGCCATGATCGCGCCCATGGCGGACTGGATGTTGAGGGTCGTGCCGGTGAGCCAGAGCGTGAGCACGACGCCGGTGAGCACGGCGGGCACGGTCGACATGACGGCGAACGACAGCTTCAGCGATTCGAAGTTGGCCGCGATCAGGAGAAAGATGACGACGACGGCAATGACGAGGCCGGAGCGGAAACCATCGAGCAGCTGATTGAGCGGGATGATTTGGCCGCGGTAGTCGATCTTGGTGCGGGCCTCGGGCGCGGGGCCGGCCTCTGCAACGGCCTGGCGGATATCACGCATCGCGGTGCCGAGATCGGAGTCGAAGAGGTTGGCGGTGATGCTGAGGAGACGCGCGACATTGTAGCGCTCGTAGGTGCCGGGCGCGGTGCCGGTCGCAATGGTCGCGAGGTTGCGGAGCAAGACCGGCTGGCCGGAAGAAGAAGCGACCGGGACGTTGCCGAGATCCTCGAGCGAGGACGTGTTCGCCTCGGGGATCTGCACCTGGACATTGAAACTGATGCCCGAGCCGGGATCGGCCCAAAAGATGGGAGTGGTGAAGCGGCTCGAAGTCGTAGCTGTGACGAGTGATCGCGTGACATCGGAGATTTGCACGCCGAGCAGGCCGGCGCGCTCGCGGTCGACGTTTACCGACACGGTCGGGTAATCGAGCGTCTGCGCGATCTGGATGTCGCGCAGGTAGGGGATGCTTTTCATCTTCGCGATGATCCGATCCGCATACTCCTTGCTCACGGGCAGCGACGAGCCGCTGATCGCGATCTCGATCGGGGTCGGCGAGCCGAAGCTCATGACGCGCGAGACGATATCCTGCGGCTCGAAGGAGAACCGCACGTCGGGCAGCTCGCGCGCGAAGACACCGCGGAGCTTTTCCTTGAACGCCTCGATGCGCACGCCCGTGCCCGGCTTGAACTGCACCGCGAGCCAGCCCTCCTCGGGGCCGCCGTTCCAGAGATGAACGAGATTGACGGGGAAACTGGAGTTGTGGACGCCCACCATGCCGATGCTGACCTCGATCTTGTCGGCGCCGCCGGCCTCGCGGCCGATGATCGTGAGCACCTGTTTGGCGAGCGCCTCGGTGAGATCGACGCGCGTGCCGCTTGGGGCGCGGAGGCGGAGGGCAAACTGGCCGTTGTCGGTCTTGGGGAAAATCTCCGTTCCGATGCGCCCGCCAATCGTCCAAATCACGCCGCCGCAGACGGCGAGGTAGACGATGGCGAGCGGCCAGCGCGCGGCCACGACGCCGCGGGCGACGGCGGCGTAGGTGGATTGCACGCGGGAAAAAAGACCCACGGGCGGGACGCCCGTGCCACTCGGAGCCGCGTGCTTGCGCAGGAACCACACGGAGAGGATCGGCACCAACGTGCTCGAGAGCAGATACGACGCGATCATCGCGAAGCCGACGGCGAGCGCCATCGGCACAAAGAGGGCCTTGGCCGCGCCGACCATGAAGAAGGCGGGGATGAACACCGCCAGGATGCACAACATCGCGAGCAACCGCGGCAGCGCGGTCTCGCGCGTGCCGTCGAGCGCGGCGCGCGACAGCGGGGCGCCGCGCGCGAGATGGGCGTGGATATTTTCCACCGCGACGGTCGATTCGTCCACGAGGGTGCCGATCGCGAGCGCGAGGCCGCCGAGCGTCATCAGGTGGATCGACTGGCCGGTGATCCAGAGGGCGAAGACGGCGGCGAGCAGCGAGAGCGGGATGTTGATGACGACGATGAACGCGCTGCGCCAGTCGCGCAGGAAGAGCAGCACCATCAGGCCGGTGAGCAGCGCGCCGAGGCCGCCCTCCTTGAGCACGTCCTTGATCGACCGATTCACGACGGGCGACTGGTCGAAGACGTAGCTGACCTTGATGTCGTCGGGCAGGATCTTCTGGAACTCGGGGATGTTCTTTTTGACGAGCTCGACGACCTCGAGCGTCGAGGCGTCGCCGCGCTTGGTCACGGGCAGGTAGACGGTGCGCAGGCCGTTCGCGAGCGCGTGGCCGGTGACGACATCGGAGGCGTCGACGATCGTGGCCACGTCGCGCACGAAGACCGCGCCGTCCGCGGTGCGGCGCAACGGCACGGCCGCGAGATCCTGCGGGTTCTTCACGATCGAGTTCATTTCCACGATCGGATATTTGTCCCCGAGGTTCATGTTGCCGGAAGGGCTGATGGGGTTGGCCTCCGCGAGGGCCTTCACGATCTCGTCAGGCGAGAGGCCGTAGGCGCGCATGCGCTCGGGGTTCACGTTGACGATGATGCCGCGCGAGCTGCCGCCGAAGGGCGGTGGCGCCGACACGCCGGGCAGCGTGGCGAAGGTGGGGCGCACGCGATTGAGCGCCTGATCCTGCATCTCACCGAGCGTGCGGTTCGGATTGTCGGTCGAGAAAACGAGGTAGCCCACGGCGACGCTGCCGGAGTCGAAACGCGTGACGAACGGCGCCGGCGTGCCCGCGGGCATGAAGGCGCGCGAGCGGTTCACGTAGGCGATAACCTCAGAGAGCGCCTGGGACATGTCCGTGCCTGGGTGAAACTGGAGCTTCATGATCGAAGCCCCCTGAATCGACTTGGACTCCACGTGCGAGATACCCGCGATGTAGAGGAAGTGATATTCGTAGCGGTAGGTAAGGTAGCCCTCCATCTGCGCGGGGTCCATGCCCCCGAAGGGCTGCGCGACATAGATCGTCGGGACGCCGAGGGCCGGGAATATGTCGCGCGACATCCGCTGAATCGCGAGACCCGCCGCGAGCGCGACCGCGAGGACCAGCACAACAACCGAGATGGGACGACGCAGGGCGAGCTGGAGGAAATTCATGCGGGAGTGACAGGGCGGGGGGATCAGCGAGACTCTTGGCACCAAGGGTGGCAACGGGAAAGGTGGCGCAGTGCGCGCGGACGAAAATGAATGCGCACAGCTCTTGTTCGTAGCCCTGGCTTTAGCCGGAATCCGGATGCTCCCAAACCTTCCGGCTAAAGCCGGGGCTACGAACTAGGCGGAAAGCGGCGGCACCAGCGCCGCGATTTGCGCCGCGGCCTCGCCGGGCGTGAGCCGGCCGGTGTCGAGGCGGAGGCGCGACGGTGGGATGACCGGGGTGCGAAAGACACCCGCATCGCGCAGCTCGCGGTAGAGCGCGAGATCGGTGAGCTTGCGCTTCCCGTGACGCGACGCCGCGCCGATGCGGCGCTCAATCTCGGCTTCGTCGGCGGTCAGCTCGACCGGGATGATCTCCGCGCCCGCCGCGGCGAACTCAGCGAAGAGCTCATCGATGAAGCGCTGCGGGACGGAGTTCTCGGGGTTGAAGGTGAAGATGAGCCCCGGGAGCCGGTCCGCCAGCGCGCGGCGGAAAACCCGGAGCCAGATTTCCTCGCGCAAAGCGACGAAGCCCGGCGTGCCGAAATCATAAACCGACAGCACGAGATCGACGGTGAGGTGGTTGTCGAAGAGCCGCCAGCCGGTGCGCGCGGCGACCTCACGCGCGATCGTGAGTTTGCCGACGGCGGCCGGGCCGTGGAGGAAGAGGAGTTTCATCGAAGCGCAGACTGGCGGAAGGCTCGGATGCCGTCAGGGCCTATTGGGGCCGCGGGGGAATACAGTGCCGCGGCGAAATCGTTCACGAGCGTCTTGCCGCCCACCGCTGGGCGCCGGCGGGGTCGAGTTTCGCGACCTTCGGCAGGCCGTTGTCGCGGGCGAGTTTCTCGCGCCAGGATTTTTCGGGCTTCGCAGGCATGAATGCAGGCCCGGGTTTTATCCCCGACGCGCTGGGCGTAAAAGCCGGAAATGCCGGGCGTAAAGCCCGACCTGCATTCCGAATGTCGGGGATAGACCCCGACCCACATTCCAGAACACAAAAACGCCCCGCGTTTCGGCGGGGCGTCGGGGGACGATTATTATTTCTTCAGGCTCGCGCGGAGGTCGTCGAGCTGGCCGGCGCTGCCGAGGAAGACATTGCGGCTCGCGATGAACTTCGCGTATTCCGTCATGAAAATCTTGCCCGGCGGGCGGAAATCGAAATCGCCCGGCTTGTCGCGGAAGAACTCGCGGTGGACGCGCGTCCAGACGAGGCGGCCGTCAGTGTCGATGTTGACCTTGGTCACGCCGAGCTTGGCGGCCGGGAGGTATTCGTTCGGGTCGACGCCCATCGAGTCCTTGATCGTGCCGCCGGCAGCGTTGATCTTGGCGACCTCGTCCTGCGGGACGGAGGAGGAGCCGTGCATCACGAGCGGGAAGCCGGGGAGGCGGGACTTGATCTTTTCCATCACGTCGAAGTGGAGCGACTGGCGGCCCTTGAACTTGAAGGCGCCGTGGCTGGTGCCGATGGCGCAGGCGAGCGAATCGCAGCCGGTCTTGGCCACGAAGATCTTCGCCTCGTCCGGATCGGTGAGGCACGCGTTGCCGTCCTCGACCGAGATGTCCTCTTCGACGCCGCCGAGCATGCCGAGCTCGGCCTCGACGGAGATGCCCTTGGCGTGCGCGCGATCGACGACGCGCTTGGTGATCTCGACGTACTTGTCGAACGGGTCGTGCGAGGCGTCGATCATCACGGAGCTGAAGAAGCCGGAATCAATGCAGTCGTAGCAGGTCTGCTCATCGCCGTGATCAAGGTGCACCGCGTAGATGGCCTCCGGGAAAATCACGCCGGCGGCGCGGATGATGGCCTCGAGCATGCGCTTGTCGGTGTAGCTGCGCGCACCCTTGGAGATCTGGATGATGAACGGCGCCTTGGAGTCGATGCAGCCGCGGAAGAGGCCCATCGCCTGCTCGGCGTTGTTGATGTTGTAGGCGCCGACGGCGTATTTGCCGTAGGCGTGCTTGAAGAGCTGCGCGGTGGTGACGATCATGATCGGAAGAGATGAAACGAAACAGACTCCGCGCAGGCGGGGCGGGCGGGCAAGGGTTTTTTCGGCGGATGACGCGGGCGGCGGGGCGGCGCGAGATTGTCGTTTCCTCCGCCGGCTGCCGCTGCTTCGCTCCCCGCAGCAAGCCCACCTGCCCGTGACGCCCCGACTGCCCGCCCTTCTCTTGACCGCGTTCGCGGCCATCGCGCCCGCACGGGCCGCGAGTTTCCTCGATTGGATTTTTCCCAAGCACGACGTGCAGGTGATCGCGGTGACCGACACCACGCCGGCGGGCTTGCTGCGGCGGCCGGCTTCGCCCGCGAGTCCGATCTATTACATGGCGGCGAGCGCGGGCTACCGCGACTTTGGCGGGATCATCGCCGGCGAAAAGGTGCCGCCCAAGGAGCAGGTGTTCGCGACGATCTCCAAGGTCCTGGCCAAGCAGGGTTACCTCCCCGCCAATGCCGAGCATCCGCCCACGCTGCTCATGCTCTGGACCTGGGGCACGATGAACACCGACCGCCTCTACACCGGCAACCCCGACGATCTCGAGGGCCGGCAGGTGAACCGCCAGCAGCTCCTGCGCTTCATGGGCGGTTACAAAGTGGGCCTCGTCTCGAAGGAAGCGTCCGGCTTCCAGGACAGCTTCATGATGCCCGGCGCGCTTTTCCGCGACGCGGACAGCGAACTCATCTCCGGTCTCGCGGCTGAGGATCTCTACGTCGCGGCGATCGCGGCCTACGACTACGCCGCCGCCCTGCGGAAGGAAAAGGTGCTGCTGTGGACGACGAAGATCAGCTGCCCCTCACGCGGCCTCGCGATGAACGAGACGCTGCCCGCGATGCTCGCGCTCGCGGGGCCCTACATCGGCAAGGAGACGGCCAAGCCCGTGTCGGTGAAGGCCACGGACAAGTTCAAACCCGAGGTGAAGATCGGCGACCCGACGGTGGTGGAATTCATGGAGAAAAACGCCGTGCAGGTGATCGAGGCGCCCGCGGCGGATCCGAAAAAAGCGAAGCAGCCGGCGGGGAAGCAGAAGAAGTAAACGTGCCGTTGCTGCAGGGCGCGGACTCCGCTCCGTGTCAGAGCGATCAGCGCAGTGCCCGCGCTACCTATTCAGCGTGCGCCTCGCGCAGCAGCCGCAGCGCGGTCTCCACGATCAACTCGCCGGAGCCGGTGGCGCAGCGGGCGCTCTCCGGTTCGTAGTTGCCCTCGGCGTAGGCGCGTTGCGTGGGGATGTAGCCGATGCTGCCGTTGGCGAGCTCGGCGAGGATCGTGTGCTGGAAGGGCGAGCCCGCCTTGATGGCGAGGCCCAGCTCCACGAAGACCTCGCCGGGCAGGCTCACCCACGCGAGATCGCGGCCGAGCGCGATCACCTGCACCTCGACTTCGAGCGGCTTCCCGGCGCGGCCGAAGACATCGAGCACCTTGAAGGCCCAGACTTTCTCGAGGAACTTCGGATCGGTCTTGCTCCCGATGCGCGCGATGAGGGCGCGGGCTTTGTCCACGTCGCCCTCGGCGACCGGCGCGAGCGGCAACTTCACCATCGCGGAGCGCACACGGGGGGCGGCGGTCGTGACGGGCGCGAGTCGCGTGTAGGTTTTCAATACCTCGCCGGCGAGCACGGTGCCGATACGCGCGGCCTCGCCGGGGCCTTTCTGCGGGGCCTTGGTGGAGACATCGACGTGGTTGATGTCGCCCGCGCAGCCGATGGTGAAGAGCGTGAGCATGGCCGGCGATTTCACCTGCGCGAGCAGGCGCGCGAGCGTGAATGGATAATCGGCGGAAAACTTCAGGCCGCCCACGGTATCGAGGTGCATCGCGAAGTTGACGTAGGTCGCGAGCGGCTGGCCGGCGGGCGTCTCGGCGTAGACGACGGGCACCGCGGGATCGATGGGGCCGGCGGGGCGGACGATGTTGGGATTCAGTTTGCCGGCGTTCCAGGCCACGGAGCCGTCCTTCATCACGAAGCGGCGGTTGAAGGGCAGCGAATCCTCGCGCCCCGTGGCCGCGGAGAGTTTGGCGGGCGCGAGCGCGGCCTCGGCGAGGCGCACGGCCTCGGCGATTTTGGCAGGCAGTGCCTGCGTGTAGGTGCGCGCGAGGCCGGTGTCGCCCCCGTAGGCGGCGTGGCGCGTGGAGTCGCTTTGCAGCAGCGGCCCGGTGTGGCTGTGCGTCGCGCTGATCATCACCGATGCGGCGGGCACCCCCGTCGTGCGCGCGATGATGCGGCGCGCCTCCTCGACCGTGGGCCGCGCCACCGACACGAGATCGAGGGCGACCAGCGCGGCGCGCGCGCCATCGTGCTCGAACACGATCGCCTTGGCGCTGAGGTCGTCGAGCGTGCCCTCGGCGAGGCGTGTGGCGTAGTAGCCGGCCATCGGGATGGCGTTGGGCGGCGTGATGCGCACGGCGGCGGCGCCGACCCGGAGTTCGCCCGCACCGGCGAGTGCGACCGACGCGATGAGCACGAGCAGCGAGGCGAAAGCGGGGAGGGGGCGCATGGATGAACGCTGGCGTAAGTGCGGCGGCGGCACACGGAGAAATTTTCAGGCCAGCGGAGCTTTCGCCCACGGCATTCTCCTTGCCTCTCGCGGCCGGGTAAAATCTGTTCCCCGTGCTGTTGGCAGACAACGTTCCCGGTTCCACACCGCCGGGCCGACAGCACCACAACACCATATGAATACCCGCACACCGTGGAAAGCCTCGGCTCGGTTTTCCATCCTTGCCCTCGCCAGCGTGACTACCGCCGTGCTGGCCCAACAAGTCGTTCCGCCGCCTTCGACGGCCCCGAAGACCGAAGAGTCCGTGAAGCTCGAGAAATTCGTCGTCACCGGCTCGCTCATCAAGCGACTGGAGAGCGAGGGCGCGTTGCCCGTGCAGATCATCCTGCCGCTCGAGCTTGAGCAGCGCGGCATCGCGAGCGCCGAGCAGATGCTGATGGAACTGAACATCAACGGCAACGGCCTCGACAATCTCGCCTCCAACGCCGACGTCGTCGCCGGCGCGCAACGCGGCAACAACGGCGCGACCTCCGCCAACCTCCGCATGCAGGGCGCGGGCGCCACGCTCATCCTGCTCAACGGCCGCCGCGTCTCCTCGCACGGCCTCAACGGCGGCGTCGTCGATCTGAACTCGATCCCCTTCGCTGCGATCCAGCGCGTCGAGATCCTCAAGGACGGCGCCTCCGCCATCTACGGCACCGACGCCGTCGGCGGCGTGATCAACTTCATCCTCAAGACCAACTACGAGGGCGCCGCGGTCAGCGCGGCGCTGGACATGACCGAGCAGGGCGGTGGGGACATCTTCCGCTACAACGCCGTCGCCGGCTTCGGCAACGTCGAGCGCAACGGCTACAACATCATGGCCTCGGTCTCGTATTCCGACAGCAAGGTCCTGCGCGGCGACCAGCGCGATTTCGTGAACACCTTCCAGGTGAACCGCGGCGTGTCGCCCGACACCCGCGGCACACCCGTCGCCACGCTCTTCGCGATTACCACGCTCTACACCGCGCTCAGCCGCGACAACATCGACAACGCCGGCCGCAGCGCCGGCCCCATCGATCCTCTGAACCCCAATCTCCGCGTCAACGGCATCAACCATGTCGACCTGCCGAACGGTCCCGGCTATGCAGGCCTCGACGGCATGGGGCCCTACGATGAGCTGCTGTGGAATTCCGCGGCCTCGAAATACGGCTCCGCCTGGGACACCGGCCGCGCCGCCGTGATCCAGCAGCCGGTGAAAAACACCAACGTCGTCCTCCGCGGCACCGTGAAGCTCGCCGAGCGCCACCGCCTGATCCTCGAGGGTGTCGCCGGCCGTTCCGAGTCCAACAAGAGCTTCTCGCCCAACCAGTGGTCCAGCGGCACCGGCGCGACCGTCCTCGCGCTCGACGGCCGCACCACCGTCCCGAATCCGCTCTTCAACATGGCCTACCCGGCCACCGGCGCGAGCTACAACCGGGTTTTCAACACCCTCGTCGGCTACTTCCCTGCGCTCGCCGCCAACCGCGGCGCGCCGCTCGCGTTCCGCTGGCGCTCGCTGCCGCTCGGCAACCGCGCCTTCACCACCACGACCGACACCTACCGCGCCATGGCCGGCCTGGAGGGCCCGCTCGGCATTCTCTCGCAGTGGGACTACCGCATCGGTGCCTCGCGCGCGCAGAGCAAGGGCAAGTCCACCCTCAACAACGGCTATGTCTATACGGTGCCGTTCGTGAACCTGATCAACACCGGCGTCATCGACATCTTCTCCTACGAGCAGACCCCGCAGGCGATGGAAGCGATCAATCGCACGCGCGCCGACGGCGTGGCGCTCTACGGCGGCACCTATCGCACCGACAACTTCGACGCCGCGGCGAGCGGCCCGCTCTTCAAGCTCCCCGCCGGCACGGTGCAGTCCGCGGTCGGCGTCGACTGGCGCGAGGAGACGTTCCTCTTCAACGGCGACTCGCGCGCCAACCTCAACTCGTCGGATTCGCTCATCTTCAACGCGCCTTTCGACAATAGCCTCGCCACCGCCGGCACGCTCAAGCGCACCATCAAGGCCGCGTTCGTCGAGCTGCAGATCCCGGTCCTCAAGGGCCTCGACTTCAATGTGGCCGGCCGCATCGACCAATACACCGGCTTCGGTTCGAGCAAGAATCCGAAGTATACGCTGCGCTACGCACCGACCGAGAAGTTCCTCGTCCGCAGCTCCTACAGCACCGGCTTCCGCGTGCCGACCTTCAAGCAGATGTTCGACCCCGTGACGGAGAGCCCGCTCGCCGCCACCGGCCTGATCGACCCCGGCACCGGCCAGTTGATCGCGCCGAACACCGCCAGCACCATCTTCGGCGGCAAGAGCGACCTCCAACCCGAGGATGCCAAGATGTATTCCGCGGGATTCGTCACGCAGCCGTTCAAGAACGTCAGCGCCAACGTCGACTGGTGGCAGGTCAACCGCACCGGCACCATCCAGAGCTTCGGCACGACGCAGCTCCTGCAGAACTACGCGATCTTCCAGGACCGCTTCCAGCGCCGCGCCGATGGCACCATCCAGCGCATCGACACCCGCTGGGTGAACGCCGGCGCGACCACGACCAAAGGCGTCGAGGTCGGCCTCAAGGGCGAGACCGACTTCGCCAAAGGCAAGCTCAGCGCCAGCTTCGACCTCTCCTACCTGCTCAACAAGAAGTCCAAGCTTCTCCCCACCGCGCCGTGGAGCCTGAGCGAGATCAATACCTTCACCCGCTCCAGCGACATCGGCCTCAAGTGGAAACACACCGCGAGCGTGGGGTACCGCCGCGGCAACTGGTCGTTCCTCGTGAACAATCTTTATCGCAACAGCTACACCGACGCGGTGCTGCCCGGCGTCCTCGCCGGCCTTGTGCGCCCCGTCGACTGGCAGGCCCGCGTGAAGCCCTACAGCGTCTACGGCCTGAGCGCCACGTATCGCGGCATCAAGAACGTCACCGTGGTCGCCGGCATCAAGAACCTCTTCGACGAGGATCCGCCGTTCTCCGCCACCTACGACACCAACACCGGTGCCGGCAGCAGCTGGGAGCCCCGCATCGCCGATCCGCGCGGCCGCGCCTTCACGCTCCGCGTGGACTACCGCTTCCAATAAGCCCTCGGCAGACGAGGCGCGGCTTTCAAGCCGCGCCTTTTTTATGAGCAAAGCCGCCGCCCGCGATCCCCGTGTCGATGCCTTCATCGCGCGGTCGGCGGATTTCGCCCGGCCGATCCTCGTGCATTTGCGCTCGCTGGTGCACGAGGCCTGCCCGGCGGCGACCGAGACAATCAAGTGGGGCATGCCGCACTTCGAGCACCGGAATACGATCCTGTGCATGATGGCGGCGTTCAAGGGGCACTGCGCGTTTGGCTTCTGGCACCAGGGCATGGAGAGAATCGCCGGCCCGCACCGCGCCTCGCCTGAAGCGGCGATGGGCAGCCTCGGCCGCATCACGAGCCGCGCCGATCTGCCGAGCGACGCCGTGCTGAAGCGACTCGTGCGCACCGCCGCCCAGCTGATCGAGTCCGGCGCGCCTGGCCGTCCGCGTTCGGTGAAGGCCGCGACCAAGCAACTTCCGGTGCCCGCTGACCTCGCCGCGGCCCTGAAGAAAAACGCCGCCGCCGCGAAAACGTTCGCCGCCTTCCCGCCGGGCAAGCGGAAGGACTACCTTGAGTGGATCACCGGAGCGAAGCGGGCCGAGACGCGCCAGTCCCGCCTCGCGAAGACGATGGCGTGGCTCGCCGAGGGCAAGGCGCGGAATTGGAGATATGAGGCGTGTTGATTTTCGCGCGCAGGCCCCGGCGGCTGAGGGCTTGCGCGCGGCATGGCCGCATCACAGCGTTGCGACATGACCACACTCGCCCTGTCAAAGCGCGGCAGCGTTACGCTCCCATCGGCGTTTCGACGCAGGATGGGGCTCGATAAGCTCCGCAAGCCCATGCTCGTCGTTGAGGAACGTGAGGGCGGATTGTTTTTGCAGCCCGCACCGGCGGTGCCGGTGCGCGACATCCCAAAGGCGCAAATCAAGGCGTGGATTGCGCGCGACGAGCAGGAGATGAAGGCGGTTCAGTCGGCGCAGCGAGCAAGGCGGAAGTGAGGCTCTTTCTCGACACGAGCCTGCTGCTCGCCGCCTGCGGCTCGGCGCGCGGCGCGTCACGCCATGTGGTGATCGCGGGAGCGGTCCGCGGATGGGAACTGCTCACCTCGGATTACTGCGCGCAGGAAACGCGGCGTAATCTGCCGAAGTTGGGGACACGGGCAGCTTCAAACTGGCAGAGCATGGTTGCGCCGAGGCTGCGTTTCGTGCGTGCGGATGTGGTGCTCGATCGGCCGCTGGTTTTCCCGCGCGCCAAGGATCGGCCCGTTGTCATCACCGCGCTCGCGGTGCGTGCGGAGTGGCTGCTCACGCTCGACGAGACGGATTTTCACCGGAAGCTAGGGCGCGAAATCTATGGGCTGCGTTTGGCCACGCCGGGCGAGTTCTTGATGGAACAGATCGCGGAGGCTGAAACTTGATGGGCCGACTGGCAGTGATTGGTTGATGGGGAAAAACTCTGTTTCGTGCTGGCATCCCTATCGCGACGGTGCTTCTTCTGCCGGGAAGCGCTCGACGGAGAGTTCGTCACGATAGATTTTTATCAATCGTAAGATTTACGCTGCGGATTGCCTAATGCGTTCCTTCGGCAGCGGTAGTTTCGTTTCGTCGGCTGCTTCCCATAAAGATCTCACTCCAGTCTCGATGTCGCTAAGATATGTCAGCGATGACTGCCGATTCCCTTCTGCTTTTGCGTGCTCAGCCCTGCGTCGCCGTGCCTGAGCCCACATTGCGTGCAACAGAGTTGCACATCGGTCGACAGCTTGCACTTCCAGCTTCAGACGTAGTTCTTCTCGCCTCGCAGGATTACTTGAATCAGCGGACATCACTGAATTGAACAAGACTCGGAATTCGCTCGTCGCTTTGGCCAGCGAAGCCGGGCCGCAAAATGCGAACGAGGAAAGCGCGAGGAAGATAACCGGCAGCAAAAAGAATTTCATGTCGCGAGCATAGCTAAGCAGAGAAGATGTAGGTCGGCTGTTCTTGCACTGGATAATGGAGATTCACCCCGTCCACGGCCGCGAGGGCCGCACGAGGATTTCCTCGACCGTGGCTCGTTGCGGGAGCGTCGCGGCGAACCACACGCAGGCGGCGATGTCCTCGGGCTGCATCATGCG
>JANOCA010000273.1:0-2693 GCA_031411915.1 Opitutaceae bacterium
CGGCTCACCACTGCCCAGACGACGAGGGCCAGTGACAGCAACGGAATCGAGTAGAACGTGTGCATCATCCCCATCATCCCGCCGGCAATCGAAGGATGCACGAACCGGCGCGTCACGACGACCAGGACCACCATCAGGACCACGGCGCCAATCCTTTCGAGCCACGGTGCCCGGCTAAAAGCCAGCCACCACACCAGCAGGGCCAGGCCGCCGGCGAGTCCGCCGAGCATCGCCACCATGCCGGCGTCCGGGGAAACGAGCGGCGCCACAAAGCGCACGAGCCACTGCGCAGCGACTATGACGACCGCGGGCCAAAGGCGAAGCGGTCGCAGACCCTGCGAATCGGCAGGAGAGGAAGTGTTCATGCGTTGGGACGGCGCGCCACGCGCCGCCAGAGAACCCGGCTGAGCTCCAAAAGTTACAACTCGATTCGCGCGCCATCTGCACCGCGCGACTCACTCATGGCTCCACTTCCGCGCCCACGGATCCTTCGTAGCGAGCTGAAACGCCTTCACCTTCGCGAGCAGATCCGCCAGCAACGCCGCGTGCGCGGGCTGATCGGCGAGGTTTTCCACCTCGTCCGGATCGCGCGCGAGGTCGTAGAGTTCGAATTTTGGCCGGTGGAGAAACCGTTCGATCGGGCGCTGCCCGAGTTTCCCGCCGCCGCCTGCCGACGTCGTCGCGCTGATCCACGTCGGCGACTTGATGAGGTCGAGCGCCGAGGGCCACGTGAGGTCGTGCGCGAGGTTGACGATGAGCTTGTGCGTGCGCGTGCGCACCGCGCGCATCGGGTAATACATCGTGATCTCGTGCAGCGAGTGGGAGGCGAAGACCTCCTCCCAACCGCGCAGCGCGCCCCCGTCGAGTCCGGCGCGGAACGAGCGGCCGTCGCACTCACCGGCAGCAGGGGGCACGCCGGCCACATCGAGCAGCGTCGGCGTGAGGTCGGCCCACGTGACCATGGCGTCCTGCACGGCACCGGGGCGCGCGCGGCCCGGGGAGCGCATGATCAGCGGCAGGCGGATGCCGGGATCGTAGAGCGTGGTCTTGGCGCCGGGAAACGCCGCGCCGTTATCGGAGAGATAGACGATGACCGTGTCGTCGTATTTCCCCGCGGCCTTGAGGATCTCGATGAGTTTGCCGATGCCTTGATCGAGCCGCGCGATCGCCTGGTAATACTCCGCGATCTCGGCGCGGCATGCTGGCGTGTCGGGCAGCCACGAGGGCACGGGCACGTCCTCGGGGCGGAACGCGACGGGCGTGATGCCCGGGTAGCCCGCGGCGCGGTTGCCGAAGGAATTCGGGCGCGGCCAGGTGTCGAAGGTCGGGCGGCCGTCGGGCAGCACAGCGTTGGCGCGGTGCGGATCGTCGGTCGCAAAATAGAGGAAAAACGGCCGCGCGTCGTCCGCCTCGATCACGCGGCGCGACTGCTCGGCCATCTCGACGGGGCTGCGACCGATGGTCGCGGGATCGTTGGCCGCGCCGGCGGAGAGCACGGTCTGGAACGCATACGCCGACTCGGGCGCGACGTGGAACTTGCCGATGCGCGCCGTGCGGTAGCCCGCCGCCGCGAGCCGCGCCGGCAAGGTCTTCACGTGCGCATACGACTGGAAATGGTGATCATCGTGCTGGAGGCCATACATGCCGTTGCGGTGGTTGTGCTGGCCGGTGAGCAGCACCGAGCGCGACGGGCTGCAACTCGCCGTGGTGCAGAACGCCGCGGTGAACCGCGTGCCGTCGGCGGCGAGCGCGTCGAGGTGCGGGGTCTTCACGACGGGGTTGCCGTAGCAGCCGAGCGCTTCGCGCCCGTGGTCGTCGGAGACGATGAGGAGGATGTTGGGCCGCGCCGCGGCGAGGAGCGGCCGGGAGAACACGGGCGAAGCGAACAGGGCGAGGCATAGAAAAACGAAGCGCATGGGGATGCGCGAATCTGAGCTCAGCGCCCAATCCGCGTCGCGCAAAATCTCGCCGCGCGTCGCCGGACTCGGATAGGGTGCGCATATGCCCAGCACCTCACCCCTCCGCGTCGTCGCCTCCGTCATCCTCGACGCTACAGGGCGCGTGCTGGTCGCCCAGCGGCCGGCGCACAAGCACCTAGGGCTCAAGTGGGAGTTTCCCGGCGGCAAGGTCGAGCCGGGTGAGGCGCCTGAGGTGGCGCTCTTCCGCGAGCTGCGCGAGGAGCTGGGTTGCGATGTCTTTGTTCGCCGCGCGCTCCCGCGCTTCACGCACGACTACGGCACGGTCGTGATCGAGATGATCCCGTTTGTCTGCGAGCTCGCGCCCGCCAGCCCGCCGCCGCACGCGCACGAGCACGCGGCGCTCGCGTGGGTCGCGGTGGGCGAACTGAAGACCTACGATCTCGCGCCGGCTGACTGGCCGGTGCTTGAGCATTTGTAGAAGCCGACCCTTGCGGGCGGGCCGTGGCCCGGCGACAAGCGCCGGCCCTACACTCGACACCTGCGTCGCACCCGTTTCTGTTAGCGCCTATGGCGTCCGCCGCACTCCCGCTCGAAGCCGTCTCCCGCCTGCCTGCCCCGGGCGACAACGTCGCCATCGCGATCCGCCGAATCGAGGCCGGCGAGGTGCTCGCGCTCGCCAGCGGCCCCCGTGCGCTGCCGCACACGGTCCTCGAGGGCCACCGGTTCGCAGTGAGCCCGGTCGCGGCGGGTGAATCGCTACTCTCGTGGGGCCTG
>JANOCA010000274.1:0-1938 GCA_031411915.1 Opitutaceae bacterium
AGGTAACTGCCGTCGCCGAGGAACGCGTAGACCTCGCGCTTGGGCTCGGCGAGCTTGATGCCGAGCGCGCCGGCGATCTCGTAGCCCATGCAGGAGTAGCCGTATTCGGAGTGGTAGTCGTTGCGCGCGTTGGAACGCCAGAGCTTGTGGATGTCGCCGGGAATGCCGCCGGAGGCGTGGACCACGGTGCCGTCGGTGCCGCAGGCGCGGTTCACTTCATCGATTACCTGGGCTTGCGTGAGCGGCACGCCGCGTTTCGGGGCGACGAGCGTCGCGCGAGTGGTATCCCATGCAGCGCGGGCGCGCGCGATCTTCGCGCGATGCGCGGCGGGCGCGCGCCAGCCGGCGAGGGCGCGCATGAGCTGGGCGAGGATCGCGCGGGCATCGCCGGTGAGCGGGAGCGCACCGTGCTTGCGCGCGTCGAAGGCGACGGTGTTGATGCCGATGAAGCGGACGCGCGGGTTTTGAAACTGGGTCTTCGACGCGGTGGTGAAATCGCTGAGCCGCGTGCCAATGTTGATCACGAGATCGGCGTCCAAGGCGATGGCGTTGGCGGCGGCGGTGCCGGTGACGCCAATGGCGCCGAGGCACGACGGGTGAGCGTCGAGGAGCGCGCCCTTGCCGGCCTGCGAGACGCCGACGGGGATGCCAGTGGCGGCACAGAATTTCGCGAGGGCGTCGGTGGCGTCGGAGTAATGCACGCCGCCGCCGGCCACGATGAGCGGGCGCTTCGCGGCGCGGATGAGCGCGGCAGCGGCGCGGAGGTTTTCGGCGGAGCAGCCGGAGCGCTCGACCGCGTAGACGCGTTTCTCAAAAAAATGCAGCGGGTAGTCAAAGCTCTCGGCCTGCACATCCTCGGGCATCGCGAGCGTGACGGCGCCGGTCTCGGCGGGATCGGCGAGGACGCGCATCGCCTCGGGGAGCGCGGTGAGGATCTGCTCCGGGCGGTTGAGGCGATCCCAGTAGCGCGAGACGGGCCGGAAGCAGTCGTTCACCGACACGTCCTGGCTCGACGGAAACTCGAGTTGCTGCAGCACTGGGCCGGGGCGGCGGTTGGAGAAAATATCGCCCGGCAACAGCAGCACGGGCAGGCGGTTCACGGTCGCGACGGCGGCGCCGGTGATCATGTTCGTCGCGCCGGGACCGATGGAACTCGTGCAGGCGTAGGTGCCCATGCGCTGGCGCGCTTTCGCAAACGCAACGGCGGCATGGACCATGCCCTGCTCGTTTTTGCACTGGAGGTAGGGCAAGGCGTTCTTCCCCGCGAATGATCCTTCCTCCTCGAGCGCCTGGCCGAAGCCGGTGACGTTGCCGTGGCCGAAGATGCCCCACACGCCGTGGATGAGGCGGTGCTCGACGCCGTCGCGGCGGATGTATTGGCGCTGGAGAAACCGCGCGAGGGCGGCGGCCATGCTGAGGCGGACGGTGGTTTTCATGCGGGGCAGGGGTGGGGAATCCTCGCCGGTCAAACTCGCCGACTGCAAAGACGAATTTTCCCACGCGGGCTTGCGCCGGCCGCGCGGTTTCCCTCGGGATGGCGGGGTGGATGCCGTCGGTCTATTTTCGCTGCGGGGCAAGCGCGCGCTCGTCACGGGCTCGGGCCAGGGCATCGGGCTCACGCTGGCACGCGGGCTGGCCGCAGCGGGCGCGGAGGTCGTGCTTAACGATCTCGACGCCGCCCGGCTCGACGCCGCCGTCGCGGCGCTGCGCGCGGAGGGCCTGGCGGCGAGCGGGCGCCGCTTCGATGTCACCCAAGCCGCGGAAATCGAATCCGCGCTCGGCGACATCAGGGGCGCGACCGCCGACGGCATCGATATCCTGATCAACAACGCCGGCATCCACCGCCGCGCGCCGCTCGAGTCGATGCCGACCGAGACTTGGCAGGCGGTCATCGACACCAACCTCACGAGCGCGTTTCTCGTTACGCGCGCCGTCGTG
>JANOCA010000275.1:0-19043 GCA_031411915.1 Opitutaceae bacterium
TCGATTCTCCAGTCCCGCGGCATCCACGGCCTCATGCTTCTGCCCACGTGGGACGAGCCGGACCTGTCCGCGCTCGATTGGTCGCGCTTCGCCGGCGTCTACACCGACTACATCATCGAGCGGCCGGCGCTGCACGCCGTCTGCTCCGACCACTACCGTTCCATGCTCGCGGCGCTTCAGCGCCTGCGCGCGATGGGCTACCGGCGGCCCGGCCTGCAACTGCAGCGGCACCATGACGAGCGCCTGCAGTTCCGCTGGGGCGCGGCCTTCCGGGCCTTCCAGGAGAGCCATCCGGACATCACGCCCTTGCCGCCGCTCATCGTCGAGGCGTTCTCCCAGCGGGAATTCACGAAATGGTTTCGGCGCCACAAGCCTGATGTCGTGCTGAGCCATCCGACCGACACCATCGGCTGGATGGAAGCCTGCGGCGCCAAAGTGCCCGCGACACACGGCTTCTTTTGCCTCAACGTGCTCACCCGGGCCCGCGCGTGCGCCGGCCTGGACCTGCAGCCGCGAATCATCGGCGCCCGGGCCGTTGAGCTGCTCATCGCGCAACTGCAGCGCAACGAAACCGGCACGCCCGAGTGGCCCTCGACGACCACGATCCCGGCCAAGTGGATCGATGGCCCGACGCTGCGCGCCACGGCGCCGTAGCGCCCGGCGTTATGGGAGTTTTTCCAGCTCCACCGAGGTCCAAGGCGTCTTGCGCGCGGCTTCCTGGGCGCGGATGGCCGCGACCTTCTCGGTCGTGACCGGGCCGGCCTTGTTGCCCCACTCCTGACGGATGTAGGTGATGACCGCGGCGACCTTGTCGTCCGACCAATTGAAACCACCACCGGGGCCGAAGCCAGGCATCGCGGAGTTGTAGTCGACCCCGGCGACCTTGATCGGGCCGGCGACGCCGTGGAGCACGATGCGGACGAGGCGCTCCTCGGAACCAGTCACCCACTCGGAATTGACCAGCGTCGGGAACGCGCCGGGCAGGCCCGCGCCGTTGGGCTGATGGCAGGTCACGCACGCGCCGGGGATGGCGTAGAGCTTCTTGCCGGCGACCACGGGATCGACGGGAGCAGCCGCCACATTGGCCGAAGGAGGCATCGCGCCCTCATTGAAAACCCGGGCGTCGAAATAACCCGAGTAGCGGCCGAGATAGGTGCCGCCGAAGAAAATCATGCTCGAAAAAATGAAGAGCAGATTCAGCGGAAGGAGGCGGTATTTGCCTTTCTCATCGGGCTGAGGGCCGAGGATCGCCTCGTGCGAGGCGAGCAGCTTGTCGTCGGAAAACACCGCCTGATCGGCGCGAGGATCGGGTTGGGAAGGCGTGCTCATTTCTTGGCCTCCGCAGGCTTGGCGACAGGGACAAACGGCTTCGCCTCGGGATAGTCGTAGGCGGTGTTCAGGCTGAGCAGGTAGGCGACCAAGGCCCGCGCGCGCTCCGTCGGAACCGTCTCGCGACCGGCGGCGGCGCCGGCGACCTTCACCGCGCGGGGGGAGGCTTCGCCGGCCACGTCACGCGTCTCAAAGAGGAACTTGTAGCCCGGGTGCCGCGCAGAGCCTTCGTGCAGGAGGGCAAACAACGCCTCCTCGCTCTTCTGACGCCCGCCGAGATTCGTGAGGTCCGGGCCGATGCGCGCCGCGCCGATCTGCGGGCGGGCCTGGTGGATGTAGTCGCGCGCCACGCTCTGGCGCTCGCCCCAGCCGCGGGCCTTGTCACTGCCGAAATCCGGCCGGCGCACCTGCTGCGTGTGGCATGAGGCGCAACCGAGATCCGCGTAGACGAGCTGGCCACGCGCGGCCAGGCCCGAGACGCGCTGCGGGAACGCCGTGCCGTCGCCATCATCAAAATACGGCGCCATGCGCCCGAGCTGGCCATGCGAGCCGAGCACGAGGCCCCCGAACGAAATCAGGAGGGCGAGGAAAAGGCCGGTGAAGAGAAGCGGACCGTTTTTCATGACGCATGCGCCTCCTCGGTCGCGGAAGTCCGGAACAGCGCGGGGGCCGCCTCAGTGGAGCCGCCGAAGCAGCAGGCGGAACGCAGGAAGTTCACGAGGAGCAGGAGATTCGCGGCGAGCAGCACCGCCTGCGCGGCGGTGTGGGCGAGCAGAGGCCCGCGGACCCGGTCGAAAAGGTCGGCGAAGGACACCTTGGGATCGAGCAGCGCACCACCTTGCGCCTTGCCGGCGACGATCAGCGCGAGGATCGAGATCACGATGCCCGTCATGACGAGCGCGCGATGGCCGCCGATCAGAGAACCGGAGGCCCAGGCGCGATTGGTCAGGCGCGGCACGGCGTAATAAATACCGCCGAAGAAAATCATCGAAAGCGCGCCATAGAGGCCGAGCTGCTGCAACGCGGGCTCGATAAACGTGAACTGCGCGTGGGCCGCAATGCCGCGGAAGGAAGCGAGAAACTCCAGCGCACCGAACAGCACGTAGGCCACGAGGCCGAAGCGCATGAAGCCCACACCCGTGCCACTCGCGGCCAGCAGACCGCGGCAATTGAGCGCCACGACGAGGTAGTGGAACAGCACGAGCGAATGCGCCACGACCGCAATGGTCGGGATCCAAGCGGGCACCGGTCCGCCGATAAGGTGCCGCCCACCGGTCCATGTCCCGACGAAAATCAGCGTCCAAAAACCAAGGGGAGCCCAGTCATAGGTCGGCAACGTGCGGCCCGTGACCTTGGGCAGCACATAATAGAGAATCGCCAGCGCGAGCGGAGCGAGCCACAGCGACCAGACCGACTGCGCATACCAACCGGCGGCAATCGGCTGCACGACACCGCGCACCGGCCACCAGAGGAGCACGGCCTGCGCCGCCATGAGCAGCCACGGGAAAAGGAAAATCGCGGCCACCGCATACCACTGCGAGGCATACATTGCATCGGCCCGGCGTCCGGACCACGCGAGCACACCCGCGATGGAGAGGGTCGCGTAGGAGAAGACCAAAAACGGCTGCACGTAGCGCGGCATTTGCAGCAGCGCGAAAGTCGTCGTGTCGCCCACCGCGATGCCAATGAGGCCGCAGGTGACGCCAAGATTCCAAGCCAGCGTGCCGACGACGACCCAGTTGAGGCCGCGGAGCGGTTCGCCGCCCAGGCGGCCGAGCACCCAGAGCGCGAGACCGAGGCCGGCATTCGCCAGCCAGCCATAGACAAAAGCCGTCTCACGGAGGGCCTGGGCGCGACCATGCGTGAAGAGGAAACAATCCGCGAGGAACTGCGGGGAATGCAGCTGGATCGCAGTGATCAGTGCGAGGACACCGCTGACGGCGAGCCACACCAAGCCGGAGCCGAGGAGCAGCAGCAAGGGGCCGCGCGCCTGGGTATCGATGGCGGTGACTTCAGCCGGGGCGGCGTTGGTCTGAGCGTTGGACATCTCGGTAATTTTTCGGGGCGCGCTATTTCTTCGCGCCGTATTTCTGAGCCGTCAGCTCCATCGCACGATCGATAGGCAGTTGCACGACGCCGGCATTCTTGTCGACCCAGGCATAGCCGGTCACCTGCGCGGATTCCTTGGCCTTGTGCTCGTCAAACGCCTTGCGGCGGCTCGCGGCGGTGGCGCGCCACTCCTGATCCTTCGGGAGGTTTTCGGCGGCGGCGTTCTGCGGCGAGACGGTCGCGGGAACGTAGGCCCAGCGAATCACGAGCAGGAAGAGCGCGAACAGCGCCAGCACGAAAACCACCGAGAACAGCGAGACCGGTCGTGGGGAGCGCGGGGTGCCTGCGTTCATCCCTAGTGTTGTTGTGCTTTCCCTGCTTGCGACGACCGGTCGCGCGGGCATTTGAGGCGTGTCACTCATGGTGCGTGAGGCTTTCACCGATGCGCGGGTCGCGGATCGGGATGAGTTTCGTGGTGGGGAAGCTGCGGAGGTAGGACCACACGCAGACGCCGCCGATGCCGACCACGGCGGTCACGACCCAGAGCAGATTGAGCGTGAGGAACGGCCGCGCGTCGCCATGCGAGTCCTTCAGCGCCGGGAGAATGTTATAACACATGTCGAGCAGGATGACGCAGAGGATCCAGATCGCGGCGGGCTTGATGCGGGAGTGCGTGACCTTGTGCTTGTAGGAAAGCAGATAGAGGAACGGCACGAAAAAGTGACCGAAGAGCAGCGCGAGGCCGACATACCACCACTGGTTGGTCGAACCGTCGTGATTCAGCTCGCGGAGATTATACCAGAAGGTTTCCTCGGGCACGTTGGCGTTCCAGATGAGGAAATACTGCGAGAACGTCACGTAGGCCCAGAACACCGTGAACGCGAACGACAGCATGCCAATGGAATGGAAATGGTTCGTGTTGAGGATGCCCTTGAAATCGCCGCGGTTCCACAGCCAGATCATGATCAGGATGCCGACGGCGAGGGCCGCGCGGGCGCAATTGGAGAAGAACCACACGCCAAACATCGTGGAATACCAGTGGTATTCGAGCGACTTGACCCAGTAGATCGCGACCGCCGTGAGCGTGAGCGCGCCGATCGGGATGCCGAAGGCGGCGGTCTTGCGGCTCATGAAGGTCCACTTCAAGTCGCCGTCACTGTCCTGGGCGAACGACGCCTTCCGCAGGCGGGCCGACAGCCACATCCACAGCAGGAAAAACACAATCGTGCCACCGACAAACGCGCCGACATTCAGGAAGCCGGCCTTCTTGATGTAGAGCGGATCGTGGCCGACCGTGTGGCCGCCATGGATCTCGTGGCCCGGGTTCATCCACGGCCAGACGAGATCGCCGTGGCCGATGAACGGCGTGGCGGCCAGCGGGAGGAAGAGCAGCAGCAGCCACTTGAAGGAGGAGAGTCCGTGCTCGAATTGCCGGCGGATCACCGTGGACCACGAGGCATCGAAGATGTGGTGGATCATCACCAGCATGAGCATGCCGATCGCGATCGCGGTGCAAAAGGTGATGCCCACGAGGTAGCTCATGGCCGCAGCCTGGGCGCCCGACACGAAGATGCCGGCGACCGTGAGGGCGAGGCCCACAATGCCGACGAGCAGCGCCTTGTTCGCCGCGGACGCGGACGATTCGGCCGGGAGTGCCGCCGGGGCGGTTGCGACTTGGGAACTCATTGGAGGCCGAGGGTGGTTTTGCCGGTGGCGTCGGTCACATCCGCCGCGGTGCCCTGCTGGGCGCGTTGCAAGGCCCGCACGTAGACGACGACCGCCCAGCGATCATCGGGCGCGATCTTGTCGGCGTAGGGCTGCATGGTGTTCTTGCCGTTGGTGATCGTGTTGTAGATCTCGCCGTCGGGCATCGTGCGGAGGCGCGGGTCGTGGAAGGTGGGTGTGGCGCCCATGCCGTATTTCTTCGTGATGCCGTTGCCATCGCCGACCGCACCGTGGCACGGCGTGCAGTAAATTTGGTATTGGCTCTGCCCGCGGCGCAAGAACTCGAGGTCGATCTTGGCGGCGATGCCGGTAGGGAGACCCGGGGCAAAGGCGCCGGCCGAGGTCTTGCCGAAGTGCAGGTGATCGTCGTCGCGCAGCATGCCGCGCGCGACTGTGCGCGGCACCGGCATGCGATCGGCGCGGCTGTCCGCGAAGAAGGCGCTCTCGGACTGCGGGCGCAGCTTCGGCTGGTATTTCATGCCGGGGAAGGCCCACTCGGGAAATACATCCATGGGCGGCGCGGTGAACGTCGCCCCGCGGAATCCGAGGATCGAGACCGTCAGCACGCAGACGAAGAGAGTGATGAGATAGACGTGGCGCATGGGCTCAGGGCTCCAGCTCCGTGATGGAGGCGCCGCCGGCCTTCTGGAGCAGCGCCTTGGTGTTGACCAGATTGAAGCGCGGATCGCGCGCCTCAATCACGATGAAAAATGTGTCGTCCATGCCGCGCACGATGTGGTCGTATTTCAGCACGGGATGGTAGTGGCGCGGGAGACCGTTGACCAAGAACATGCCGATGATGGTCGCGAAGGCCGTGAACAGAATCGTGAGCTCGTAGCTCACCGGGAAGGCGAACATCGGGCTGAAGAGCGGCTTGCCGCCGACGATCAGCGGATAGTCGACCTGGCCGGTCCACCAGATCATCGTCATGCCGGTTATGAAGCCGGTGATGCCGCCCGCGAGGGAGATGCGCGGGACGATCGAGCGTTTCAGACCCATCGCCTTGTCGAGGCCGTGCACGGGGAACGGCGTGATGCAGTCCCAATGACGGTAACCCGCATCGCGCACCTGCTCCGCCGCATGGTAGAGCTCGGGCGCCGTGGTGAAGGTGGCAATCACGCCGTAGGGTTGGACAGCCATGGTCGTGATCAGTGGGCTTGCTGCACTTCCGCAGCGCCGTGGCCGGTGGTGCCGCCGTGGCCGTGGACATCAGCCTGCGGTGTGACGGCCTTGAGCTCGGCCATCGGCATGATGGGGAGGAAACGGATGAAGAGCAGGAACAGCACGGAGAACACGCCGAACGTCCCGAAGAACGTGAAGATTTCCACGATGCTCGGCGAGTAGTAGCCCCAGCTCGACGGCAGGAAGTCGCGGGCGAGCGAGGTCACGATGATGACGAAGCGCTCGAACCACATGCCGACGTTGACGAAGATCGAGAGGATCCAGACGAAGGAGGTGTTGTTGCGGACCGACTTGAACCAGAAGAACTGCGGCACGATCACGTTGCACGAGATCATGATCCAGTAGGCCCACGAGTAGTGGCCGAACGCGCGGTTGATGAACGCGAAGCCCTCATACGGGTTCGCGCCATACCACGCGATGAAGAACTCGATGCCGTAGGCGTAGCCGACGATGGTGCCGGTCGCCAATGTGATCTTGCACATGCAGTCGATGTGATACTGCGTGATCAAATCCTGCAGGCCGTAGATCGCGCGCAGCGGGAGCATGAGCGTGAGCACCATGCCGAAGCCGGAGAAGATGGCGCCCGCGACGAAATACGGCGGGAAGATGGTCGTGTGCCAGCCGGGGAGCAGCGAGACCGCGAAGTCGAACGAGACGATGGTATGCACCGAGAGCACCAGCGGCGTCGAGATGCCAGCCAGGATCAGGTAGGCCATCTCGTAGTTGCTCCAATGACGGTTGGAACCGCGCCAGCCCATCGCGAACAGACCGTAGAGGAACGAGCGGAATTTCTTGCCGGCATTGAAGAACCGGTCGCGCAGCACCGCGAGGTCGGGGATCAGGCCGATATACCAGAAGAGCACCGAGACCGTGCCGTAGGTCGAGACCGCGAACACGTCCCACTCAAGCGGCGAGCGGAAGTTCTGCCAGATGACGTTCGAGTTCGGGATCGGGAAGAGATACCAGGCATACCACACGCGACCGACGTGGAAGACCGGGAAGATCGCGGCGCAGACGACCGCGAAGATCGTCATGGCCTCGGCGGCGCGGTTGATGGAGGTGCGCCACTTCTGGCGCAGGAGGCACAGGATGGCGGAGATGAGGGTGCCCGCGTGGCCGATGCCGATCCAGAAGACGAAGTTGACGATGTCCCACGCCCAGTTGACCGGGTTGGCGTGGCCCCACACACCTACGCCCGTGATGACGAGGTAGGTGATGCCGGCGACCGTGAAGGACGCGACGAAGCAGGCGAGAATGAAGCAGACCCACCACCACGTGGGCGTCTTGCCCTCGATGATGCCGCAGATCTTCTCAGTGATCCACGAGAAGGAGCGGTTGTTCTCGACGAGGATAGCGCGCGGGAGGACCGCGGGCTTCACCTCACTGAGAATCGCCGGGGCGTCGGCGGCGTGTTCGGGAGCGTGAGCCATTAGCTGAGCCCTCCGGTTTTCTTGATCGCATCAAGCGCGCCGGGCCCGGCGGCCTTCTTGGCGTCCGCCTTCTTGGGGGCGTGGCCGTGATCGTCGTGACCGTGGCCATGCGATTGCGGCACGTTCTTGCGATCGTATTCCGTGCGGCTGTGGGGCAGCGCCTTGTAGTCCGGCATCTTCGGGTTCGGATTCCGCAGCTTGCCGGAATACGTGGTGCGCGGGCGGACGTTGAGGTAGCCGAGCACGGCGTAGTCCTGCTCGCGGGCCTTGGCCTTGGAGACCGCGCTGTTGGGATCGAGGATGTCGCCGAAGGTGATCGCGCCGACGGGGCAGGTCTGCTCGCAGGCGACCTTGATGGTGCCATCGGGAACGCGGACCTCGCCGGGCTTGCCCTCGCGGGACATCTTCACCTTGTGCTGAATCTTTCCGTTCTGGACGCGTTGCACGCAATAGGTGCACTTCTCCATCACGCCGCGCATTCGCACGGTGACCTCGGGGTTCTTCGCCATCTTGACGAGCTCCGGGGTGCCAAAATCGGCAAGCTGGCCGAGGTAGAGTTCGTCGAGCTTGCGCTGGTTCCAGTCGAAGAAATTGAAGCGCCTGACCTTGTAGGGGCAGTTGTTCGCGCAATAGCGGGTGCCGATGCATCGGTTGTAGGCCATCACGTTGATGCCTTCGTTGTCGTGCACCGTGGCGTTGACGGGGCACACGACCTCGCAAGGCGCGAGTTCGCAGTGGACGCACGTCATCGGCTGAAGCGAAATCTGCGGCTCCTCAGGGAGGTCGCGGTTCCCGCTCTTCTCGCCGCCGAAGAGATCGGACATCGCGCGGTCGTCGATCTGGCCGTCGGAGTAGTAGCGGTCGATGCGGATCCAGTGCATCTCGCGGCCACGCATGACCTGATCCTTGCCGACGATCGGGATGTTGTTCTCGGCCTGGCAGGCGACGACGCAGGCGTTGCACCCAATGCAGGTGTTGAGATCGATCGACATGCCCCACTGGTGGTGGCCGTCGAACTTTGGCGTCGAGTAGAGCGAGTTGCCGCGCGGGATCTGGGTGGCGCGCTCCTGGGGCGTCATCTTCTCGCCGATCGGACCGAGGTTGCTCGGCGTATGGGACTCCATGCCGATGGCTTTGACGTAGGCGGGATTCTCCTGGTAGCTGTTCGCGCCCTCGAAGTTGGCCTCGCGGATAATGTCGCGGCCTTCCATCGACCAGTGCTCCTGCGTGTTGGCGAGGAGGCGGCGCTCGCCGGTGGCGGTGAGCTTGGCGCCCGTGGCCGTATGCATCGCGTCACTCGCGCGCGCGGGGTAGGCGTTGAAGCCGGCGCCCTTGCCCACATTGCCCGTCACGGTGCGGCCATAGCCGAGCGGGACGATGACGGTGTAGTTGGAAAGGCCGGGCTGGATATGCACCGGGCCGCGAATCTTGCGGTTGCCGACGGTAAGCTCGAAGACGAGCGCATTCTCCTTGCCCATCGTGAACTCGGCTTCCTCGGCGCGCGCGACTTGGATCGCCGAGCTGCCGTGCTTGATGCCGAGGTCCTTGGCGAGGCGCGGGCTGACGAGGATGGCGTTGTCCCAGGAAATCTTCGTGATCGGATCAGGGCACTCCTGGAGCCAGCCGTTGTTGGCGAAGCGGCCGTCGTCCATCTTGTGGTCGGCGACGAAACGGACCTCGAGGTTGCCGGCGCTGAAGGCCACGGCGGGCTTCGGGGTGCCGAGCAATTGCTTCACGCCGTTGAACGTGAAGCGCACCGCGACCGGGCGGGGCGCGGAGCGCGCCAGCAGGCCGTCGTGGAGGAAACGCGCCATCGTCTTCTCGGCGTTGGCGCCGGCACCGGCGAGACCAGTGAGGGTGGCGGCGACGAGCGCGTAGGGATCCAAGTTCCCCTCGCCGGCGAGCCGCGCGAGGATCTCGATGTCGGTCAAGCCGCCGAAGAGCGGCAAAATCATCGGCTGCACGGGCACCACCGTGCCGTCGATCGTGCGGGCGTCGCCCCACGACTCAAGGTAGTGGGCGCGGACGATCTGCGTGGTCGCGGCCCGGTTCAGCTCCGAGGTCTCGTCAACGTAGTAGCCGACGCGGACGACCTCGGGGACCGCTTTCTGCAACGACGCCCAGTCGAGATCGGCGGGTGCGTTGTAGGCGGGGTTGCCGCCGAGAATGACGAGGGTCTTGACCGAGCCGCCCTTGATCGCGGTCGCGAGGGCGTTGATCGTCGAGACGCCGGGCGTCACTTCGGCCGGAAGGAATTCCACGGTCTGCCCGATGGCGCCGATGGCGTTGTTGATGCCGTGGACGAGGGCATGAACCTCGGCCGGCAAGTGAGCCCCGGCGACGACAAGCGCCGCGCCCTTGTTCGCCAGAAGATCGTTGGCGCACTCGTTAACCCAGGCCTGCGACACACCGACGTCCTGCACGAAGGGCACGAGGTCGCCGGCGTTTTGCTGGAATGTCGCCGCCGCGAGCCTAGCGGTGAAAGCCAGCATGTGGCTCGACGCGAGGCGCAGGCGGTGATCCGCCATGCTGCCCGTGAGGGTGAGCCCGCTCTCCACCGCGTAGAGGCGATTCATCGGGTCGCCCTTCTTCGTCACCTTGCGCCCGGCGGAGAACCCGCGGGCGTGGGCCAGGCTGCCGGCCTCAGACTGGAGGAAATCCGCATCGATCGAGACGACGCGCTTGGCCTTGGTGAAATTATAAACCGGGCGCACCGCGGCACCAAACGCCGCCTGCGCGGCCGCGACCGGAGCCTCGTCGGCCACGGGCTCGAACTCAGCCCAGACCGAGCGCGGGAACTTCGCACGCAACGCCGCCACCAGCCGGCGGCGCGTGGGCGAAGACGACTCCTCGGCGAGGAATGCGAGTCCGGCACCCTGCGTCGCCGCATGGGTCTGCACCACGGACGCGAGAATCTGATCGACCTGCTCGCGGGTGATCGGGGAGCCGGCCTTGGTGTGCGCGGTCGCACGCTCAGGATCGTAGAGATCGAGGATGGAAGCCTGCGCAGTCAGCGACGCGGCGCCACCGTGCGGCTCGTAAGTCGGGTTGCCTTCGAGCTTGGTCGGGCGGCCCTGATGCGTCTCGGCGAGGAGCGGCACGGCCCATTTGCGCACCGGCATCGCGGTCGCGTAATACGAGGGCAGGCCGGGGACAACGCCCTCGACCGACTTGCCGTAAGGCAAAATGAACTTCTCCGGACGGCGGCAACCCGCGAGGCCCGCGCCTCCGAGCGCGAACGAGGCTGCCATGATCTTCATGAAGTGGCGCCGATCCACGCCATCCAGCGTGTCCGCACCCTCGGGAAATTCCCGCGCGAGCTGCGCCTGGAAGCCGGGCGTGGCCTGCAACTCGTCTAGGCTGCGCCAGTATTTGGGACCGGTGAGCTGCTCGCGTTCCGACGGGGCCGGATGTTCAAATTTGCGTTTCATCGGTGGCAGCCGGAGCAGCTCTGGGGAGGCATCACTTTCCAGTCGTGGATAAAGCCGGCGGCTTTCTTCGCGCCCTCGGGGCCTTGGTCGGCGAGACGCGGGGAGTTGAGATTGAAGACGTCCTTCGGGTCGCGGAGACGCGCCGCCGGATCACGGTGGCACTCGATGCAGAACGCCATGCTCAGGGGCTGGGTGTGCGAGACGACATCCATCTCGTTGACCTTGCCGTGGCACTCCACGCAGGAGACGCCGCGATTCACGTGCGCCGCGTGGTTGAAATAGGCGTAGTCGGGCGTCGCGTGAATCCAGACCCACGGCACGGGCGTGCCCTTCTCGGCGCTCTCGCGGACGGGGGCGAGCAGCGGGCTGTTGGCCTTCACGACGCTGTGGCAGTTCATGCACGTCTGCGCCGAGGGAATGTTGGAGTGACCGGACTTATCGACGTTCGAGTGGCAATAGCGGCAGTCGAGGCCGATCTCCTGCACGTGCTGCTTATGGCTGAACGGCACCGGCTGCACCGGGGCGTAGCCCACCCGGGTGTATTTCGGCGTCATGTAGTAGGTGACGCCCGCGGTCGCGATGCCAGCCAGCACGACCAGATACACAATGATCTGGAACGGAAGGGTGTTGGCTGACTTCGGAAACAGTTTCGACATGAGCGGTGGGAGGAGGTCCGTCTCGTGCGGCTAGATCATGTCACGCCGGGCCACGGAGCGCGCATCGCCGCGAAGCTCAATCTTCCGGCCTGGACCGGCCGGGGCAGCGGAAGCCACGGGCGCCGAGGGATTCGCGAGCACCTTCGTCGCCGCACCGGAGGCAGCGGCCGCTCCAAGCAGCTTGGCGAAGAATTGTTTTCGCGAGGAGGGTTGATTCACAGGAAGCGGGAGGGATGAAGCCAGAATTGCGCCCGAAACAAGGGAGCGCCGTTTCGCTTGTAAACCCTTTTTTCCGCCCGGTGCTTTTTGCCGGGCGGAGAATTAGCCCGCGCGAAGGGTGATCGCGCCCGCGCTTATCGGGTGCGGCGCTCAGACAAACACGCCGTCGCGCATCGGCCGCGTGAAATCGCACCGCTGCGCGATCTCCGGATTGTGCGTCACGAGCACGACGGCCTGGCCGTTGTCCTTGGCGAGCCGCGTGAGCAGATCGAAGACGAGGGAGGAGTTTTTTGCGTCGAGATTTCCGGTCGGCTCGTCGGCCAAAAGAATGGCGGGCTCGTTGGCCATCGCCCGCGCGACGGCCACGCGCTGCTGTTCGCCGCCGGAGAGCTGCGTGCCGAGGCGGTGGGTCTTGGCGCCGAGGCCCACGGACTCGAGCAACGCATGGGCGCGGGCCTTCATCGCCTCGGGCGCAAGGCGGGCGAGCTTGCGCATGGGCATCATGACATTCTCCAGGGCCGAGAACTCGAGCATCAGGAAGTGAAACTGAAACACGAAGCCGATGTGCGCTCCCCGCGCCGCGGTGCGCGCATCGTCATCGGTATTGGACATGACCTGCCCGTTGATCTCGATCTGGCCGTCGTCGGGGCGGTCGAGGAGGCCGAGCAGGTAGAGGAGCGTGCTCTTGCCGCAACCCGAGGGCCCGACGATCGCGCACACTTCGCCCCGCCGCGCCTCGAACGACACGCCTTTCAGGACATGCACCCGCCCCTCGCCCTGGCCGAGGTAGCGGTGGAGATCACGGCACCGAAGGGCGAGCGCGCCGGGATTTTGTTTCGCCGGGGAACTCATGCGACGGAGCCGGGTAGCCCTGCTCGGGAGAGCAGGGTCCTGTTGTCCTCAGCGCGTGGCCCACGAGCCATCCCGCCTCTTCCGAGGCGGGCTACCGGGAGAAGCCGGCCCGCGATGTGAACGTGCAGCGCGCTCATTGGGCCGTCCCTCTCACGATTTCACCCGGCTCCAACCGCGCCGCGCGCCGCGCAGGAATGAGGCTCGCGATCATCACCATCACCACCGCGGTCGCGATCGCGGCGAAGTAGTGGTTCGGATCCACGATCACGATGAAGCGGTCCGTCTTGAAAATTCCCGTGATGTGCAACGGCATCTGCCCCACGAGCCACGTCACGACGCGGCCGAAGGCCGCGCCCGCCGCCGCGCCGATCGCGAGCACGATGACGGCCTGCCAGAGGAAAATCCGCGTGATGTCGCGGCGCTCGTAGCCCATCGAGCGCAGGATCGCGATGTCCTTGGTCTTCTCGAGGACGATCATCGCGAGGGTGTTGAACATCGCGAGCGACGCGATGAGCGTGAACACCGACACGGTGATCCCGGTCGAGACGCTCAGCGCGCGGAAGACCTCGAGCCAGGTCTTCTCGCGCTCCTGCCACGGCTTCGCGTCGTGCTCCAGGATCTGCTTCATGCGCTGGGCGTCCAGCGGCGCGCGCGCGGAATCGCGCAAGCCGACCTGCAGGTAGGACGCGCCCGACGGCCGCCGCAGCAGCGAGCGTGCTTCCGGCAGGAGCACATAGACGTTGCTCTTGTCGACCTCACGATAGCCCGTCTCGAAAATCGCGGAGACCTTGAGGCGGCGCGACTGGCCGCGCGCCGTGACGGAAAACGAGTCGCCCACCGTGACCTGGAGGCGATCCGCCAGCACGCGGCCCACCAGCGCGCCGCCCGTGGCGCTGCGAAAATTGTCCAGGTCGCCGCTCGTGATCTGTTCCGCGAGCTTGGAGACGCGCACGTGATCCTCGAGGTTGATGCCCAGGACCTGCGCGTCCTCGGTCTTGAAGGAGCTCGTGAACTGCACGTTGCCGCGCAACACCGCGGACACGCCGACGACATTGGGGAACTCGCGCACCGCCTCGGCGATCCGCTGCGGTTCCTCCACGCCCTCGATGTATTTCACGCCCTCGCGGTTCCCGATATAGAAATCGTCGGAGCCCGGCGCGGCCATGCTCGTCATCGTTTCCTGGATCCGGTCCTCGATGCGGATCGCGCCGTTGATGCCGAGAAGCGTGTCGGTGAAGATTTTCTCGAATCCGCTCGTCGTCGCCTGCGTGACGATGAAAAGCCCCACGCCCAGAATGGTGCAGGCGAGGCTCATGAACATGGCCCGCTTCTTCGCCGTGAGAAAGCGGTAGGCGATGCGGAGGTTCGGCGACATCACGGGCGGGGGCGGCGCGCGCGGCGCGTCACGGCACGATCTCGGTGCGCACGCGCTGGCCGTCGCGATAGCCCTCGATGGGATCGAGGATCACGGCCTCGCCGGCCTCAAGGCCCTTGCGCACCTCGACCTTGTTGAGCGCCACGAATCCAACCTCGAGATCGCGGCGCTGCACGCGGCCGTCCTTCACCACGAAGATCTTGTTGCCGTCGAAGAGAGCGCGGCGCGGAACCGTCACTGCGTTGGGCCGCGAGTCGATGGTGATCGTGACCTCACCGGTGCTGAGGGGCTTGAGCAACTCGGGCAGCCGCTCCGGCTCGATCTTCACATCGAGGTAGGCGGTGAAACGCTGCGTCTCATCGGCGGTCGGCAGCAACTCGGAGACCGTCGCATCGTAAGTCTGGCTGCCGAAGGTCAGCAACCGAAGGCGCGCGGCCTGCCCGACCTTCACCCGGCCGAAGCTCTCCTCGCCGATCTTCGCGGCGACGAGCCGCGTGCGGGCGATAATCGTCACGAGCGTCTGGTTGGCGGAGACGAGCGCGCCCTCCCACGTGAACGCTCCCTCGACCGTGCCGTCGATCGGAGCGCGAATCTGCATTTTCTCGCGAAGGAGATCAAAGTCCTCCATCGCCACCTTGAAGTCGGCGTCGGCCTTTTTGTCGTCGAACTCGGTCAGCTGGTATTTCGTCTCGATGCCGTCGACCGCGCGCTGGAGATCGTTCACTTGCTCCTGGGTGGCGGAGCCGAGGCGGAGCAGGCGCTTCGCGGTCTCAAGTTTCTCATTGGCGACTTTCTTCTCGGGGTTGTTCTCGAGGATGATCTTCGCGCGGGCCTTGTCGCTGTCGTATTTGCGCCGGTATTCGGCGAGCTGCCGGTCGAGGTCCTTCACGTCGAGGCTGACCAGCACATCGCCTTTCTTGAAATGAGTGCCGGGCTTGATGTTCGTGGAGGCGACTTTGCCCGGCACCTGAATCTTCAGCTCACGCACGCCGCCATCGGCAAAAATCGTGACGCTGCCGGTGACGGCATCGACGGCGGTGTCGCGGGTCGCGAGCTTCACGCGCGCGGTGGCTTGGAAATTCTGGAAGAGGAAGTAGCCGCCGGCGGCGAGGAGCACGAGGGCGACGCCGAGCAGCGGAAGGACGCGGCCGTTATTTTTTTTCGCGGGCATGGCGGGCGGAATGAGTGTTCAGCAACGGGTCGTCGCCGGCGAGCGCAACAAACTCGCTCCAGCGGCCGAGCAGCGCGGCGCGGGCGGCGCGGGTGGCGACATCGGCGTGGAAGATCCCCAGCTGCGCGCGATCGACGTCGCTTTGGGAAACGTTGCCAAAGCCGGCCTCCTCCGCGACGCGCTTGCGGCCCTCGACGGCGATGCCGAGCCGGACATCGCTCAGCTCGCTCTGCTCCGCGTCGAGGCGGAGGCTGCGCTCGAGGACCTGAGCATCGCGCTGAATCTCCTCGACGCGCGCGGCGAGCGTGCGCTCGGCGAAGCGCCGGGAGGCGAGCGCATCGCGCGTGGCGCCCTTGGTCGCGAAGCCGTCGAAGATATTCCACTGGGCGTTGATGCTGACGGAGCGCCGCTGGATGCCCTGCTGGTTGACGGTCGCGCCGTTTACATCGGTGGAGTTCTCCAAACTGAGCCCCGCGTTGGCGTAGAATTTCGGGAGCAGGCGCACCTTCTCGATCTTGTGGCGACGCAGGGCCTCCTGCACCGCGAGATCGTAGATTTCGTATTCGAGCGTGTTCTTGGCGCCGTCGCGGAGCAGCGCGGCGGTCATGGCGGCAGCCAGCGCGGAGGGAATCTTCGGCAACGGGATGTCGGCCGGCACCGCCTCCTCCGCGAGATCGCCGAGGCCGGCGAGACGGGCGAAGCGCAGGCGGTTCGCCGCAAAGTCGGCCTCGGCCCGGTCGGTCTCGAGCGCAGTCTCGCGCACCCGCAGGCGCTCGCCTTCAAGCGCGGCCGCCGAGACGCCGCCCGTCTCCTTGCGCTCCGCGAGCACGACAAGATCGGCGCGCTGGAGCTTGAGTGACTCGCGGGCGTGGCGGAGACGGGCTTTCTCGACGATGAGCGCGAGGTAGGCCTTGCGCAGGACGACGGCGAGGTTGCGGTAAGCCACGTCGAACTTGCGCTGCTCGATCGCGAGCCGGATGCGCGCGGCCTCGCTTTGGTTCTTGAGCGCACCCCAATGGAAAAGTGCCTGGCTGACCGAGAGATTGTAGAAGAAGCCGTCGGCGCTGCTCTTTGAGCTGTTGGCGCTGGAGATGGAGGTCTCGTTCTTCGCGTAGTTGAGCTGGGCGCCGACGCCCGGCAGCCGCGGCGAATCCGCGATGAGCAGCTGCGCCTCCTGCGACGCGCGCCGAAACTCCTGCTCGATCAGCAGCGGGGAACGCTGGAAGGCCGTCGCGAGGATCGCGCGCAGCTCCGGGAGATAGTCCTCGGGCATCGTGCCCGCGATCTCGCTCCCCTGCCCGCGCGCGCCGGCGAGCGAGACCAGAAGGAGAAGCGTGACTGCGACACGCGAAATCACGCGCGATGACCTGAGGCCGGGCGACACCATGAAGGACGCAAAAGTTGGAGGGCCAGAGCGCCGGGATTCGAGGGTGATTGCAACCCCAGAGTGAAAGGGAAAGTGAGAGTGAAAGTTCCCAATGCCCGCCCTGCGCCATCGCAAGCTCGCACTCACTTTCACTTTCACTCTCACTCGGGGTTTTCCCGCCTGATGCCGCCCCCGCTCTCCGCCCTCGCCCGCGAACACCTGGAACGCGTCCGCGCGTTCTACGACGCGGCGCCGGCCGAGCCGCAGGCGGGCGCCCGCGCCTACCGCGCGCTCCTCGCGCACTACTACAATCTCCTCGTCCCGCCCGGCGCCAGCGTCCTCGAGATCGGCTGCGGCGCGGGCACGCTGCTCGCAGCGCTGCGGGCGGGAAAAAAAACAGGCATCGATCTCTCCGTCGCGCAGATCGCGGCGGCCCGCTGCAACGCACCCGACGCGACTTTCCATGTGCAGGCAGGCGAGCTGCTCGAATTGGAGGAGAAATTCGACGTCATCATCGTGTCCGACACGCTGAACCTCGCGGCCGATGTGCAGCGCCTGCTCGAGCGGCTGCACGCCGTGGCGCACGCCGACACGCGGCTGATCCTGAATTTCCAAAACACCCTCTGGCGGCCGTGGCTCTCCCTCGCGCGCCTGCTGGGCCTCAAGGCGCAGCAGCCGCAGAACAGTTGGCTCGCATCCTCGGACCTAAGAAATCTCCTCCGGCTCGCGGACTGGACGCCGGTCTCGCGGCAAAGCCGGATCCTCGTGCCGTTTCACCTGCTGGGGCTCGGCTCGCTCGTGAACCGCTGGCTCGCGCCGTTTTTCCAATGGTTCTGCCTCACGGTGTTTTTCGTCGCGCGCCGCGGCCGCTTGCCACTGGCGGAGCCTGCGACCGTCTCCGTGATCATCCCGGCCCGCAACGAGGCGGGCAACATCGAGGCCGCCGTGGCCCGCACGCCCGAGATGGGCGCAGGCACAGAGCTGATTTTCGTCGAAGGCCACTCGCGCGACGACACGTGGGCGACCATCCAGCGCGTGGCGGCCGCGCATCCGCGGCGGAAAATCAAAATCCTCCAGCAGACCGGCAAGGGCAAGGGCGACGCCGTGCGCGCGGGCTTCGCGGTCGCGAGCGGCGAGATCCTGATGATCCTCGACGCCGATCTCACGATGCCGCCGGAAGAGCTGCCGAAATTCCACCACGTGATCGCGAGCGGCGGCGCGGAGTTCGCCAACGGCGTGCGGCTGGTCTATCCGATGGACGAAAAGGCGATGCAGTTCCTGAACCTCTGCGCGAACAAAGCCTTCGGCCTCATCTTCACGTGGCTGCTCGGCCAGCCGGTGAAGGACACGCTCTGCGGCACCAAGGTGCTCACGCGGGCGCACTACGACCGCATCGCGGCGAACCGCGCGTATTTCGGCGACTTCGATCCCTTCGGCGACTTCGACCTGCTCTTCGGCGCCGCCAAGCTGAACCTCAAGATCGCCGACGTCCCGATCCGTTACCGCGAGCGCACCTACGGCACGACCAACATCCAGCGTTGGAAACACGGCTGGCTGCTGCTGCGGATGGTGCTCTTCGCGGCGCGCAAGCTGAAGTTTGTCTGAGATGGAAAGTAGCGAGCAGCGGGTAGTGAGTAGCGAGCATTTCAGAAGCCTCTTTCCTACTCGCTACCCGCTACTCACTACTCGCTACTTCGTGAGATGAAAGTCCCGATCCTCGAACTCAAGCCCGCCTACGACGAGCTGCGCACCGAGATCGATGCGGCGTATCGCCGCGTGATGGAGTCGGGCTGGCTGTTGCTCGGCAAGGAACTCGAGGCCTTCGAGGCCGAGTATGCCGCGAGTGTCGGCGTAAAACACTGCGTCGGTGTGGCCAACGGTCTCGAAGCCATGCAACTCGTGCTGATGGCCCGCGGCATCGGCCCTGGCGATGAAGTGATCGTGCCCTCGCACGGCTACATCGCCACTTGGCTCGCCGTCACGCATGTCGGCGCCCGTCCCGTCCCCTGCGAGCCCGATCCGCGGACCTACAATCTCGACCCTGCGCGGGTCGAGCCGCTGATCACGAAACGCACCAAGGCGATCATTCCGATTCATCTCTACGGTCAGACCGCCGACATCACCGCGATCAATGCGGTCGCGGCGAAACACGGGCTGTTTGTGCTAGAGGACGCCGCGCAGTCGCACGGCGCGATTTGTCATGGCCGAGCGGCCGGGGCACTCGGCCACGCGGCGGGCGTGAGTTTTTATCCGAGCAA
>JANOCA010000276.1:0-2008 GCA_031411915.1 Opitutaceae bacterium
GCGACGGCTGGGAATCCGAGAAGCTCCTCGAGATCGGCGGCGAGGCCCTCAACGGCACCTACTACTCGACGCACTTCACACCGGAGAACAAGGAAGCGGCGGTCGTGACCTTCGTGAAGAAATTCAAGGCGCGCTGGAACAACGAGACGCCCGACGCCTACGCCGCCCTCGGCTACGACGCCCTCTACATCCTCGTCGATGCGATCAAGCGCTCCGGCGGCACCGACGGGCCCAAGCTGCGCGATGCCATCGCCGCCACGAAGAACTTCGCCGGCGCCAGCGGCATCACCACGCTCGACAAGGCCCGCAACGCCTCCAAGCCCGCCACGATCATCGCGGTCAAGGACGGGAAGCTCCACTTCCACAAGACCGTCGCGCCGTGAAGTGGCACGGGCGTCCCGCCCGTGTTTGCTGCAGTCATCACGCGCCCCACCCACCTCTTCATGCTCCGCCGTCGCATCCACCCCTTCTACGCGCCTCTCCGTCTCTCCCTCTTTCTTTCTCTCTGTCTCTGCGCCGCAGGTGCCTTCGCTGCCGAGCCGATCAAGATCGGCGAAATCTCCCCGCTCACCGGCAAGGAGGCCGCCTTCGGGCAGTCCGCGCACAAAGGCATCCTCCTCGCCATCGCCGAGCTCAACGCCCGCGGCGGCGTCCTCGGCCGCCCGCTCGCCATCGTCGTCGAGGACAACCAGTCCAAGCCTGGCGACTCCGCCACTGTCGCGAAGAAGCTCATCTCGCGCGACAAGGTCGTCGCCCTGCTCGGCACCGGCACCTCTTCCCACTGCCTCGAGATCGCGCCCGTCGCGCAGACCGCACGCGTGCCGCTCGTCGCCACCACGGCGACCGCCGGCGAGGTGACGGAGAAGCGCAGCTACGCATTTCGCGTCTGCTTCATCGATCCGTTTCAGGGCGCCGTGCTCGCCAAATTTGCGCACGACACGCTGAAAGCAAAACGTGTCGCGCTGCTCACCTCCGTCTCCTCGTCCTACAGCGTCGGCCTGTCGAAAGTGTTCCGGGAGAAGTTCGCTGCCGCCGGCGGCACAATTGTCGCCGATCAGAAATATTCCGAGGGCGACAAGGATTTCCGCGCCCAACTCACCGCCATCAAGGCCGCACGACCCGACGCGATCGCCACCACCGGCTTCTATACCGAGGGCGCCCTCATCTGCAAACAGGCGCGTGAACTCGGCCTCGCGTTGCCCATCATCGCCGGCGATGGGTGGGAAGCGCCCGAGCTGATCGAGATCGGCGGCGCCGCCGTCAACGGCACCTACTACTGCAGCCACTATTCCTCAGAGAGCAGCGCGCCCGAGGTGCGCGATTTCGTGCAAAAATTCCGCGCGAAATACGGCGACACGCCCGACTCGATGGCCCCGCTCGCCTACGACGCCGTCATGATCCTCGCCGCCGCGATCACGCGCGCCGGCACCACCGAAGGCCAGCGCGTGCGCGATGCCCTCGCTGCCATCAAGGATCACCCGGGCGTCACCGGCCGCACCACCATCGACGCCGATCGGAACGCCTCCAAGCCCGCCGTCATGCTCGCCGTGAAGAACGGCCGCACCGAGTTTTTCCAAACGATCGACCCATGATGTCCCTCCTTCGCTTCCTTCTCCCCCTCTCCCCGTCTGTCCGTCTCCCTGTCTCTCGCCCGATCGCGCTGGCTGCCCTCGCTTTCACCACCGCAGCCGCGTCCGCCGCCCCTGCGTCCGAGCCAATAAAGATCGGCCACTACGCCTCGCTCACGGGCAAGGACGCCGCGTTCGGCGTCGCCACGCGCAAGGGCGTGCTCCTCGCCCTCGAGGAAATCAACGCCAAGGGCGGCGTCCTCGGCCGCCAACTCGAGTATCTCGTCGAGGATATCCACTCGAAGCAGGGCGAGTCCTCCACCGCCGTGAAGAAGCTCATCTCGCGCGACAAGGTCGGCGTCATGATCGGCGCCAACGCCTCCGCCAATTCCCTCGAGGCCGCCCCCATCTGCCAGAACGCCAAGGTGCCGATGATGGCC
>JANOCA010000277.1:0-9090 GCA_031411915.1 Opitutaceae bacterium
GCGGCATACGTGGGCCATTGGCCCGGCGCATAGCGGTGGGTCAGCACCGGGTGGCTGCGGCACGCGTAGTCGAGCACCACAATCCCGAGCGGGCGGAGGAGGCCCGCCGTGTAGGCGAGGCGCGGATCGACACCCGCGGGACGGGCGAGCGCCTCCGTGGCTAGCGCCGCGTAAAGCATGTTGTTGCGCAGGTCCTTCCCCGGGATCCCGTAGATTTCGAGGCTCTGCTCGGTGAAGCGCGCCGTGGTGGCGTTGCCGACCAGCTTCAACACCTCGCCAAAGCCCACGCGCCGGACTGCCTCTTCGACCGAGGTCACCCGGCCGCCCGCGGAATAGACCGGGGTATTGCCGATCCGCACGATCCGGCTCGCGAGCGCGACGTCGCGCCGCAGCAGGGCGGAGACATCATCGAGATCGCTGTTCGAGTCCTGCAGCATGTCGCCGAGCTTCGCGAGCACGCCCACATCAGCGGGCAGCGTGCGGGCGAGTCTCAGCAGATTCTCGCGGGAAAATTGAGGAGGAGTGACAGTCGCGGCGACGGACATGGAACCGCCTAAATCGGCCTAACCCGCCCCGGGTAAACCGAAGTTTCACGGGATGACCCCGATAGTCTACATCCGGCAAATCAGCAGTTCGCGCTCGTAGAGGAGTTCCTTCGGCAAGTGGGAATGGAGGTCGATGAAGAGTTCCTCGTGGCCGAGCACCTCCGCCCGCCAGGCCGCCCGGTCGAAGGCCTGCAGCTCCTCGAACCTGGCCTCGGGAAATTCCATGCCCGTCCAGTCGATGTCTCGGTAGCGCGGCACCCAGCCGATGGGCGTCTCCTTCGCGCGGCCGCCGGCGCGCACGCGATCGACGATCCATTTGAGGACGCGCATGTTTTCCGAGAAGCCGGGCCACATGAATTTCCCGTCGGCATCCTTGCGAAACCAGTTCACGTGGAAAATCCGCGGCGTCTCGCTCAGCTTCCGCTGCATCGAGATCCAGTGGCGGAAGGAGTCGCCCATGTTATAGCCACAGAAGGGCAGCATCGCCATCGGATCACGGCGCACCTTGCCGATCGTGCCGGCGGCGGCGGCCGTCATCTCGCTGCCCATCGTGGCGCCGACATACACCCCGCTCGACCAGTTGAAGGCCTGATAGACGAGCGGCATCGTCGTCGCGCGCCGCCCGCCAAAGACGATCGCGTGGATTGGGACGCCCTCGGGGTTTTCCCAGTCGGCGTCGATCGTGGGGCACTGTTTCGCGGGCGCGGTGAAGCGGGCATTGGGGTGCGCGGCCTTGGCGCCGGTGGCCTTCGCGATTTCGGGCGTCCAGATCTTGCCCTGCCAGTCGGTGCACATCTCGGGCGGCGTGTCGGTCATGCCTTCCCACCAGACGCCGCCGTCGGGCGTGAGCGCGCAGTTGGTGAAGATGGTATTCTTGGCGAGCGAGGCCATCGCGTTGGGATTGGTCTGCGCGCTCGTGCCGGGCGCGACGCCGAAGAAACCCGCCTCGGGGTTGATCGCGCGCAGGCGGCCGTGTTCGTCGGGCTTGATCCACGCGATGTCGTCGCCGACGGTCCAGACCTTCCAGCCCTGCTTCTGGAAATGCGCGGGCGGGATCAGCATCGCGAAGTTCGTCTTGCCGCACGCGCTCGGGAACGCCGCGGCGACGTAGGTCTTCTTTCCCTCGGGATTCTCGACCCCGAGGATGAGCATGTGCTCCGCCATCCAGCCTTCGTCGCGCGCCATCGCGGAGGCGATGCGGAGGGCGAAACACTTTTTCCCGAGCAGCGCGTTGCCACCGTAGCCGGAGCCGAAGCTCCAGATCTCGCGCGTCTCGGGGAAGTGGACGATGTATTTCTCCTTGTTGCACGGCCACGCGACGTCCTTCTGCCCCGCGGCGAGCGGCGCCCCGACGGAATGCACGCAGGGCACGACACGCTTGAAGTCCTGATCGATCAGCTCGAAGACTTTTTTCCCGATGCGCGCCATGATGCGCATGTTGACGACCACGTAGGGCGAGTCCGTGAGCTGCACGCCGATCTGCGACATCGGCGAACCGATCGGGCCCATGCTGAACGGAAGCACAAACATCGTGCGGCCCTTCATGCAGCCGGTGAAGAGGCCCTTGAGGGTTTTCCGCATCTCGAAGGGGTTGATCCAATTGTTCGTCGGGCCCGCAGCCTCCTTCGACAGCGAGCAGATGAACGTGCGATCCTCGACGCGCGCGACGTCGCCCGGATCGGAGCGCGCGAGGAAGCAGCCGGGCCACTTCTTGGCGTTGAGCTTGGTGAACGTGCCGGCGGCCACCAGCTGCGCGCAGAGGGCGGCATTCTCCTCGGCCGAGCCGTCGACCCAGTGGATGTCGGCCGGCTGGCAGAGCGCGGCCATCTTCTCGACCCAGCGGAGCAGATGCTTGTTCTCGGCGAGGGGCTTGGCGGGGTTGCGCTTCGATTTGGCCATGGCGGGACGATGCCTGCGGCCGGGCGCGAGTAAACGGGAAACCCGGCCGCGGGCGGGCGGAAGAAGTTGGTTTCGCCGCGGCATTAGCGCGGGGGATTGAGGTGGGCCGGCACGTCCCTGTGCCGGCATTTCAACCGCTTTATCCGCTCCACCATGCGGGCACAGGGACGTGCCCGCCCACCCTGCGTCAGAGTTTCTTCGTGATCTGCAGCGAATACGTGCGGCCGCGGGCGAGGACGTTGTAGAGCGAGGGCTCGTAGCCACGCGAATCGGCGGAGAGCGGGGGCTCCTTGTCGAACAGGTTGTTGACGCCGAGGCGCACGCTCGTGCGCGCGAACCAGCGGTTCTGCGACTGCACGCGGTAGCTGACGTAGGTGTTGTAGGAGATCGTGTCCCGGACGACGTAGCGGTAGACCGTCGTGCCGTTGGTGGCCACGGGGCGGATGTAGCTCGGGTTGCCAAGCGAATCCCAGACGAGCTGCGTCGTCGTCGCGCCGGTGTCGGTGAAGTCGCCGGTGTAATAGGCGCCGAGGCCCGCGCCCCACTCCTTGCGCGTCCACGCGACGGTGGCGGCGCCGCGCCATTTCGTGGTGGCGGTGCCAGCGGCGTTGGAGCCGCGGTATTCCGTGCGCGGCGCGCCGGCGGCGGTGTAGCCGTGGAAATCGTTGAGGAGGGTCCAGCTCGTGTTGAGCGTGACGTTGCCGACCGCGAGGCGCGGAAGCTTGTAGGTCACGTCAAAGTCGAACCCGTTCACGAACTCCTGCGCGCGGTTGAAGTAGCTGCTGCGCAGGATGTCGATCGCACCGACGACGGCGCGCTGGTTGCCGGGCGCGCGGGTGGCGTTGTAGGCGGCGAATGCATCGCGGTCCGCCTGCGTGACGGGGAGCCGCACGACCGCGCTGTCGCCCTGATAGCCATCCGTGCCGCTGCCGAGATCGATGGCTCCGATCGCGGTGCCGCGGGCGAGCGCGGCCTGAGTGGCGGCGTTGAGCGCGGCGGTGTCGTCGGGGATGCCGCCGCCGGCGGAGATGATGTTCTTGCGGCGGATCTCCCAGTAGTCGACGGAGACGGAGAGGCCCTTCACGAAGGGCACGTCGACGACCACGCCTGCAGATTTGCCGGTGGAGGTCTCGGGCGAGAGCTGGCGGTTGCCGGAGGCCACGCTGCGCCGGTTGCTCGGGCCGTCGGTGATGAGGTTGGTGACCGCACTGCGGTAGGTGTCGGTGCTGCCGGTGACGGTGCGGATGAGGGTGCCGGTGAAAAGCTGCGCGAGGTTGGGCGCGTGGAACCCTTGGTTGTAGGAGCCGCGCACCATGATCCAGCGGGCGGGCTTCCAGTTGACGCCATACTTGGGCTTGGTGGTGTCGCCAAAGTCCGTGTAGCTCTCGTAGCGCGCCGCGGCGGTGAGCTCGAGCGAGTCCACGAGCGTCCAGCGCTGGTCGCGGCCCACCAGCGGCACGACAGCCTCGGCGTAGAGCGCGGCCACGTGGCGGTTGCCGTGCGTATCGGAGTTCGGCGAGAAGCCCAGGAAGTCGTTTGACGTGGGATCGAGGCCGGAGCCGGGCGGGTTGAGGCCGGCGTAGGGCGGGCGGAAGTCGTCGTAGGCCTCGAAGCGGAACTCGCCGCCGAAGGCGCCGCCGATCTTGTTGCCGCCCCAGAGGGGGAACACGTTGCCGCTCGCGCGGAAGTCGCCGCTGCCAAGGCGCGTGATGCCGTTGCGGATGAAGCTGGAACGAAAAGTCTGCTGCACGCTCTCGGGATTCACGTAATCGCCGGTGACGGCGAGCGCTCCGTTGCGCACGGCAAAAGTGCGGGTGAACGGGTTGAAGGCCCGCGCCGGATCGGTCTGGTTGAGCGCGGCGATGAGGAGGCTCTTCCGCGACGGTCCTTCCTCGTTCTCGGTCACGCGCGCGGCAGAGTAGAGCAGCGCGGCTTCCCAGCTCCACGAGTCGAGGATCTTCCCGCGCGCGCCGATGACACCGCGATAGACGGATGTATCCACCCAATCGGTGCGCGTGGCGATGTCGGTGAGGCGCTTGTTGGTGATCGAGACGGCGGACGGTGTGCCGGTGAGGCGCGCCGTGCCGTCGGCGTTGGGCGCGCCGGTGGGCGACCAGAAGCGCGTGCCGAAGGGATTGAACGGGTTCGTCGCGGGCACGATGACGAAGCCGTCCGTGCCCTGCGTGATGCCGTCGGGCTCGCGGTAAGTGACGGAGTGCGCGCGGTAGAGGCTGGCATCGGCGAAGAGCGTGACGCGGTCGCTGAGGTCGAACTCGGCGGTCGCAAACACGTTCGTGCGCGCCGTCTTGGGCTGGATGACGCGGTAGGCGTTGTTGTTCCAGTAGTATTCCCGCGTCACGCCCGCGCGGCTCGGCGCGGCGGTGCCGAAGGAGACGCCGCCGCCGCCATCGGGCTGGAGCACGAAGAGGCCGGAGGCCGCGGCGAACGTCGCGGGCACGCCGGCCGGGCGCGCGCCGGCAAAACCGGTCACGCTGCCGAACGCGTTCGTCGCGGTCACGGTGCCGAGGAGGTAGTTGCCGAAGGGGGTGGTGGCGGAGCGGGCGTTGAAGGTCGTGTTCGTCGGCACATTCCACGGCGCGGGCGCGAGGTTGCTGTGATCGCCGTCGGCGGAGAAGGAGCGGTCGCGCGCATACATCGCGGCGCGGCTGTAGTAGTCGGCGGTGATCATGGCGCGGCCGCGGTTCCGGGCGAAGGCGAGGCCGTGCGTGAGCGTGGCGCGGTATTCCTCGCCGTCGTTGTGGCTGGTCTGGCCGTAGCGGAGCGACACCTCGGTGCCGCGGAAATTCCGCTGCATCGTGTAATTCACCACGCCGGCGACCGCATCGGTGCCGTAGATGGAAGAGGCGCCGTCGCGCAGCACCTCGATGCGCTCGATGCCGCGATTGGGTAGCGTGTTGACGTTGGTGGAGAGCGTGGGCGTGCCGCCCTCGTTCTGGCTGATCGGGTGGGGCACGAGGCGGCGGCCGTTGAGGAGCACGAGGGTGTTGCTCGAGGCGAGGCCGCGGAGCGAGAGGCTGGCGTTGTCGCCGCGCGCGGTGGCGCCGAGCGTGGCGGTCTCGTTGCCCGGCAGGCCCGTGACCTGCGGCAGCGCCGTGAGCAGATCGGACGGCTGCGACGCGTCGCGGATCTCGATCGCGGTCGAGTCGATGACGGTGACAGGGAGAACCTTCTCGACGTCGATGCGCTTCAGGTTGGAGCCGGTGACGGTGAAGACCTCGAGCCGCAGCGGCTCGTCAGTCGGGGCAGCCGCGGGCGCGGGAACTGTCTGGGCAGAGGCGAGCGGGGCGAGCGCCAGTGCGGACAAGAGGAGGAGTTTGGTTTTCATGCGTTGGTCGGGTCTGAACGGAAAATAGAACCCGACTCCGCCGCGGGCGCAACGCACTACTTCATCGGCTCGATGTGCACCGCCACATCGCCGATGGCGTGCGCGGCGGAGGCGATGAGCGCGTCCTTCACCGCGTGGGCGATGTCATGGCCCGCCCGCACGGTGAGGTCGCCATCGACGCGCACGTGGATGTCCACGAGGTGCGACAGCCCGCTCTTGCGCACGCGCACCTTGTCGAGCGCCTGCACCCCCGGCACCGCGAGCGCGATCGCGCGCACTCCGGCCTCAAAATCAGCGGACACCGCCGCGTCCATCACATCGCCGAGCGCCTTGCCGAACATGCCCACGCCGTTGAACGCCACGATCACGCACGCGAAGAGCGCCGCCCAGTCGTCGGCTGTTTCCCAGCCCTCGCCGCCCCAGAGCGCGATGCTGATGCCGACAAACGCCGCCGCGCTCGTCATCGCATCCGACCAGTGGTGCAACGCCTCCGCGCCGAGCGCCGTGCTGCCGACCTCCTCTCCCTTCGCCGCGAGCCGGCGCGAAAACCACGCCTTGGCGACGATTACCCCCGCCAGCAGGAGAAGCGTCCACCACGCCGGTCCTTCGTGCGGTGTCCGGATTTCACGCACCGCATGCCAGGCAATCCAGCCCGCCATCAGGAAAATAAACACCGCCACCGCGAGGGCCGTGAGCGGCTCGGCCTTGCCGTGGCCGTAAGGGTGGTCCGCGTCGGGCGGCCGGGCCGCGACGCGAAACCCCGCCCACACCAGCAGCGAAGACAGGATGTCGAGCAACGACTCCGCCGCATCCGCGATGAGCGCATAGGTGTGGCCGAAGATCCCGCCCGCGAATTTCACCCCCGCGAGGACCGCGTTGAGCGCGATGCCACGCAGCACCAGGGCCGCGCTCGCCTGCGCCCGGCGCTGGGTGGCGGCATGATGGCGCGGGATCTCGTCGGGCATGCGGGCGACCATGGCGGGGGCCGGGGCCTTCGCCAGCGTGCAATTGACCCGCCCTCCTCCACCCGCAATCCTCCCGTCCATGGCGCAGACCAGCACGACACCCAACGATCCAGTGAAGCAGTTCTCCGTCTTCACGGAGAATCGCGTCGGCCGCCTCCACGACCTGACGTCGCTGCTCAAGGCGCACGACGTGCACATCATGGCCCTCACCGTCCTCGACACGACGGACTGCGCCATCGATCGCCTCATCGTCGACGATCCGGAGAAGGCCCGCGAGCTGATGGTGAACAATGATTTTCCCTATGCGGAGTGCAGCGTCCTCGCCGTCGAGATCACCGACGAGTCGCAGCTCACCGGCGTGCTCGCCGCCCTCTTGGAGGCCGAGATCAACATCCACTACATCTACAGCTTCATGAAGCGGCCCGAGGGCCGCTCGGCCCTCGCGATCAACACCGAGGACCTCGATGTCGCCGCCCAGGCACTCGCCTCGCGGGGCTTCAAGGTGCTCACGCAGGGCGACATCGCTCGCTGACGCTCACAAATCCCAAACGCCAAAGTTCCAAAAGCCAAAAACAGCGCAAAAAAAACCCGACGGTTTGCGCGTTGGGATTTTTTTGGGATTTGGACCTTTGGCGTTTGAGCTAGTCCAGGGCGTCCGCCCTGGACTAGCTCTGGACCTCGCCCATCTTCTCGCCCTCGAGCTCGTAGAGGCCGGTCATATAGCCGTTCTCAAACATCGCGCCCACCTTCAACTCGCCGTAGAACGCCACGGGCACGTCCATCATCGGCTGCACACCCTTCTTCATCTTCACGACGACCCACTCGTTCATGTTGGGCACGGTGCCGAAGCAACACGCCATCGTGTTGCGCATGAGGAGGAATTCCGTGACGAGGCCCTTGTCCATCTTCACCGGCACCATGTAGCCGGTGACGACGGCCTTCTTGCCGTTCCACGATTTCACCATCGCGGGGATTTGCTCCTCACCGGTCGGCGGCTTCGCCTTCGGGTCCGCAGCCGGATCGAAGGGCGGCGGGGTGAACGGATAGGACGCCAGCTGCTCGAAGCCGAGTTTCAGGTAACCGTTTTCAACCGCCGGAGGCGTGAGCGGCGCAGCGGGAGTGGCGGGCTTCTCCGGCGTCGCGTTGTCCGCCGCCCACACCGCGAAAGGCAACACGAGCGAAGCAACAACCCAACCGGTGAGAAGGCGCGGCATTTTCATAGTGGGCGAATCCTACCAAGGTCGCGCGCCGCGTCAAAAAGGATCTTGCTGGCCTGCTTCGTTCGCTTCACGCGGCCCGGGTTGGTGGCCCCGGCTTCAGCCGGAATCCGAAGCACCAAAACCTTCCGGCTAAAGCCGGGGCTGCCAACCCACGCCACGCCTCACCTCACGACACCGGTGCCAGCGTCTCCGCCACCGGCGTGCGGTAGGCCTTCATCGCCGGCACAATGCCGCCCAGCGCGCACAGCGCGATCATCGCGACGGGGCAAATCCACAGCACGGGATGGCCCGCGCCCACATCGAGCACGACGCCTGTCTGCGCGCGGACGAGGTTCGCCACCCCCGCGAACAGCGCGAAATAGATCGCGAAGCCCGCCGCCGCGCCGATGGCGCCGATGCACGCCGCCTCCGCCAGCACCGCGCCGAAGATCGTCGTGCGCTTGGCCCCCAGCGCCCGCAGGATCGCGAGGTCGCGCCGGCGCGCACTCATCGAATTATAGATGCTCGCGAGCACCGAACCCGCGGCGACCAGCGCCACGAGATACGCCACGAGCGTCAGCACCTGGTCGAACCACGCGATTTTCCCAAACAACTCGGCCACGATCGCCGCGACGGGCCACGCAAACGTGAGGCGGTTGCCCTGCTTGTTGTAGAGCGAATCGAGCATCGGCCCGGCCATCGGCGTGCGCACCTGGATGAGCACGGCGCTCACATCGGTCGCAAACTTCGCATCGTGGCCGCTCATCGTTTGCAGGCCGCGCAGGGGAATCCACACCACGCGGTCCGCGGGCGTGTTGGTCGGCGCGAGGATGCCCGTGACGGTAAAGTCGTCCGCGTGCTCCGCCTTGGGATCGAAGGCGAGGCCGTGATACGGCCGGAACACGGAGCCGACCTTCAACCCGAGGCGCTGCGCCGCAAAGCTGCCGATGACCGCTTCCTTGGCGTGAGGGCTGAAAATCTTCCCACCGGTTTCCACCGTGAATTTTTTCCCGGGCGAAAGCTCCGTCGCGAACAGCTCCGGCCCTGTGCCGACGATCCGGTAGCCGCGCAGGTTGTCGCCCACCGCGATCGGAATCGCGGTCTTGATCATCGGGTGGCGGCGGATCGCCTCGTAG
>JANOCA010000278.1:0-1641 GCA_031411915.1 Opitutaceae bacterium
CCTGTGCTCTACCGCCCGCGCCACCCGGCGGATTTCCGCGCGCAGGCCGCGCCGCACCGCGTCGTCGGCACCGTCGTGGTCGAGGCCAGCGAGTGGGTGGAAGACAACCAGTGGATTCTCGATCTCGCGAAGAACGACGAATCGATCGTCGGCTTCGTCGGCAACCTCGTCCCCGGCCGGCCGGAGTTTGCGAAGGACCTCGGGCGCTTTGCGGCCAACCCGCTCTTCCGCGGCCTCCGGATGCGCGGCGCCTACGTGAAGAACCTCACCGACGAGGCCGTGCTCGCCGACCTGAAGAACGTCGCCGACCGCGATCTCGCGATCGACACCGTGGGCGGCGCGGCCTCGCTGCCCATGACGCTCACGCTCGCGCGCCGCTACCCGTCGATGCGCATCATCATCGATCACGTGCCGTTCCAGGACTGGGACAAGGACCCCGCCGCGATGCGGCCGGCCTTCGCGGAACTGGCCACGCTCCCCAACGTCTTCGCCAAGATCTCCAACGTCGTGCGCCGCGTGGAGGGAAAAATCATCGACGACCCCGCGCACTATCGCCCCGCGCTCGACACGCTGCTCGACCTCTTCGGCCCGGACCGCGTCGTCTTCGGCAGCAACTGGCCCGTGAGCGATCGCGTCGCACCGTATGCGACGCTGCACCGCGTCGTCGCGGAGTATTTCGCGAGCAAGGGCGCGACCGTCGCTGAGAAATATTTCTGGCGAAACTCCCACACGGCCTACCGCTGGATCCGCCGCGGCGTCGCGGCCTCGCTCGTGCCATGAGACTTTTCCTTTGCGGCCTGCTCGCGCTCACCGCACTCCGCGCGGCCGACTCCCCATGGCGCGAAGTCGCGCGGATGCCGGCCGACAATCACGACCTCGCCGCCGCCGTCACCGGCGGAAAGCTCTATGTCGCCGGCGGCGTGACCAACGACTACAAGGGCACGGGCCGCGTCCAAGCCTTCGACGAAATCTGGGAACTCGACCCGCGCGCGTGGGCCTGGCGCGCCGTCGCGAAATTTGCCCGCCCGCGCATCTACTGCGGCACGGAGGCGTTTGCCGGGCGCGTGTGGGTCGCCGGGGGCGACATCCTCCACGAGGATGGCCAGCGCCGCCCGACGACGCTCGTCGAGACCTACGATCCGAAGACCGGCGCGCTCGAGCGCGCGCCCGATTTGCCCGTCGCGCTGCCGCGGCCGCTCGCGCTCGCGGCGGCCGGGCGCCTGTGGGTGGTCGGCGCCCGCGACCGCCTTGAGCGCGGGCAGTTTTCCAGCATCGGCCCGGGCGAGACCGCGTGGCGCACCGAGCCCGAGGCGCTGCCGAAAATGTGGGCGCTCGCCGGCGCCGCGCTCGGCGACAAACTCTACATCTGCGTGCCCGACACCGGCCTCGCCGAGTTCGATCCTGCGACGCGCGCGTGGCGCGTCATCCCCGGACCCACGCAGCCGCGCTCCGGCCAGGTCGCGGCGTGGCGCGGCGAAATCTGGATCATGGGCGGCGTGGACATCGCCGACCGCGCCGAGACGCGAATTTTCAACCCCGCGCAAGGCACGTGGCGCATGGGTCCGCCGCTGCCCAACCCGCTCGCGTGGGGCGCCGCGGGCGTCGTCGACGATCAACTCTTCGTGGCTGGCGGCGCGTGGC
>JANOCA010000279.1:0-1648 GCA_031411915.1 Opitutaceae bacterium
AAGGTCGTCCACACGTCCATCTGCGGGTTCACGAACCGGATGTCCTTCAGCTGCACGATCGCGTCGGCGATTTCCTTCGTCCAGTATTTGCGGCACGACTTGATCATGCCGACGGGGAAGCCGTGCAGGGAAATGTCGAAGATGTGGCCGCCCTTGCGCGTGAACCACGTGGCGAGGCCGCCGAACTGGTAGTGGTGCTCGAGCAGGAGCACGCGGTGGCCGGCCTTGGCGAGCACGTTGGCGCCCGTCATGCCACCCAAGCCACTGCCGATGACGATCACATCATACTCATCGGCGACACCTTTGAGCCAGTCGTAAGCCATTAAGGGGTCAGGAGTGAACGCCCGCGGTGGCGGAGCGCAATGCGGATTGTGGTTGGACAAAAATCGGCGGTTGGGAACCGCCGCCCCGAGTTTGTCGTAGCCCGCCTCGGGAGAGGCGGGATGATTTCGCTCTCACCGGCTCGACCATCCCTGCTCTCCCGAGCAGGGCTACCGGAAGGACGCTCCGCTCACTGCTTCATGATCGAGTAGAGGCTCGCGAAGTCATCGGTCCACAACGGCAAGTTGACCTTGGGCTTCTCCGGCGCCTCGGTGGCATCGCGAATTTTTTCCTGCGCAAGGAAGTCCTTGTCGGCCGTGACGAGCATCCACGTCGTGGAATAGACCCACCAGTCGGGGGCGTTGTCATCGGAGATGCTGACGACGCCCAGGTTGTAGTGGGCGGCGAGATTCTCGACGACCGGCTTCAAATCCAGGTAGCGGTTGGAAATGTGGATCGCGAGGACGCCGTTGGGTTTGATGTGCTTCAGGTAGAGATCGAAAGCCTCCTTGGTGAGAAGGTGCACGGGAATCGCGTCGCTGCTGAAAGCGTCGAGCGCGAGGAGATCGAAGCGCTGCGGCTTGTTCTTCTCGAGTTCGCGTTCCATCACGAGGCGGGCGTCGCCCATCGCGATTTCGACCTCGGCCTGGCAGTAGTCGAGATACTTGAACTGGGTGCGGGCGAGCGTCTCGACGTCGGGGTTGATCTCGTAGATGCGCAGGTAGTCGCCCTTGCGGCCGTAGACGGAGAGCGAGCCGGTGCCCAGGCCCACGAGGCCGAGGCGGCGCGGGCCCTCGGGCAGCGCGTTGATGGCGAGGCCGACACCGCTCGACTCGGCGTAGTAGCTCGTGGCCATGAGGGCCTTCTCGGGCTTGGTGAACTGCAGGCCATGCGTCGTGGCGCCGTGCAGGAGGAGGTGGTAGTTGTCCTCCGCGTCGCCGGGATAGTAGTCGTAGACCTTGAGCGTGCCGTAGAAATTCCGCGTCGCGCTGAGGACGCGCGTCGAGCCCTTCTCCTCCCATGTGACGACAAACAGCGCGCCGAGCCCCACGCTCAGCGCCATCACGAAGCAGCCCATGCGCGGCGTCCATTCGGCGCTGGGCTTGAAGCGGCGCAAGTCGAGGGTCGTGAGCGCGAGCACCACGACGCCGACGAGGATGTAGATCCAGCGGTCCTTGAAGAAGGCCACGTATTCCTCCTTCAGGCCCGGGCTGTCGTCGAACAGCGCGCGCAGCGCCGGCAGCGCGACGGTGAGCGCGAGGGCGCCGATGCCGGCGGCCAGCGCGAGCTCGCGGCTGCGATGGCGGAAGCACAGCACGCCGAGCAC
>JANOCA010000280.1:0-2318 GCA_031411915.1 Opitutaceae bacterium
CTTGCACTTTGATTCGCCGGCGTTTCGCTCAACTGTCGGATTTCGGAGAGGTGGCTGAGTGGTCGATAGCGGCGCTTTGCTAAAGCGTTGTAGGGGTTTAAATCCCTACCGGGGGTTCGAATCCCCCCCTCTCCGCCATCCTTCGCTCTGCGGAGCTTCGGATGGCACGGCCATCGTTTCGAACACCGCTGATTTCCGCTCGCGCGCTGAGGGTCCGCAGCGAAGGTTGCCCTGCGTAGCCCTTGGCGAAGGAGGGCGAAGAACACCTCAGGGCTCGTTTTCACCATGCACTACGTTTACCTAATCGAAAGCAAATCGACTCCGGGAAACGCTATATCCGCTACTGAATATTTACGTCAGCGCGTCGCTGACCACGACGGAGGGAAAAACGTCAGCACGGCGCCGTTTCGGACGTGGCAGTTGCGCACTTATCTCGCCTTCTAGCGCTATCTGAAATCGGGTTCCGGTCACGCCTTCGCCAGTAAACGACTTTGGTAATCGGCGCGGATTATTCGCGCCACTTTGGTTCGCGTTAAAATCGCGTCCACTCCGCCATCCGCACGCGTTCGGCAGCGATGGCCCAAGGCCATCATGCGTTTGGTGGAGATTACTGGAATGCGGAGCACAGCGGGCCGGTTCTGCACAATATTCCGCCGCTCGCTTCCTAGCCGGGTTCGAACGTTTGGGTTAAGGTCCGCCGTCTTCAACCCCTCTCCTGCAAGGCGCCTCACATCGGGAAAATTTCCCGTGTGCCTTGTTGAACCCCAAATCCACCCCATGTTGTTTTTCTTTCGCAGCCGTCTTCCGCTCACGTTTGTCAGCATTCTGCCTCTGTTCGCCGCGACGCCGAATCTCGCGCCCCAGGGCGAGGACCTGCTCGTGCTCGACAACGGCACGGTTCGCGTGGGCATCGACCGGGCGAAGGGCGCGGCGATCACGCACCTCTCCGCCGCGGCCTACCCGAAGAACATCGTCAACTACGCCGACCCCGGGCGCCTCATCCAGCAGTCCTACTACGCGGGGCTCCGCTTGGACCGACGCGACGAGGGCCAGAGCAAGTCGTGGAGCCCGTGGTCGTGGAACCCCATCCAAGGCGGCGGCGTGGGCTCGTGGGCCCGCGTCACCGAATTCCAACGACTGGACGGGCCCGCGCTGCATTCCGAGACGATCCCCAATCTATGGGACATGCCGCGCGAGCCGGCCGCCGCGGTGATGCGGCAGTGGACGGCATTCGAGCCGGGGTGGGAGGACGTCGTGGTGGTGCGCTGCGAATTCATCGCGCAGCGGACGCCGGAAGACCGGTGGGGGCCGGCGCGGCTTTCGCCGCAGGAAATACCCGCCTGCTATTTCACCCGCAATTTTTCCAACGTGAGGAGCTACCTCGGCGCGGGCGCCTGGCGCGAAGAGTCGCAGCCGCCCGGCCCGCCCTGGGGCAAGGCGCGGCCGCCGCGTCACGCCATGGCGTGCTTCGAGCCGGGCGGAGTGGGGGTCGCCGTCTTCAGCCCTGCGGCGACACAGCCGTGGAATTTCGGCCCGCACGGGGGTGGCGCGAGCGACAATCCCGCGGCCGGCCCCTGCGTGCACGTCGCGCCGATCGACCGCGTGAACCTAGGGCCGCAATCGACCTACCGCTATCGCTACTGGCTGGTGGTCGGCACCGCGTCGCAGATCGCCGCGCGGCTGGATGCGCTGTGGGAGAAATATTCCACCGAACGGGCCCAGGTCACCGAGCCCTAAACCCTTTGCGCATGTCCCCCCAATTTCTCCGCCGCGGCGTCGTCTCATTCTTTCTCCTCGTCCCATTCGTCGCATTTCCCGCGCCCGCCGCCGCCAAGCCCAACGTAATCCTGATTTACAGCGACGACCACGGCTGGGCCGATCTCGGCGCGCAGGGCGTGGACAAAGACATCCGCACGCCGCACCTCGACGCCCTTGCGCGCGACGGCGTGCGCTTCGCCCGCGGCTACGTGACCGCGCCACAGTGCGTGCCGTCGCGCGCCGGCGTGATCACCGGCCGCTACCAGCAGCGCTTCGGTGTCGATGACAATTTGAAAGGCCCGCTCCCGCTCGCCGAACTCACCATCGCCGAGCGGTTGAAACCCGCTGGCTATGTCTCCGCGCAAGTCGGCAAATGGCACCTCGAGCCGACGCCGCGCAGCGACGAGCAGGCGCCGGCGGACAACGCCCACGCCTTTCTCCCCGGCGCGCAGGGCTTCGACGAATACTGGTGCGGCCCGATGAACACGTTCATGGCGTCGCACGACCTGAAAGGCGCGCCGCTGGCCAACCCGCCGCAGCGCCTCACCGATCCGCGTTTC
>JANOCA010000281.1:0-20097 GCA_031411915.1 Opitutaceae bacterium
CCGCCCCCCCCCGTGATCTACACACGCCCGTACACTCTTTCCCCCCCCGACGCTCTTCGGAACTTTTCCGGTTTCCGGTTTTGCCGACTCCGCCTACCCCCGACCCACAAATTGCTGCCGCTATCCTCGGCGGCCTCGGCCTCATCGCCAGTGTCTTCCATCTCGGCCAACCGCTCCGCGCCTGGCGCATCTTCCTCGGCTGGCGCAAGAGCTGGCTCTCGCGCGAAGCGATGGTCTTCGGCGCATGGTTCCCGCTAACCCTTTTCAGCGCCGCCGTTCCGCACATCCCTCAGCTTTCAACTTTCAACTTTCCACTGCTGCCAAAGGCCGCCGCGCTCGTCGGCAGTCTCGGCCTCGTCTGCTCCGCCATGATCTACGTCGATACCCGCCGCCATTTCTGGCGCGCGGCGCAGACGTTCCCGCGCTTCTTCGGCACCGCCCTCGTGATCGCGGCAGCCTTTATCGCTCCGCTCGCCGCCGTCGCGCTGCTCGCCCTCAAGCTCGCGGTTGAGTCACGCACCTTTTTCTTCGGCAGCATCTCGGCTCGCCTCCAGCGCGGCCCGCTCGCCCGCGCCACGCTCACGCGTGATCTGTGCGGCCTCACGGCGCTCGTGTGGCTCGCCGTCGCCCCCGTGTGGCTCGCGCTCGCTCCGCTGCTCGCGGGCGAGCTCGCCGAGCGCTACCTGTTTTTCCGCGCCGTCGACGCGCCGAAAATGCCCGGCATGCCCGGCAATCTCGCCGTAGCCCCGGCGAAGGCGGACGCATGATCCCTCCGCTCGACGAACTGCTGCACGCGCGCACCGGCCCGATGACGGCCGACATGGTGCTGCACCCCGCCGATTTTGGCCTCGGCCGCGTGCCCGCGCGCCTTCAGCCCGCGGCGACCACCACCTCGGTCTGCGGCTTTTGCAGCACCGGCTGCTCGCTCAGGATCCATCTCAACGCCGAGGGCGAGGCCATCAACCTCAGCCCCGATCGCGACCACCCCGTCAATCTTGGCATGGCCTGCCCCAAGGGCTGGGAGGCGCTCACCCCGCTCGCCGCGCCCGATCGCGCGACGATGCCGTTGCTCCGCGAAAGCAAATCCGGCGCGCTGGCTCCCGTCTCGTGGGACCGCGCCCTCGCGGCATTCACGGCCAACTTCAAAGGCATCCAGCAAAAGCACGGCCCGCACTCGATCGCGTTTCTCAGCACCGGCCAGATCGTGATGGAGGAGATGGCGCTGCTCGGCGCGCTCTTCAAGTTCGGCATGGGCGCGCTGCACTGCGACAGCAACACGCGGCAGTGCATGGCGACCTCGCACGTCGCCTACAAGCAGTCGTTCGGCTTCGACGCCCCGCCGTTCACCTACGCCGATTTCGAGGAGAGCGACGCCCTCATCTTCATCGGCGCCAACCCGTGCATCGCCCATCCGATCATGTGGCAACGCGTGATGATGAACAAGCGCTCGCCCGAAATCGTCGTCGTCGATCCACGCGCCACCGAGACCGCGCAGGCCGCCACGCTGCACATCGCGCTCCGGCCGAAGAGCGACCTCACGCTCCTCTACGGCCTCGCCCGCCTGATCATCGATCGCGGAGCAGTGAAAAAGGATTTCATCGCCGCGCACACGAGCGGCTTCGAGTCCTTTGCCACCTTCCTCGCCGACTTCCCATTGGCGCGCGTCGCGCAGGAGACCGGCGTCCCCGAAGCCACGCTCGAAAAACTCGCCACGATCATCGCCACCCGCGAACGCGTTTCCTTCTGGTGGACGATGGGCGTCAACCAGAGCCACGAGGCCACGCGCACCGCGCAGGCAATCATCAACCTTGCGCTGATGACCGGCAACATCGGCCGCCCCGGCACCGGCGCCAACTCGATCACCGGCCAGTGCAATGCCATGGGCTCGCGGCTGTTTGGCAACTCCACCTCGCTCCTTGGCGGCCATGACTTCGCCAACCCCGCGCATCGCGAAAAAGTCGCCGCCGTCCTCGGCCTCGACGCCGCGCGCATCCCCGACCGCCAAGGCTACGCCTACGACCAGATCCTCGACGCCATCGACCGCGGCGAGATCCGCGGGCTATGGGTCATCGCGACCAACACCGCGCACTCGTGGATCAACCAGAGCCACGCGAAGGCCATCCTCGGCAAGCTCGATTTCCTCGTCGTGCAGGACATGTATGCGACGACCGAGACCGCGCGCATGGCCGACCTCGTGCTGCCTGCCGCCGGCTGGGGCGAAAAGGAAGGCGTGCTGATCAACAGCGAGCGTCGCCTCGGCCTCGTGCGCAAGGTGGCGCGTGCGCCCGGCCACGCGCTCAGCGATTTCGCGATTTTCCAACTTGTCGCCGAGGCGTGGGGTTGCGGCGAGATGTTCCGCGCGTGGCGCACACCCGAGGCGGCGTTTCAGCTCCTGAAGAAAATCTCCGCCGGCCAGCCGTGTGATTTCAACGGTATCCGCGATCACGAGCACATCGCCGCGAGCGGCGGCATCCAGTGGCCGTTTCCTGGAAGCCAGATTGCGGAAACCGGAATCCGGAAAGTGTCGGACTCGGAACTATCCGGTATTCGGTCTCCGCAATCCGAAATCAAAAAGTCCGAGCGCGAACGTCGCCTCTTTTCGGACGGTCGCTTCTTTCACGCCGACGGCCGCGCCAAGTTCCTCTTCGATCCGCCGCGCCCGATGCCGGAGCTGCCCGATGCCGAGTATCCGTTTATCCTGCTCACCGGCCGCGGCTCCTCCGCGCAATGGCACACCGGCTCGCGCACCGACAAAAGCGCCGTCCTCCGCAAACTTGCGCCCACGGTGCTCACGCTCGAAATCCACCCCGACGATGCCGACCGCCTCGGTCTCGCGTCCGGCGACGAGGCGGAGATTCGCTCCCGCCGCGGCACCGCGACCGCGACGACCGTCGTCACCGCCACCGTGCAACGCGGCCAGGTCTTCCTGCCGATGCACTTCGAGACGGTGAACCGTCTCACGTTCCCGTCGTTCGACCCACACTCGCGCCAGCCGAGCTACAAGGCCTGCGCGGTGGCAGTGGCAAAGCAGTAAGGCGCGGTCTCCGACCCGCTGTTTCACGCGCAGCCAATCGTCCCGAGGGCGGGCCACGGGCCCCCCTACTTTTCAAACCGCCTCCAACCCGAGCGTTCAGTCCTCATCTCTGCCCCGGCGGTCGCGGCACTCGCTCCCTACCCTGCAAAGCGGGGCGTCCCCAACAACCACAGCGCGATCGTCACAATGTGAATGACCTGGTCGCCCCAGATTCTAACATGGGCGCCCATTTCCCCGGAATCTGTCTGGGCGAAGACACGACACCACCACCGTTGCGGCACCCGGGTGTCGACCAGCGCATGCACGAGACCCAGCACCACTCCGCCCTGCCAGCCGATGACGAAGCCCAGGAGAATGCCGTGAATGGAGGCATGCACCCACGCCGCCGGGTGCCGGAGGTCGTCTTTGTGGCGCGCCATCCAGTGGTTCTGCAGCAGCCAGTCGGCAACCAGATGGAGAACCAGGGCCTTCTCAAATAGGGTCATGGAAAATGAGAGGCAATCAGCGTGGAATGTCGGGCGCGAATCAAGGCCATCCATCGGCCGGCGCGCCCGGCTGAATCCGAAGCTGAAGAAATCACGCTACTCCGGGAACCGACCCTACCGGAGGCGCTGATTGCCCGTTTGCTGGGTCCAGGGTTTGGCCGCGCCGCCAATCTCGGACAACCCGCCCGCGGGATGCTCGCCGGCGCCGGTGCCAAGCGTGAGTTCGAAGCGCAGCAGCGTCGGGACCACGTTGTAGAGGGGGCCGCTGCCGCTCGGCGGAGACACCCACACATGATATTTGGCCCCGCCGTTCAGCTCGTTGTCCCAATCCACAAACAACTGGACCGCCGAGCCGCCGAGCACCGCTTGGCCACGCCAGTGCTTTTTATCGTTGCTGTAGACGCGGAGGACAACCGACCCGGTTGCGATGGTTTTTCCCGCCAAGGTGGCGCGAACCGACGCCGTCATGGTCTCGGCCCGCGGAGAGGCCAGCAGCGAGTTTGGATCGAGACTCTTTCCGCTCAGCGTTACGAGTCCTTCGATTTCCACGCGGGAAACGCCCAGGTTGTCCGCGGTGGCGCCGGGCGCGTTGGCGTCGGCGTAGCTCACCCGCGCCTGCTCCCCCGAAAAACTCAGCGCAGCGCCGATCGTGATCGTGTTCGATGCGGTGGATCCTCCGTAAAGCGGATCGCTGAGTTGTGCGGTTGTGCCGTCGGGCAGGGTCACCGGCAGGCCAAAGTATGCCGTAACCTGATAAGTGCCCGGCGCAATCGTGGCGGAACTCAGTCGCGCCTGACCGGCGAAATCGGTAATCTCGGACAACGCGGTCCGCGTCGCGCCATTGACCAGAACGAAGACGATCGTGCGCTCCTTGACCGGCGTGCCATCCTCCGCGCGCAGTTTTATGATCTGGCCCGCAGGCCCCACCAAACCCAACCCCGCTTCAAACGTCAGCCGCGTGGGCATTTTCGTAACGGTGAATGGCCGCGTGGCCGCCGAATTCTGCCATCCGGCGTCGCCGGCGAAGCTCGCCTCGAGGGTGTAGGCGCCGGGGTTGGCGGCGAGCACCAGCGCGGTGGATGCGATTGCATCGACCGTGCCGCTGGCGTTTGTCGTCGCCGACTTGGTCACGGACCCCAGCCGAAACTGGATTCGCTTTCCCGCGAGCGCGACGCCTGACGCATCGGTGAGCCGGACCTGGAGAGGAAGCAACGCGCGATAATAGCCGCTCGTGGGAACCGTGCCTACAAAGGACAAGGTGGTCGGCGCGCCGACTACGCCAACGCCATCCAGCGTGGACGAGCCCGGCTTGAAGAAACGTCCGAAATTGGTGTTTTGCGCCACCGCGCCGACACCGTTGACCGCCTGCACCATGAAGCGGATCAGGCTCGCGTCAGTCCCGGCGGGAAGTGGCAGCGTTCCCGTCCACGTGCCGATGCCCGCAGCGTTCGCCGGTGCGGTCAGCGTAAGCGATTGCCACGCTCCGTAGAACGGCGTCCCCGGCAGGCCGGTGTAGGTCACCCAGACTTCCTGCACCCCTGCGCCAGCCGTTGCGGCGGCATCAACGGAAATTGCGACGGCGTTGGCGCCGACGGAGCTGGCCACGACGTTAAGCGCCGGCGGATTTGCAAGCGCCGCCGCGGAAGTTGACGGACAGTAGAAAATCGTGAACTGCATCCGATCAAAGGCCCGCAGGATTCCCGTCGTCGAGTTGGGGCCGTCGGACACGAACTGGGTCGGAAAGGCGTTGAACGTGGAAATGCCGTTCGTCGCGCTTAGTTCGCCGGTCTGGTTCACGTTCCACGGCCGAATCGGATAAAACACTTCGGTCGAGAAACGTCCATGCACGCCCCGCGACTCGGTCGCCGGCGCACCGGTGAAGGGCACAAATCCGGTCAGCTCATGATACTGGCCGGCGCGGAATCCGACGCCGCGAACAAAACCGTCGGGTCGGCTGACGTTGAACGACTCCAGCGGCCGGACGGGCTCGCCCGGAATGGTCACGAGGCCGTCGGACCCGACAAAATACGATGACACGATCGATGCCGCTGCGCTCACATTTTTCAGCGTCTTGTCCACCCGCGTTAGAACGGGCGTAAACGAGAGTTCACCCCGTTTGAGATTGAGCGCCGCCCCCGGCCCACTGGCCACCGGCAGGACGCTGGTGACATCGGCAACTGGCACCGGCCTGGTGAGTCGCGCGCCGGGCAAATTGAACTTCACCATCGGGAGACCGTAAAGCGTGACCTGCAAAAGGGTCTTTTCGTGAATGCCGCGCACGATCGCCGTGTCGGCCAGGTAGCGGCGTTTTGCGACCACCAGCGCCCGGCCGACCGAGACCGGACCGGTCCCCGTCCGCATCGCGCGGGCGAATTCGAGCAGGAGACGCTCCGTGTATTCGATGAAGTCAGTGTCGCCATACTGATAGCCGGTGCCGCCGATGAGCATGGCCTTCTTCCGCGCGAAGGCCTGCGCCCAGTCGGGCTGCTCGGTCAACAGCGCGATCGCATCGTTGTCCACCGTGCTGTAACCCGAGTGACAGCCCGCGCTGATCATCAGCGCATATGCCAGGTTCACCGTGGAATCCGCGATCTCCTTCGCAGTGAAGCGGGTCGTGAAGTCCGCCGCGAGCGCGCGGCCAGTGCTAAAGTGGCCCGCGAGGTAGGATATGTCATGGCGGGAGCCAAGCAACACGGTCCGCAACTGATCGGCCGTCCAGCCAAGGGACGGCGCCTGATTGCTCGCGGAAATCAACGAAGCCACGGTCGCTCCGAAACCGAGGCCGGCGATCAAGTCGGTCTTCATCGCCTCGGCCGAATCCGCGAGAAAATCGTAGCCCGCAACGAAGGCGGATCTCGGCGTGGGCACACTCCCGCTGGTCGCGCTGCCGTTGAACAACGGCGCGTAGGCATCGAGATAGGCCGCGATCTCGGCCGCGGTCTCGACGAGGCGGCCAACCGGAACCTCCGGCAGATCATAGGGACCCGTGCCCAAGACGATCTGGCTCGAGGAGCCGTAACGGTCCTGCGACAGCACCTGTGCGAAGCGCAGGCTGGACTGGGATTGCGTGCCGTCCTTAACGGGCGGGAAGTAATTGGCCTCGCTCGCCAGCAGCGCCTTGTCATCCGAGCGGAAGAACGGGATGCCGCTGTCGTTTCCGACCAAGGTGATGTCGGCAATCGTGGGCGCCGCCTTGCGATAAAGCTGGATCAGGTTTCGGATCGCATCGGCGACGAGGTTTTTCGCCGAGGGACAATCCGGATTGGCGTCCGCCTGCAGGTTCAGCCGGGCGATTTGCGGATCGCTCGAAACGTTGAGCACCACGCCGTTCGCGGCCGTGGCAAAGCGCGCGATGGCCGACTCGAGGGCCGATAACTCGGCCGGCGTGCCGGCTATCCGGGTGGAATCCCACACGATCAGGCTCGTGGGCGAGCCGGCGATCACGGGGGCGCCGCGAGCGGGTGTGGTGTTGAAATCCGTCACGCCAGCGCAGAGATTTTGTTGGACGGACACCGTGAGCGTGAAGGGCGCGTTGAGCGCAAATACGCCGTTCTGTCCGCGGACGCGGACGTAAAAATCGCCGCTCTTCGTGTAGGTGTTGAAGCGGATGCCTTCGCTGGACGTCCCGGGAGAGGCGGAGAACGCCACGATGCTGCGCTGCTGCGCCGACGCGTAGGCCTCTGGCGAATAAGCCTCCGGGGAATAGGCTTCGGGCGAGTAAGCTTCGGGCGAGTAGGCTTCGGGCGAATAGGCCTCCGGCGAATAAGCCTCGGGCGCGTAGGCTTCGGGCGAATAGGCCTCCGGCGAGTAGGCCTCGGGCGAATAGGCTTCTGGAGAATAGGCCTCAGGCGAGTAGGCTTCGGGTGAGTAGGCTTCCGGTGAGTAGGCTTCGGGCGAGTAGGCCTCGGGCGCGAACTCCGCGCCGAGCAGAGCCAGCTTCTTGTCGGCATCGGATGATTCGGTGCCAGTCAGGCCGAGGAGCTGATTGTGAGCCCTCCGAATATCGCTGTAGACCACCACGTCGAAATTTCCGGGCAGGTTGGTCAGCGTGATTGCCACTTTGCTGCCCGGCTTACCTGTGAACCGGAACCAGCGCGACTCGCCGGCCCGTGCGATGATTTGTTGGATACTGCCGGTGATATTGCCGCCGGCCGGTCCCACCAGTTTCGGGTTGAAATCGGCCGCAAGCGGCCACGCCACGTTGTTCAGCGTAACGCCAAACGGATCGCTGACCGTGACGGTGAACGAACCGGTGGCGGTGTTACCGGCGACGTCCTTCGCGGTGATGGTTACGGTGGTGGTGCCGACGCCGAAAGTTGTCCCCGAGGCGGGCGATATCGTGACGGTCGGCAGGCTCACCGCATCCGTGGCCGTCGGCGAGAACGTCACGACCGCGCCACCCGCAACCGAGGCGAGGACGTTTAGATTCGGGTGCGGCGCAATCACGGGCGGGGTCGTGTCGCGCACCATGACGGTAAACGTGCGTGTGGCCGTGTTGTTCGCGGCGTCCTTCGCGGTGATCGTGACAGTGGTGGTGCCCAGCGGAAACGTGCTGCCGGAAGCGGGCGACGTCGTGACTGTCGCGGCGCTCACCGAATCCGCAGCGGTGGGTGCAAAATTCACAACGGCACCGGCAGCGCTCGTCGCCTCGACCGTGAGATTCGGCTGCGCGGCGATGACAGGCGGTGTCGTATCGCGCACCGTGATCTTGAAGACTCGGCTGGCCGTGTTGTTAGCCGCATCCCGGGCGGTGACAGTGACAAAGGTTACGCCAAGCGGAAACATGCTACCCGATGGCATGCTAAAGGTGACGGGCACGACCCCGCTCACCAGATCGATGGCACTGGCACTGAACGAGGCCACGGCGCCCGCCGCACCGGTGGCCTCAATCGTCTGATCGGCGGGCAGGGTCAACTCGGGCGGCATCGTATCGGTGACCGTGACGGTTGTGGAACTTGTGAGACTCAGCGCACCGGACGAGACAGCCAAAGTAACCGGAGTCGTCCCGACTCGAAACGAACCCGTCGAGGTAATTTGCTGGACCTGGACCGTGTCTGGAATTGTCAACGCGTAGGGTGATTCCGGCACGCTCCCAATCGTCCACCGCACTGTAGCGGTTCCACCTCTGGGAAGAATTAGACTCGCCGTCAGCGTGGCGGGGGTCGCGGCGGCCGTTGCTTCGAAGACCAGCGGCGGCCCGAACGAAAGCTGTGCAGCGAACTCAAACGCTCCGACGTCCACCCGGCCGCCCGGGGGCGACGGCCAGACCCGGGGTTCTCCCCGCTGGTCAGTGAGAGCCAGGCTGCCTAGGAAGCCCGGGGCTCCGCGATCGCGCGCCGGACTGGCCAGGCCAATCGCATAGGTCCGGGTTCGACCACCGTTGTAGGCCAGCGGTCCTAGTTGCGGATCGACACCCACTTGGTCGTTGAGGCCGTAGGGGGAGAGCGTGGTGCCGGGTTTGACGAGAATGTTGTAGTCGGCCGAAGTGATCTTCCCGCTCTTTTGTGTCCCGAAATCGTGCAGAGCCTCGCCGCCACCGCCGCTCAGGACCACATTCCGGGCGAAAACAGATCCACCGACAATCGCGACCGAACCCGATCCTTCGACATACAGGCCTCCGGTCTGCCGGTCTGAACGGTTGCCGATAACGCTTACAGCTGTGAGCGTGGCCGTTCTTGCGGTGGAATCGCCGGAGAAGAACGCTATGCCACCGCTGGTGCCGCCGCTATTGCCGGAGATCGTCGAGCTTTCAACTAGGAGATTGGCGCCGGTGCTATGGATGCCGCCACCGAATCCCTGCGCTATGTTGCCTTCGAGGAGGCTGCGCGCCACCTGCAGCATTCCCACGCTCGCGACGCCACCGCCATTCGACGCGCGGTTCAGCGTCACGAGGCACTGGTCAATTGTCAGCACGCCACGGTTTAGAATCGCTCCGCCGGACGTTGTCCCTGTGGCCTCGTTGTTCGCAAAATCGCAGGCCTGAAATGTAGCTGTGGCGCCGGCTTCAACCAGCACCGCGCCGCCGCCGCCGGCGACTCCCTTGTGGAACGATATCCCGGCGACCACAACCGAGGCCGGAGAAATAATTTGAAGGATTCGATCCATGCCGCTGCCTTCCAGTTGGAGCTTAGGGGCGCGCGTCGTGGGTGAATCCCCGGGGCCGACGAGCGTCAGATTTTTCGCCACGCGCAGCGCGCTGGAGAGCTTGATGGTTGTGGCCGACGGACCGCTGAAGAGATTGGCGGCGAATTCAATCGCATCGCCGTCCTCGGCGACGGCAATCGCTTCGCGCAGGGTGGTTTGTCCGGGCACCGGCGTGTCGGTTGCCAATGTCACCACCCGCGTTGTCGCCGCCATCGCACAAGGCGCGATCAATCCAAGGCTAAACCATAGAGCCAAAACGAAGACCCAAGCGCGATGGAAGCCGCACAACAACGCGGCGCCGGCCCGCCCAACGAAGCAGAGGCGGGTCCGTATTGCGCGCCGCATTTCCAAATCTTCCGGAAACAACCGGAAGCAACGTCCACCATCGGGGGCTGTGTTCATGCCTGCGGTTTCGCGCCAACCGACAAGGTTGGCAATTACGAAGCGCCGCGGCCATACAATCGTAACATACATGTAACTACATCTGTAAGCAATTTGCAGCTAGCCTGATATATCGCTCGATTCCGAGTCCACAGCCCCAGCGGATTAGCCGTCGTAGAGTCACGCGAGCATGCCGTTGACAGGGTTCCTCCCTAAACTGACGGTCAGCTCCAACCGTGAAGCGTCGCGAAACGTCACCTGTGCGATCATGACCGCAGAGAAACAACTCCCGCGAATTGCCGGTTCCCTGCGGCGGACGCGTGGTCGCTAGTTCATGACGATTGACGGACCGCAGATCGTCGACGGTTGACAGTTTTTCGCCGGCTCCTTTCCGTGCGAAGCCCCGGCGCAGAATGCCCGAAAATTCCATTGTTGAGCAGTTGCTCGCCTACCTGCCTCCCGACCGTGCGGCGGCCGTGCTCGGGGAGGCCTCCTTGCCGGAAACGGACTCCGGGGCGGTGCTGTTTTCCGATATCTCGGGCTTCACACCGCTAACCGAAGCCGTGATCGCGCGCTACGGCCCGCGCCAGGGCGGCGAGGAGTTCACGAACCGGCTGAACGCAGTCTATGACGCGCTGATCACCGAGGTGGAGCGCTTCGCCGGCAACATCGTGGGCTTCGCCGGCGACGCGATGGTGGTTTGGTTTTCCGGCGACGAGGGGTCCAGGGCCGTGACCACCGCGCTCGCCATGCAGCGGGTTATGGGGCAGTTCGCCCGCGTCGAACTGCCGGGCGGCGTAACGGTTTCCCTGGGCATGAAGGTGGCCGTCGCGACCGGCCGCGTGCGACGGTTTTCAGTGGGCGCTCCGAGCGTCCAGTATCTAGATGCCATAGCCGGGGATGTAATGGAGCGCGTGTCCGCATGCGAAGGCGCGGCTTTGCGTGGCGAAATCGCTGTCGACGGCGCCACAGCCCGCCGGCTTGGCGCCCAGCTCGCGATTAGTGGGTGGCGGTCCCTTTTATTAAGTGAGATGGGGGATGACGTCGCCATCATCACGGCCCTCCAGAAAGAGGCGCCACCCGTGCAGCGGCCGCCGCTCCCGCGGCCCGCCGATGCCGTGGAGCGCCTCCGGTGGTGGCTGCCCCCGGAAGTCGGGAGGCGGGTCGCTTCCGGTCAGGATGTTTTTCTCACCGAGCTGCGGCCGGCCACCGCGCTATTCACCCGATTCACGGGAATCGATTTCGAGGACGATCCCGACGCGCCGGCAAAACTCGACCGCTACGTGCGCTGGTTGCAGCGCATCATCGCCCGCCTTGAGGGCGTGCTGGTGCAGCTCACCATCGGGGAAAAGGGCAGCTATTTCTACGCGGCCTGGGGTGCGCCGACGGCGCACGACGACGACACGATGCGCGCCTGCACGGCGGCGCTGGAGATTGTCCGGCCGCCGCCGGAGATCGCGGCGTTCATCACTGCCACTCAGATTGGCATCACCTGCGGCACGATGCGCACCGGCGCCTACGGCAACCGCCGCCGACGCACGTATGGCGTGCTCGGTGACGACACCAACCTCGCAGCGCGGCTCATGGCCAAGGCGCGGCCAATGGAGATTTTGATCAGCGCGCACGCGGCGCGGCTTCAGCGGAATGCGTTTGAGCTGCTTGCACTCCCCAGCGTGAGCGTAAAGGGCAAGAAGGACCCGGTGCCCGTTTTTCGGCTGCTCGGCCGCAAGCAAACCGGAATCTTGGGTGCGAAGAACGGGGGGCCCATGATCGGCCGCAGTCGCGAGCGCTCGCTCGCCATCGATTGTCTGCGCCAAGCCCGAAACGGCCGGGGGCAGGTGATCGCCGTGGCGGCGGAGGCGGGCATGGGAAAGACGCGCCTGCTGACGGAGGTCGTCCGCGAAGCGCCAGCGCTGGATTTCACCGCCTTTGCCGGCGACTGCCCCGCGCTTGGACGCGAGGCCAGTTACACCGTCTGGATCCCGATCTGGCGGTCGTTTTTTCACGTTCCGCCGGAGGCCGACGCCACTGCAACCCTGGCCATCGTCGAGCGGCAACTCGCCGCCATCGATCCGAGCCTGCGGGCCCGCGCGCCGCTCCTCGGTCCGCTGCTCAACGCCGCGCTGCCCGACAACGACCTCACCCGCACGCTTGATCCAAAGGTGAGGCGTTCTTCCCTCGAGGGCCTCGTCATCGAATGCCTGCGCCACCGGGCACGCTCCGGGCCGCTGCTGTTCGTGCTCGAAGGGTGCCACTGGATCGACGAAGCCTCGCGTAATCTGCTCGGCGCAATCGTCCAGGCGGCGGCGCGCCTACCCGTCGCACTTGTCCTGGCGCACCGGCCCGCGAAGCCCGGCGAAATCTATGGTGCCAACGACGCTCCCCTCGACTACCTGACCACCATCGAGCTCGGTGAGCTGCCATCTGCCGAGGCTCGCCAGCTCGTTGAGCTCAAGCTCGGCGAGTCCTTCGGGGCCGGCGTAGCGCCGGCGGACCTCGTCGACGTCATCACATCACGCTCGGGCGGCAATCCGTTCTTCATCGAGGAGGTTGCCACCCTCCTGAAGGCCCGGGGTGCGAACCTCGCCGATCCGCGGGCGCTGGAGGCGCTGGAGCTTCCCGAAAGTCTCCACAGCCTGGTGCTCGGTCGCATCGACCAACTGTCGGGCGACACTCAATCCACGCTCAAGGTTGCAAGCGTGATCGGGCGCGCGTTCCGCTCCGCGGTCCTGTTCGGCGTCCACCCGCTGGACCGGGTTCGCTCGGAGCTGCCGGCGCAGCTGGCCGAAATGCAGGAACGCGATCTGACCCTGCGGGAACCCGCCGGCGGCGACGAGGCCTACCTGTTCAAGCAGATCGTCATCCAGGAAGTTGCCTACGAGAGTCTGCCATTCGAGTTTCGCGCGCAAATTCACGAGTCGATTGGCCGCCATCTTGAGCGTCTGGCTGGCGACGACCTCCGCCCGTGGATCGACTTGCTCGCCTTTCACTATGGCCGGAGCAACTGCGACGACAAGAAGCGCCATTACTATGTCGCCGCTGGCGATGCGGCCCGCGCGGCCTACGCGCTGCAATTGGCCATCAGCTTTTACGAACGGGCGCTGCCGCTGTTGGCAGACGGTCCGCGGGTCGCGGTTCTCGCCGGTTTTGGCGAGGTGCTTGAACTGGCCGGCCGTTGGAATGACGCGGCAGTCCGCTATCGCGAGGCGCGCGAGCAGGCCGAACTCGCCGGCCTCGTGGCGCAGCGAGCGGCCATGGCCGGCGCGATCGGCGACCTGCACCGGAAGCGCGGCGAATTTTCCGACGCGGCAATCTGGATTAATCGCGCCCGGCAGGAAAATGCCGAACTCGGCAACACCACCGGTGTCGCTCTCATGCTGCACCTCGAGGGCACTCTTTGCGCCCAAACGGGGGACTTTGCCCGAGCCACCGATCTTTACGATCACGCCCTCGCCATGCGCGAGCAGCTGGGCGAGGACGCCGCCACGGCCAGGACGCTCAACAACCTGGGAATCGTCGCACGCTCACAGGGCAACACCGACCTAGCGCTCGCCTACTACGAGCGCAGCCTGGCCATCCGTCGGCGACAAAACGACCAACGGGAAATCGCAAATTCGCTCAACAACCTCGGGTTCGTGCGCCGCATCCGCAAAGAACACGATCTTGCCCGGACCCTGCTCGAGGAGAGTGTGCAGCTGAATCGCTCGGTCGGCGATCGCTGGTCCACCGCCAACGCGCTCTCCAGCCTCGCCGAGCTGGCCCTCGACACCGGCGACGCCGATCAAGCGCAGCAGTGCCTAAGGGAAAGCATCACCATCAATCGCGAATTGGGCGACCGGCGCGCCCTCGCGTTCTTGCTTGAGGGCTTCGGCCGGCTTGGGCGCCTCAGGGACGACCCTGCCGCCGCCCTGCTGTTCTTCGCCGCTGCGCGCGCCCTGCGCGAGGCCATCGGCGCGCCGCTCGAACCGGCCGACGCCCGGACGCTGGCCTCCGTGATCAGTCACACGCGCGGGAAAGTCTCGCTTGACGCGGCCGAACGGATGGATGCGGAAGGCCGGGCGCTGGCGCTCGGCGCTGTCCTCGATCGCGCGATGGCCGCGTTTGCTTGAGCCCGTTTCAGAGCCTCTCCGCCATCAACCGGCGCAGCCGATCGGTCACGATCGTCAGGAGCTGCAGCGAGAAAAAGGGCGTTTGCTGCACCATGAAAAGGAAGCGGTTCCGGTTCACCGCGACGAGTTTGGACTCGGATTTCACAATCGCCGTAGCAGTGCGCGGCTGGTCTTCCACCAAAGCCATCTCGCCGAAAATTCCGCCGGGCCCCACGGTCTCGATAACCCTCCCGTTGACCGTGATGTCTACCTCGCCACCAATAACTACATACATACAGTCGCCGGGATCCCCTGAGTTGAAGATGACACGGCCGGCCGGCATCACAGTATAATCCGTGGTGTTGTCGAAGAGGTGGATTTTCATTCCAAATGAGGTCCAGATTGAGATTTACCGCCGGCGTGACAACCACTCGGTGATTGTGACGCTCTATTGTAACAATTCTTCCGGCAGAATGCCGAGCTAACTCCAGGCCCGCTCCGAAATCCCGCGCTAATTCGAAAACGCGCGGTCGATGCCGCGGGTAGGCGGACCGAACACGAGGCCCGCCTTGCCTTGTTAGGATCGCCCCGTCTTTGAGCGTTGAATCCCCCGATACTGGGATTCAACGCTCCTTCATCGCCTTTGCCAGCGCCGTTTGCTTCTTCGCCGACCCCACCACGCCTTTCCCGCCATGAACACCCGTCTCGCCCTCGCCTGCCTCGCGCTCTCTCCCCCTCTCGCCGCCCAGCAGCCGCCGCGCCCGGCACAGAAACGGGAGACCACCATGCGCCCCGAGATCGTCGGGCAGCGCGGCATCGTCGCGGCGGGCCGGCACTACTCCGTCTCGGCCGGCGTGCGCATCATGGAGCAGGGCGGCAACGCGATCGATGCGGGCGTGGCCACGGTGTTCGCGGCGGCGGTCGTGGAGATTTCGCACTTCGGTTTCGGCGGCGAGTGCCCGGTCATCATCCATGACGCGAAGACGAAGACCGTCCACGTGATCAACGGCCAGGGGCCCGCGCCGAAAGCGGCGACGCCGGCGCTGTTATCGGCCAAGGGCAAGGTCGATGGCAACGGCCCGCTCGGCGCGACGATTCCCGCGGTGATGGACGCGATGGCGATCGCGCTCGAGCGTTTCGGCACGATGAGCCTCGCGCAGGTGATGGCGCCCGCGATCGAGTTGGCGGACGGCTTCCCGATGTATGCCTACCTGCGCGAAAACATGGCGCGCGAGCGGAAGGCGACCGAGGGCTACAAGTGGGGCCACACTTACTATCCCGGCGGCAAGCTGGCGGAGGTCGGCGAGATTTTCCGCCAGCCCAACCTCGCGCGCACGCTGCGCGCGATCGTCGGCGCCGAGCGCGACGCGTTCGCCAAGAACAAGGATCGCGCGGCGGCGATTCGCGCGGGGCGCGATGCGTTCTACAAGGGCGACATCGCGCGTCGCATCGTCGAGGCCAACCGAGCGGAGGGCGGCGTGTTCACTTACGAGGATCTCGCGGAGTTTCGCGGCGCCATCGAGCGGCCAGCGACGACGACGTTTCATGGCTACGAAATCAACAAGGCCGGCGCGTGGAACCAAGGCCCTGTGATGCTCATGACGCTGAACATCCTTGAAGGCATCGATCTCAAGACGATGGGCCTGCATTCCACCGACTACATCCACACCGTGCACGAGGCGCTCAAGCTCGCCTACGACGACCGCAACGCGTTCCTCGGCGATCCGGCGTTTGCGCAGGTGCCGATGAAGGGCCTGCTCTCGAAAGCCTACGCGGCCGAACGTCGCAAACTGATCGGGCCGCAGGCGTTCCTCGACTACCGTCCCGGCGATCCGTTTGCGTTCGACGGCGACGTCAAGCCGCCGGCGAAACGCTACATGCCGCACCCGCAGGGTGAGAAAAATCCCGACAGCGGCGGCGACACGACGTGCGTCAACACCGTGGACGCCGCGGGCAATCTCTTCAGCGCGACGCCCAGCTCGGGCTGGGTGTTGGGCGGGGCGTTCATCGCGGGCGACACGGGTGTGCCGCTCTCAAACCGCATGCAGGCCTTCGACCTCGATCCGCTGAGCCCCAACGTGCTCGTCGGCGGCAAGCGCCCGCGCACCACGCTCACGCCGACCGTTGTGCGCAAGGATGGCGTGCCGTTCCTCGCGGCGAGCACGCCCGGCGGCGACAGCCAGGACCAGCAGGTCCTCAACGTGCTGCTCAACGTGATCGTCTTCGGCATGGACCTCCAGCCGGCCATCGAGGCGCCGCGCATCAACTCGAACCACCCGCACAGCTCATTCGACAACCACGCCAATGCGCCGGGCCAGCTCGACATCGAGAGTCGCATTCCGGCGAAAGTGCAGGAAGAGCTGCGCGCGCGGGGCCACGAGGTGCGCGTGCTCGGGCCATATGGGATGCAAAGCGGAGTCGTCGCGGTGGGCGTGAACCCGAAGACCGGCACGCTCCGCGGCGGCGCCGATCTGCGGCGCGAGCGCTACATCTTCGGCTGGTAGGCGGAGGCGCTCCAACCAGCAATCCTTGGGATACTCACGACGGCGTTGGGACTCCCTCAAAACTGGACGCCGGCCGTGAGGCGGAAGGAGATGGGCTCGTAGTAGCGCACCGCGCGCTCCGGAACCGAGATCTTGCGCGCACCGGCGACCGTGGAGGCCACGGTCGCTCCCGAGACGGGATCGATGAAGAGGGTGCTCTCACTGGTCGCGATTTTTTTCTGCTCGTTGAGCAAGTTGTTCACGTTGGCGCGGAAGTTCCACTTGCGGCCGCCGAGTGTCGCGCGATAGCCGAGGCCAAGATTGAGTTTATAGTCCGCCTTGAACTTGGGCTTGAAGCGGACGTTTTCCACGCCCTCGGTGGTCCTCGCGCCATTGGTGAGCAGCACTTCGCTCTGGCGCTGGCCGTTGAACTGGGCGCCGAGACCGAGGTCGAGGCCCTTCAGCACGCCGGTCGTGAAGTCGTATTTGTTCCAGATCGAGAGCTGATTGCGCGGGTTGTCGATCGTGCGCCGGCCCACCGTCTGGCCGGAGAAGTCGTAGGACGACTCGTCTAGGTTGGCCCGGCGGGTTTCGACGGGGACGCCCATGTAGTTCCACCACGAATCATACTCGGTGCTCTTCGGCTGATCGACGACGCGGAAGCCGCCGGTCACCCCCTGCGTGAGATATTGGTAGGTGAGCACAGTCGAGATATTCTCCGTGAGGTTAAAATAAACCTGCATGTCGATGCCCCGCGTGCGGTCGTTGTAGGAGGTGTCGGAGTTGCGGTTGATGTAGGCGTTGTTCGCGTAAAGTCCGGTGGCTCCAGTGCCGACGGCTCCGGTCTGATTCGCCGTGAAATTGTTTGCGTCGTTGGCCGCGGCATCGAGCGCGCGGCGGAGCGGATCGGCCGCGGCGGCGCCGAGCGAGGCGTAGTCGACCAAAATGAAACCGCCCTGCTGGGGCGCTCCGGTCACGCGCGGATGGCTGAGGTCCGCCGCCGCGACGTAGGTCGTGTTGAGGAGATAGGTGACGGGCCTTTCCGTCTGGAAGGTAGTGTAGGCCGAGTTGGTGACCGAGTAAGCGGCCGGACCGCTGCCGCTGACCGGAACATTCCCGGTGAAGCCGGCGCGGAGCGTCGCCTGATTGTTGCTACGCGGCTGCGGGGCCCAGAAGAGATTATAGATGGCGTTGTCTCGATCGATGTTGAAGGCCGCGACGGTGGCCGAGACACGGGAGCGACCACGGCTGTCCCTCCACACGTCGAACTTCAGGCCGACCTCCTTGCTCTTGGTTTTTTCGGCTTGGAAGGGATTGCCCGCGCCGTCGCGCTGGCCGGTGTTGGGAAAAATTCCGCCCGCGCTCACGGCGTAGAGGGAAATGTCCTTCGTGACCGCCACGCTCAGGCCGGCCGTCGGGCTGCGGTCGGTCTGCTCCTTGCCGCCGAAGCGGTAGCCGTTCACCACGGGCACCGCGCCGGGCGCGCTGTTGAGCGACGCGGGGTCCGGGGCGGCGGGCTTGACCCAGTTGGCGACATCGCTGTCCGGCTTCGTCGCGTCCGCCTTCACGAACGTGTTGTTGAAGGTGCGGACCATGTAGCGATTCCAACGCACGCCGGCGATGCCGGTGATGCGGTTGTGCCACCACTTGCCCTGGTAGGTCGCGTAGTGGCCGGTGTTCCATTCCCAGAACGGGGTCTCGCGAAACACGCGCGTCTGTTCGCCAGCGTAGCGCACGCCCGCGAGATTGTTGAAAGCGATGAACGACCGGTTCGTGCCGCCCGCGAGGTTGCTCGTCACCTGCGCGGTCGTGGTATCGGTCTGGTTGATGGTCTGCTCCTGCCGGCCGACGAGGAGGACCTGCTTGTTGCCCAGGAGGGAGAGTTCGTAGGTTAGCTCGGCGCGCACCTGCTTGATGAACTTGTGGGTGATGCCGTTCGCCCACTGGTAATTGATCGTCTTCCAATAGGTCTGCGCCGGCGTGACGGGGTTGGGTCCGACGTTGGTCCACGCCCCCACGCCCGTCGGCGCCAGTGCCGGACTGGCGGTGTTGGTGGTGACGACGCCCTGCGAGTCAAGCGAGCGGCGCTTGGTGAGCACATCGGTGTAATTGGCGCCGAGCACGGCGCTCAGGCCGTCGAAAATCTTCTGCGTGATCTCCACCGTGCCGGTGAAGTAGTCGTCCTTCGCGTAGGTGTCGCCGCCGCTCAGGCGGAAAAAACGGTCGCGATTGAAGCGATCGCGCGCGACGTTCGCCGCTTCGTTGGTCTCGTTGATGTTTTCGGCGACGCGCAGGCCGAAACGATTGATGACGTTGCCGGCGTTGGCATCGGCCACGTCCTTGAAGCCGTTGCCCTCGGAGCGGAATTTGCCGTATTCGATGTCCACGAAAATGTTGGTGTCCTTGAACGGCCGAAAATCGATCGCGGGCGTGACGAGGATGCGGCGACGGTCGTCGAAGTCATCGAAAGTGCTGAGATTCTGGTAAACGAAGCCCACGCCGTAGTTGAGGGAGCGGCCCTCTGTGCGCTTCAGGATCGGACCGGACTTGTAGGCTTCGAAGCGGTAGAATTCGTTGGAACCGAAGCCGACGCGCGCGTTGCTGCGCGGGGTGTTGCCGGGATACTTGGGCGTGATGTTCACGATGCCGCCGAGCGCGGCGATGCCGTAGAGCAGGGCCTGCGGGCCGCGCGCGACTTCCTGGCGGTCGATGTTCACGACGTCGGTGACGGTGTCCTGGCGGAAGCCGTTGCGCAGAAACGAGCGCGTGTTGAAGCCGCGGATGTTGATCGCCACGCTGTCGCGGCTGACCGAGCCGGCGTTGCCGGAGCCCGAGGGGCTGAAGGTGAAGTTGTTCGCGGTGGTCACCGTGTCCTGCACGATGCCGGCGCTGTAGCGCAACGCCTCCTTCACATCGACCGCGCCGATGTCGTCGATGAACTCGCGGGTGATGACCTCGATCGGCATCGGGATTTCCTTGATCGGCATGTTCAGGCGCGTGCCGGTCGTGGCGTTCGTGGCGAGGTAGCCTCGGTCCTTCGAGGTATCGACGCGGAATTCGGAGAGCACGAGCGGCACGTCCTTGGCGGGATCGCCCGGGCCGGTGCCGGCCGGCGTGGTCTGGGCCGGCGCAGCGACGGAGGCGAGCAAGGCGCCGAGGAGGGCGAGCGGGTTTTTGCGAGTCATGGTTTTGTCGGGTGGTTTGGATTGGGTGGGCGGCTGACGGCCGGCCGGTGGCGCCCCATCGGGCGGTCTCGGCGGCGCGGCCCGAAAAATCATCAGGGCGCCGGACCGCTCGTCTTCCGCGACGGCGAGACCGGTGTCGGCCACGAGGCGGTCGAGCGCGACGCGCGGGGCGAGTTCACCTTTGACGGCATGGGTTTTGACGCCCGCCACGGCTTCGGCGGGAAACATGATTTCGCGTTTCGCCTGCTGGCCGAAGCGCTTGAGCGTCTCGGCGGCATCGCCGGCCGGCAGATCGAA
>JANOCA010000282.1:0-2387 GCA_031411915.1 Opitutaceae bacterium
ATCGCGCACGAGATCCGCAATCCCCTCACCGTGCTCAAGCTCCTCCACGGCGGCCTCGGCCTCGACTTTCCCGCCGGCGATCCGCGCACCACCGACATGCGCGTGATCGGCGAGAAGCTGGATCAGCTCGAGGCCATCGTCACGCGCGTGCTCGGGTTTGCCCAGGCGCCGACGAGCCTGCATTCGCGGTGGTCGCTCGCCGAGGTCGTCGCCGACACGCTGGTGCTCGTGCGGCTCAAGCTCGCGCAGCATCAGGTCGCGGTGGAGTTCACGCCGCCCCCGTGGCCCGTCTTCGTCGAGGCGCACAAGGGCCAGCTCCAGCAAGTGCTGCTCAACCTCCTGCTCAACGCCATGCACGCGATGCCGCACGGCGGAACCGTCACCATCACGCTCGCCACGGAACAATCCGCCGGCGCCCCGCACGCGATCCTCGATCTCCGCGACACGGGCACGGGCGTCGATCCCGCGATCCGCGATCGGATCTTCGACTCGTTCCTCTCCGGCCGCCCCGGCGGCACGGGCCTCGGCCTCGCGATCGCCAAGCGCATCCTCAACAGCCACCACGGCGACATCGCGCTCCACGCGACCAGCCCGGCGGGCACCCTCATGCGGCTCACGCTGCCCATCGCCCGATGACCGCCGACCCGCGCGCCCGCCAGCGCCGCCTGATTCTCATCCTCGCACCCGCGTTGATTGTCGGCGGGCTCGTGGTGCTGCTTTTCCTCACGCGGATGCCGCTGCCCCTGCGCATCATCGTCGGGCTGACGGACATCGTCGCCGGCTGCGTGCTGCTGCTCGTCGTGCGACAGAAGTTTGGCCGGTAGGGCGGCCACTCCGCTGGCCGCCGTTTGGCCGGCGTAAATCGAGGCGCGGAACGGAGTCCGCGCCCTACCTCGCCGGCCGGAGCTTCAGCTCCACCATCATGTCCGCCGCGATCTTCTCGAGGTCCGTCCGCACCGCCGCGAGATTCGCGGAAGCCGGCACAACCACGGTCGCGTTGGCCTGAAACAAAGTGCCGCCGCCCATCGGCGCACTCACGCGCTCCGAGGTGAGTTCCTCGACGTTCACGCCATGGGCCGCGAGCACGCCGGAAACCCCACGCAAAATACCCGGCCGATCCTGGCCGACCAGCTCGAGCGTCGCGAGCAGGCCCGCCTGCTTCACCGCCGCGCCGCTCTCCGCATGCACGATCACGCGCAGCCCGCCCGACTCCAGCCGATGCAGGGCGCCCACGAGCTCATCGCTGCGCTCGGCGGCGACCTCCACGCGGACAATGCCCGCGAACTGCCCGCCGAGGTGGCACATCCGGCTCTCGAGCCAGTTACCGCCATGGTCCGCGACGCGCGCGGCGACGAGTTGCACAAGTCCGGGCCGATCGGCGCCAATCACGGTCATCACAAGTGTCGCGAGCATGGTCCACAACGTGAGTGAGTCGGGCGACCCGCGCAATCCCGGCTTGAGCCGGCTATTCGCGACGCCTATCGGACCTCATCGACGCCAACCGGCGCCGCACTCCGCGACGATCTTGGTTTGAGCAAATCTCGGAACAATCTCAGCAGACCAAGGACTGGAAATCTGAAAAGTCCGCTCTCAGTCCTCCCGGCACACCCTTGCAAATCACACTGACCGCATCGTGCGAATGAAGCGACTCGAGGTGTGAGCAGGCGGCTTGAAAATCGCTGATGCGTTTGTCGCCCGCGAGTTCCTGGTAAAGCAGCCGGGCCGCATCCTCGACAAACTTGATGTGTGCGCCGTTGAGTTCGGCAAAGGCCTGCTCGTCCTCCCGCTTGACCATGACTTGCGTCTCGGTCTTGAGCGCCTCGGCACAGTGGCGCTGCAAATCCTCGATCGCGAGCGTCCGGTTGTTCGCCAGCACGACCCGCACCCGGGCCTTGGAGCGCTGGGCGTGCGGGGTGGCGTAGACCCCGCGCGTGCTTCGCGCGTGCTCGGACAACTCCGCGCTGCAGGGACAGGTCGACGAATACACAAAATCGAACTCCACGATCCGGGAGAATTTCCCGTCGCGATCCAGCGCCGCTTCGTAGGCAACGCGGTAGTATTGCCACCCCTCGAGTCCGCTCCGCAGGCTCCTTTGCCTCATCGGATACGAAAACGACAGCTTGATCCGCGCATCGAACGAGCCGATCTCGCGCTGGTATCGCGCCAGCACCCGACGGATGACCGCGAAGGTGAACACCTCGTCCTGGTGTTCGTAAAAGGAGCGCATGACGCGTCCCATGTTGATTCCCTTGAGGCCGGCTTCGAGGGAGACGGTGCCGGTCACGCTCGTCTCAAGCGTATGGATGCTCCCGTCGCGCGCGCGGATTTTCAGCGGCAACCGAAAATTGGCACAGCCCACTTGTTGGATCGGAACACGCGCACCGGCG
>JANOCA010000283.1:0-2862 GCA_031411915.1 Opitutaceae bacterium
CGTCAGCATGATGGACATCCTGCTTTTCCACGACACGAACGGCTTCCCGAACCTCGTCAACGAGGCGGACCTCACCGGCCTGCGGCTGCGCCTGCGCACGCTGATGGAGTGGACCACGGACGGCACCTACGCCGACAAGCAGCTCTCCGGCACGCGCAGCTACGTGCAGGAGCGCGGCGTGGGCGGCTTCAACTTCGCGCTCCACGCGCGCGGCAACTACCGCGGCGTAACGTCCACCGACATGTCGTTCACGCAATACACCTCCGAGATCGACGCCGGCCGGCCCGTGCAGGTGAACGTGCAGAATTACCGCCAGACGAACGTGACCGACGACAACTACGGCGGCCACGCGACCTGCGGTGTCGGCTACCACTCGGGCACCATCGCGGGCGTCACACGCGCCGCCTGGGCGATCATCCACGACAACTGGAAGGGCAGCTTCACCGATCCCTACCAGAATCCGAACGAGCCCTACATCGACTTCTCCCAGGTCGCGAGCTTGGTCAAGGTCGTCCCGCCCGCCGTGGCGCCGGCCGCGGCCAGCACGATCGTCATCGATTCGCCGACGAACGGCTCGACCGTCAGCCTCGGGGTGCCGGTGAATTTCGTGGTGCGCGTGACCACGCCGGCAGGCGTGGGCGTGAGCAGCGTGGCCTTCCGTCTCGGCGACACGATCCTGCGCGCCACCTCGACGCCCGATGCCAACCAGCCGGCCGGCCGCGTGGGGACGACCTACTCCACGACCTGGACGCCGCCGGCGCCCGGGAGAGTCACGCTCACGGCGACGGCCGTGGACTCGCTGAACCGCGGCTTGCTCACCTCCGTCACCGTCGACGTGCCGGCCGTCAACGCGACGCCGGTCGTGGGCTGGGCCGCGCCGCAATACGACAATGTGCAGATCCTCGCGAACAACCCCGCGGATCTCTCGGTGGCGGCCAGCGACGCCGACGGCACGGTGGCGAGCGTCGATTTCATCCTGCTCGGCTCACCGCCGACGAGCCTGGGCCGCGTGGTGCCCACCGGCGGCACGTTCACGACGCTGCGCGGCGTCAGCTTCGCCGCGCCCGGCGATGTGACGCTGCGCGCGATCGCGACCGACAACCGCGGCGCCACCACCCTCGCCGACCGGCGGGTGCGCATCGTGGCCGCCGTCGCCGCGGGCAACGATGCGTTTGCCGGGGCCGCCACCCTCGCCCCGGCCGGGGAAGTCGTGACCACCACCTCGATCCGCGCGACGCGCGAGGCCGGCGAGCCGCTTCATGCCGGCAATGCCGGGGGCAAGTCGCTCTGGTGGCGCTGGACGCCGCCGGCCGCCGGCACCGCCGTCATCGCGACGCGCGGCTCGAGCTTCGACACGCTGCTCGGCGTTTACACCGGCGCCGCGCCCACGAGCCTCGCCACGGTCTCGAGCAACGATGACGACGATGATTCCTACACGAGCTACGTGCGGTTCAACACCGCGGCCGGCGCGACCTACTTCATCGCGGTCGACGGATATGGCGCCGACTCCGGCGATGTCGTGCTGACGGTGCTGCACTCGGCGGGGGCGTCGCCCAATGACAACTTTGCCGCGCGCGCCCCGATCGCCGGCAGCACGGGTGCCGTGGTGGGCAACAACATCGTCGCCACCCGCGAGTCGGGCGAGCCCGTGCACGTGTCCGCGGGGGCGCGTTCCCTGTGGTGGACCTGGGTCGCGCCGGACAATGGCACGCTCAGCCTCACGACCGTGGGCTCGACCTTCGACACGCTGCTGGGGGTCTACACCGGCACGGCGGTGAACGCCCTCGCCACGATCGCGAGCGATGACGACGGCGGGCCGGACTACACCTCGTCGATCTCGATGCCGGTGGTGCGCGGCACCGCCTATCAGATCGCCGTCGATGGCTACGGCGGCGCGAACGGGCGGGTGCGCCTCGCGCTCGGCTTCCTCGCCGCGGGCGCGCGTCCGGCCAACGACAATTTCGCCGCACGCGCGGCGCTCGCCGGCAGCCAGGTCTCCGCCGCCGCGATCACCGCCGGGGCGACGAAGGAAAACGGCGAGCCGAATCACGCGGGCTCCGTGGGCGGCTCCTCCGTCTGGTGGTCGTGGACGGCGCCGGCCGATGGCACGCTCACACTCGGAACGGAGGGCAGCTCGTTCGACACCGTGCTCGCCGTCTACACCGGCGCGACGTTTGGCGGCCTCAGCCTCGTGGCCGCGGATGACGACAGCGGCGAGAATGGCGCGAGCCGCCTCGCGGTCGCGGTGCGCAGCGGCATCGCCTACGCGATCGCGCTGGACGGCTACAACCGCGCGGCCGGATCGGCGCTGCTCTACCTGACTTTCTCGACGGGCACGGCGCCCGGCGTCGCTCCCCGCGCTCGGCTCATCAACGTCGCGACCCGCGGCCTCGCGGGCAGCGGCGCCTCCACGATGATCGCGGGCTTCAGCATCACGGGCGCATCGGCGAAGTCGGTGCTCATCCGCGCCGTCGGGCCCACCCTGCGCGGGTTCGGCGTCGGCAACGCCATCGCGGATCCCGTGCTCACGCTGTTCCGCGGCGAGGCGCGCCTCGCTTCGAACGACAACTGGGAGGATAGCGCGAGCCGCGCGACCATCATCGACAAGTCGGCGCAGGCCGGCGCCTTTGCCCTCGCCGCCGGCGCCAAGGACGCCGTGATCCTCACCACGCTCTCGCCGGGCAGCTACACGGCGCAAGTCTCCGCCGCGGCGGGCACGGCGGGCGCGGGCGTGGCGCTGGTGGAGGTCTACGATGCGGATTCGGCCGCCGATGCCGACGCCGCGGGCCGGCGGTTGTTCAATCTCTCCACGCGCGGCCAGGTGGGCACCGGCGGCGACGTCATGATCGCCGGCCTCGTCAT
>JANOCA010000284.1:0-15384 GCA_031411915.1 Opitutaceae bacterium
TGGCGCCCATCTTCGTGCTCGTGCCCACCGGGGACGCGCGCGCGCAGGATGCGTCGTCGCATCTCCCGGCCGATCGCAGCGCGCCGCTCGATGCCGAGGCCCGGCGTGCGGCCGAGGACGTTCCCGACGAGGGAACGCCCGATCCCGGAGAGCACTACCCGGTCTCGAACGAGTGGCGCCACGACCTGTGGTTTCCCCACGTGCGCGATCTCGGAGGCGTAAAGGGGGTGTCGTTTGCGGTATGGGCTCCATCCGCGGCGCGCGTGTCGGTCGTCGGCAACTTCAATCACTGGGACGGTCGCTACCATCCGATGCGCTCGCTCGGCTCCTCGGGCGTGTGGGAGTTGTTCATCCCCGGTCTGGCCGAGGGCGAACTCTACAAATTCGAGCTTCGCGATCAGGGCGGCAACGTGCGGCTCAAGACGGATCCCTACGGCGCCTATTTCGAGGCGCCTCCGGGCAACGCCGCGATCGTCTGCGATGCGCGCAAATTCCAGTGGACCGACGACGCCTGGGTCGCGCGCCGCCGTGAAGAGGCTTCGAACTTGGACCGGCCGATTTCGGTCTACGAGGTCCACCTCGGCTCGTGGAAGCGGAAGCCCGAGGACGCCAACCGCCCGCTCTCGTATCGCGAACTCGCGCCTCAGCTCGCCGACTACGCGGTCGAGATGGGCTTCACGCACATCGAGGTGATGCCGCTCGCGGAGCATCCGTTCGACGGCTCTTGGGGTTACCAGGTCACGGGCTTCTTCGCGCCGACGCATCGCTTCGGCACGCCGGAGGACTTCGCGTGGTTCGTTGATTACCTGCACGGCCGCGGGCTCGGCGTGATCCTCGACTGGGTGCCGGCGCATTTCCCCCGCGACAGCTTTGCGCTCGCGGAGTTCGACGGCACGCACCTCTACGAGCACGCCGATCCGCGGCAGGGCGCGCACATGGATTGGGGCACGCTCATCTTCAACTACGGGCGCAACGAGGTCCGCTGCTTCCTCATCGCGAGTGCGCTCGCGTGGCTCGATCGCTACCACCTCGATGGCCTGCGCGTCGATGCCGTGGCCTCGATGCTATACCTCGACTACTCGCGCCAGGAGGGCCAGTGGATCCCGAACCAATACGGCGGCCGCGAGAATCTCGAGGCAATCGCGTTCATCCGGCAGGTCAACGACCTCGTGCACCATTACCATCCCGGCGTCGCGATGATCGCGGAGGAGAGCACGTCGTTTGCCGGCGTGAGCAAGCCGACGCGCGATGGCGGCCTCGGCTTCGACTACAAGTGGAACATGGGCTGGATGAACGACACGCTCCGCTACTTCACCAAGGAGGCGATCGTGCGCCGCCATCACCACAGTGACCTCACATTCGGGATGCTCTACCAGTATGCGGAGAATTTCGTGACGGTCTTCTCGCACGACGAGGTCGTGCATGGGAAGGCCTCGATGCTCTTCAAGATGGGCGCGTGGCATATCGGCGAGAAGGCCGCCAACCTCCGCGCACTCTACGCTCACATGTGGATGTGGCCCGGGAAAAAACTTCTCTTCATGGGGAGCGAGTTCGCGCAGTCGCGCGAGTGGGCGCACGATTCGAGCCTCGACTGGCACCTCTGCCAATACCTCGACCACGAGGGCGTGCGGCTCCTGGTGCGCGATCTCAACAAGCTCTACACCAGCGAGCCCGTGCTGAGCCGGAACGATTTCAACTCGCAGGGCTTCCGCTGGCTCTCGTGCCAGGATGCCGACGCCAACCTGATCGCGTTTCTGCGCTGCGATGTCTTCGAGCAGACCCTCTACGCGGTCGTGTGCCACTTTGGCGGCGCGCAGCGCGACTATCGCGTGGGCGTGCCCCGCGCGGGCTTCTGGCGCGAGGTGCTCAACACCAACAGCCAGTTCTACGGCGGCTCCGGCCTCGGCAACGATGGCGGCCGCGGCACGGAGGACATCGCGCGCGACGGCTACAGCCAGTCGATCCGGGTGACGCTGCCCCCGCTCACCGCGTTCGTGTTCAAGTGGACGGCGGAAGGGTGAAGTAGGGCGGGCTTCAGCCCGCCTTCGGCCAAGATGAATCCCGGCGCGCACGCACGGTGGTGAGCGTGTGCCGGAAGCAAGGCGGGCTAAAGCCCGCCCTACCGTTTCACCGCGCGCTCGTAGTCGGAAAAAACCACGCTCATCTCCGCGTCGAGCGACTTGAACCAGAACGCCGTGCCGCGCACGCGCGACGCGACGCGCTGCGGCAGGCTCGGCATGTCCGCGGCGGGCGCGTGGTAGATCATCTCGGTTTTCATCTCGGCGATGCTGACGCCGACGTTCGGTCGAAACGGTCCGGTGTTGGCCAGCGTGATCGACTCGATGGCGCCGCCTTCCTTGTGCAGGACGATGGTCGCGTGCAGGTGCTCGGCGGTGTTGTCGCGGGTCTCGCCGCGGCGCAAGCGGCAACGGTAGGTCGCATGCTCGGGCGTCTCGGAAACCAGTTCGAGCGTCTCGAGCAGAAACTGCTCGGTGATGCGCGGCGCGGTGCCCGTGCGGGAGCGGCGCGAGCGGGCATCAGCGTAGTCGGCGAGCTCGGCTGCCGTGGGGACCCGGCCGTCCTTTTCCACGAGCGCCCAGCGGGCGAAGTCGGGCTTCGCGGCGTCGCAGCGCTCGACGGTCGAGCGGCCCTCGGCGGTCGTGGTCTGCGTGAACGACCAGCCCGGCGGCGGATCCGAGCGGAAAGTTTTCAGAGCCGCCTCCAGCGCAGCGGGCACGGCGGCCGTGGCGGCTGTGCCGGCGAGAAGGAAGAGGGCGGCGAGCAGTCGCATCGCGCCGAAAAACGGCAAACGCCCGCGCGAATCAATCCGCATCGCGGAAAACTTTCGCGGACGCGCTAAGAAACGCCGACGTGGCGCGTGGTGAAAATGAACCCCGCGCAAACATCATGAATACCCGCTACGTTGTCCCCGTTGTGTTCGCCGCCGCCTTCCATGGCGCGCTGCTGTTTGGATTTCCGAGAAGCCCCCGATCCGTGTCGCCAAATGTCAAAGAGCCGACTGATTCCGGCTGTCGTCTCCTGATGCCGTCCGAAGAATTGGAGGTCGTCCTTGTGTCGCCCGACGAGTTGGTCGAACGCAAAGGTGAGGACCTTGCCCATCCCACCAGCGTCGAGCCTGAACGCGTCGCATGGCCTGACATCGATCAGCCGGTCATGGCAAAACCGCGTGTCGTGATCGGGCCGATTGGCGATGCGCAGCGCATCGTGGAGATTGGGAATCCGCACGGCAGCATCGACGGCAAGATCAAGACCGACGGAATCCTCACGGCCATTGCATTGGACAATCCACCGCGCACGCGTTTCCAAACGTCACCGATTTATCCGTATGACGCCAAGAAAGCGGGCCTCACGGGCGAGGTGCTGATCGATTTGTCCGTGGATGAGCACGGGAACGTCGTTGAGGCGAAAGTAGTCCGCTCCTCCGATCGGGTTTTCGAGGAACCCACGCTTCGGGCGGTCGTGAAATGGAAGTTTGAACCCGGTCGCCGGCACGGACGCGTGGTCGCGTTTCGCATGACGGCGCCTGTGGTCTTCAGTTTGCACGAATAGTTGGACAGGGGATGCGCCGCCGCGTCGCTCAGCGGATCGATACGATCCGCTGCGTCGCGGCGGCTTTGTGCCCGGGACCCGCGATCGTGTCGCCCATTCGCCGGCCGAGGAGCTGGCGGCCGAGGGGCGACTGGGGTGTGAGGACGAGCACGGCCTGTCCGCCGAGCGTGAGTTCGAGCCCGCCGGCGCGCGGGCCGAGAAAATACCAGGAGCTTTTCCCACCCCGCGCCGCCTCCACCTCGACGAGCGCGCCCACCGCGATGGCGTCACCGGCGCTGAAGCCCTCCATGGGCAGCGCCGTGTAGTGTTCGATGCTCGCGCCAATCTCATGGGCGAGCCTCGACTGACCCTCGGCGAGATAGGCGGCCTCCTGGCTGTGCGTGTCCCATTTGTTCTCGGCGCGGCTCTCCTCGCTGATGGCCTCCTCGCGCGACGTGGCGGCGGCGCTGGTTTGGCGGGCTAGCTCCTGACGGAGCTCGTGGAGGATGGCGGCGCACAAATCGGCTTTGTTCACAGAAGGAAAATTTTCGGTAAATTACGGAACGTCGGTTTTTTTCTGGCAGATGCAAAAGGTGGGACGCAACTTCGCGCGCTTTCGGTCCGATAGGGTCCATGGCAACACGACGCATGGCGCGAAAAATAAGCTTCATCAATTACAAGGGAGGAGTCGGCAAGACCTCCTTGGTCGTCAACACGGCCGCGGCGCTAGCCAAGCTAGGCAAGCGGGTGCTTTTGTGCGATTTCGACACGCAGTCCAACGCGAGCATCTGGCTGATGAAGCTCGATCGCTGGAACAAGATCAACGTCGCCACGCACGGCTCGGTGTATTCGATCTTCACGAGCGGCGCCCAGCTGCGCGATCTCATCCATCAGGATGTAGTCGAGGGCCGCGCCGGCGAGAAGCTCCTGCCCGGGCTCGATCTGGTCCCGACGACATTCAACCTCGTCGATCTTGAGAGCGAGTTCGACGGCGATCCGAAGCGGCCGCCCTACTTGGTGTTCTACGAGCAGCTCGCCGCGGTCGAGGCCAACTACGACTTCATCCTCTTCGACTGCCCGCCCAACATCCTGCGCGCCTCCCAGTGCGGGGTCTTCAGCTCCAACGAAATCTACGTGCCCGCCAACCCCGACGCGCTGAGCCTCATCGGCTTCACGCTGCTCGTCGAAAAACTGCAAAAATTCCACCAGCTCTCCGCGAGCTTCCGGAAAGGCGCGATGGGCGCGCCGGCGCAGATTCAGGGGATTATCTTCAACTCCATCAAGACTGGGGTCGATATCGAGGTGCCCAAGATGCGAATGCAGCTTCGCCTGAACCAATTCAAGACCGCCAAGCGCGCCGCCCCGACGGCGAAGATCTTCGACGCGCAGATTCGCGACGCGATGGTCGTGCGGCGCGCAGTCGCGCTCGGCCTGCCTGTCGCCCTCGTGAGCGCTGAGTCCGCCGAGGCGGGCAATGCCGCCGACAACGTCATCAACGACTACCGCAAGGTCGCCGCCGAGCTGCTCCAGCACGTCCAGGGTTGAGTTCCCGCATCCACGCCGCTTGCCGGGCCGGCGCCACTTTTCGCTCACCATGCTCACCATCAAATCCACCACCCGGCAATGGGACGACGTGCGCACCGCCTTTTCGACGTCGATCATGGCCGACACATCGCTGCAGAGTCTCGCCGAGAACCTTGATTTGCCGGCCTGGCCGATCAAAGGCCGCACCGAAACCCCGGCGAACTACATCGATCTTTCTTTCGAGGAACTCGTCGAAACCCTGGCCGACAAGGGCCAGCCGCCCGAACTCGTGGATAACCTCGTGCTCATCCTCACGGAGACCCTCGCGTTCGACAGCCCGTTCGCCGACATGGTTGAGAACGCCGAGTCGGCCTCGGCCAAGGAGAACCAGCTGCTGAAGAACATGGCGAAGCTCGGCATTGCGGAGAATTTTCCGATCGCGCTCACGGCGCTCGACGCCGACACGCTCGAGTTCTGCAAGCTCGAGAAGCTCGCGACGCTCGGGGAGTTCGCGGTGTTTGCCCAAGGCCTGTCGCAAGCCGTGGTCGTGGGCGGGGATTTCAAGAAGCTGCTCAATGCGCTTTCGCACATCGACGAGGCCGCGCTCGCCGAGGCGCTGCCTTTCCGCCGCGGGCACAAGGGTCTGCATCTTATCGAGGCGGTGGGCCAGGCTGCGCGCGCGAAGGATGGCGCCGATCGGGTCGAGCTCGCGACCGCGTGGTTTTCCGCGGATGTCGTCGCCATCGAGAAGGATGTGGCGGCCGGTGGCACGCTGGAGCGCCAGTTCAGCGGGATCACCAATCCCGCCCTCGCCAAGCGCGCCGTCGAGCTGCTGCGGCCGCACCTGCGCCTGCCCACGGTGGTGGTGGAGAAAAAGCGCTCCGGCCTGCTGGGCTGGCTCTGGGGCAAATAGCCGATGGCTGCTCCCGTTCCAGCGCCGGCTCCCGTTCCCCGTCCCCGTCCTGCCGGTCAGGTGCTCGCACTTCCGCGCCGCCGCCCGGGGTCGGGCACGCCCTTCACCGCGATCGACGCCTCCGTGGCCGCGCGCGAGTCCATCCTCGCGGTCGTTTCCGAAACCCAATTCCCCGGCGACCGCCGATCCAACCAGGCCGCGCCCAAACTGATCGAGCTCGAGCGCACCCTGAAGCAACTCGAGATCACTTTGACTGAGCGCGAGCGGGTCATCACCGAGACGGAGTCGCGTCTGGGCGAGCATGAGCGCGATCTGGCGGAGATGGAGGCGCTGCTTTTCGCCCGCTCGCAGTTGCTGAATGCCTCTCAGAAGCCCGCCGCGACTGGTGCGGTTGTCTCCGCCGAGGAACGGGCGGCGCTCAATCTCGTGCGCGAGGAACTCGACCGGCAGGAGGCCACGCTCAAGGAAACCCGCGCGGGGCTCGCGGCCCGGGAGCAGTTCATCGACGAATCCGAGACCAAGCTTTTCGAGAAGGTGCAGGCCCAGCAGGAAAAGGAAATCGAGCTCGATCAGCGCGAGGAGGACCTCCGGGCTCTGGAGCGCCGGCTGCGCGAGCGCGAGGCCGTTCACGATCCGTTGGTGGCCGCGGCCCTGAAGTCCGAGGACGCGCGCGCGAAGCAGCGCGACGAGTTCAACGAATAGCGAACGCGGCGCCGCTGGCCGGCCGCGTGTCCTACGTCTGAACCAACAACCGCTGGCTGATCGGCGTGGCGTTGTTGTGGCTGTTGATCTTGGCGATCGTGGCCTCGTTGAGCGGCTGGCCTTCGCTGATGAGCAGCAAACCGTGCGGGCTGAAGATGCCGCTCGCGAGCACCATGCCGGGCGCGAGCTCCTGCAGCGTGATCTCGCGGACCTGCTTCGGAAGCTGCACGAGGTGGCTCACCTTGATGAAGAGCCGCACCGCCTCCGGATCGTAGTCGCGACCGGAGCGCGAAAGGATGGCCTGGATCGTCGCGGCCTTGGGCAGGCCGGACTCGACGAAGCCGACGGCGACCGCGAGGCAGCGAGCGGCCCACGGGATGGATTTGCCTGCGAGACCGTCGGGGTAACCCAGCCCGTCGAAACGCTCGTGGTGCGCCCGGATGACTTCGCCCACCTCAGGGCGGCTGTCGACGAGCGCCGCGAGCGTCTGGCTGTAGATCGGGTGGCTCTGGAGCTGGGCTCGCTCGCGCTCCGAGAGGCGGTCGCTGCCGTTACGCAGCGCGCGCACCATCTCGCGCGGCATGCCGATGAGGCCGAGATCGCAGAGCCGCGCGGCGTTCCTCAGCGCGTGGCGTTCGGTGTCAGTGAAGTGATCGGTGGCCGCCATCAGCTCGGCGAACTCGACGAGCGCCTTGACCTGTCCGCCCAGGATCGGGTCGTAAGTGGTAAGGATGCGACGGCAGAGTTCGAGGGAGCTTTCGTAGCGGGCGGCGAGCTCGCGGTTCGCGTCGTTCACGCGCTGCTTCTCCTCTTCGACGGCGTTGACCTTGGATTGAAGCGCGGCGTTGGCGTCGCGGAGCTGGGCGTTGAGCTGCTGGGTCTCCGCCTGGAGCGCGTCGTTGCGCGTGATGAGGTCGTGCCGCTGCACCGCGTTGCGCACGGTGGCGACGAGTTCCTCGCGCAGCCACGGCTTGGCCACGAAGCGGAAAATCTCACCGCGGTTGATCGCTTCGACGATCACCGGCAGGTCGAGCACGGCGGTCACGAGGATGCGCGAGCAATGCGGGCGCAGCTTGCGGCTCTCTACGAGGAAATCGAGTCCCGCCATCTCGGGCATGCGCTGATCGGAAATGATGACCGCGAAGTCCTGCGTGTTGAGGATCGAGAGGGCCTTGAGCGGGTTGGTCGTCGCGACGACGTGGAAGCCTTCGCGCTCGAGCGAGTGCTTGAGCATTTCGAGGACGAGCGGCTCGTCGTCCACGATCAGGATTTCGTGCGGACGAGCGGAAGGGCTGGGTGCGGTCGGGGGAGTCGAAATCACCAAGGGTGGGAGTTGGACGAATAATCGGCGCGCGTGGGGCGAAATGAAGACTCGCGCAACGCGACCGGTTTCGCGCCTCGGCAAATTTTGCCGCGACCTGATGGAGGCCTGAAAATTGCGGGGCTGCACGTTCACGACGATTTATAGAAAACAGGTCATCAGCGACTTGTGCCTGGATAAGGGCCCATGGCACCGGCTTTGCTAAACCGAGGGCATGATTGATCCCATCTTCCAAACCGACAACTACCAGTTGGCGCGGAAGCTTCTCGACGCTTCGACGCTCCGCCAGCAGGCGATCGCGACCAACATCGCGAACGCCGAGACGCCGGGCTTTCGCCGCATCGATTTGTCGCCGGACTTCGCCACGCAGCTCAAGGCACGCATGGCCGCCGGCGATTTTGGCAAGACGGCCGATACCCTCCGCCCGCAGCTCACCGTCGATCCGATGGCGCGCACCGTCCGACCCGATGGCAACAGCGTCGAGCTCGAGCACGAGCTGATGGCGATGAACCGCAACGCCGTGGAGCACGATTTCCTCTCCGAGATCGTCTCGAACAACCTGAAGCGCCTGAAGCTCGCGATCACCGGCCGCAGCATGTGAGCCCGCGCCCCTGAACCATGAATCTCATCTCCGGCATCGATATCTCCGCAGGCGCCCTCAGCGCGCAGAAGACGCGCCTCGACATCGTGGCGCAGAACATCGCCAACGCCCAGACCACCCGCGGCCCCAACGGCCAGCCGTTCTCCCGTCAGGTGGTCTCGTTCGAGACCGAGTTGGTGCGCCGTGCTTCCGGTGGCGTCCCGCTCCAGACCGTGCGGGTCGGGGCCATCTCCGCCGACCGCTCCCCCGGCGATCGCGTTTACAACCCGCAGCATCCCGACGCCGGTCCCGATGGCCTCGTGCAGATGCCCAACGTGAACCTCTCCTACGAGATGGTCGACCTCATCACCGCGTCGCGCGCCTACGAGGCCAACCTCTCCGTCGTTAAAAACGCCCGCCAGATGGCGATGAAGGCGCTCGAGATCGGCAAATAAGCTGAGACCCCACGAACATGAATCCCATCGGATCTGTCGCTCCCCTCAATCTCACCGGCCTCGCCCGGACCGACGCGCCGCTGCCGAAAATCGCCCTCCCGCAGGCCACGCCCGGCGCCGCGCCGTCGCAGGGATTCGGCCCGATGCTCGAAGGTCTCGTCGGCATGGTCGAGACCAAGACCAGCGAGGCGCAGTCTCTCACCCGCAAGGTTCTCCTCGGCGATTCCGATCAGCTGCACCAGAGCGTGATCGCGATGCAGGAGGCCTCGGTGGCCTTCACGATGATGGTCGAGGTGCGCAACAAGCTCGTCGAGTCCTACCAGGAACTCATGCGCATGCAGGTGTGAGCATCGCCCTGACCTTACCTTCAACTCCCTTTTCCGTCTAAGCCCGCCCGATGAAGAATTTCACCCAATCGTTCCTCGTTCTCTGGAAACAACTCGGCCTCAACCAGCGCGTGTCGCTGTTTGTCGCGGCCGTGGCTGTCGCGGGAGGCATCGTGGGCGTCGTCCTCTGGTCGCAGCGGCCCGACTACCAGTTGCTCTACGCGCGCATGGGCGAGAAGGACGCCGCCGGCGTCATCAGCCACCTTCAGACGCTCAACATCCCGCACCAGCTCACCGCTGGCGGCACCGGCGTGCTGGTGCCCGCCAACATGGTCCACAAGATCCGCATGGATCTCGCGAGCAAGGGCCTGCCCAGCGGCGACGGCGTGGGCTTCGAGATTTTCGACAAGGGCCAGTTCGGCCTCTCCGACTTCGTGCAGCGCACGAACTACCTCCGTGCCGTGCAGGGCGAACTCTCCCGCACCATCATGCAGCTCGCCGGCGTGAAATCCGCGCGCGTCATGATCGTGCAGCCGGAAAACCGCCTGCTCCTCACCGAGAACGGCGTGAAGTCCACCGCCTCCGTCTTCGTCGATGTCGGCGGCGGCCGCCTCGATCCCGATCAGGTGAACGCCATCCGCCACCTCGTCGCCAACGCCGTGCAGGGCCTCGCGCCTGACCAAGTCGCCGTCGTCGACAACCGCGGCCGCACCCTCTCCGAGGATCTCAAGCAGGACCCGCTGCTCGGCAGCGCCAATTCCCAGATGCGTTATCGCCAGCAGGTCGAGGACTACTTCGCGAAGAAGGTCGAGACCATGCTCGCGTCCGTGATCGGCGCGGGCAACGCCGTCGTCCGCGTCTCCGCCGAGATTGAGTCCGAGGCCACGACCCAGACTTCCGAAAAATATGATCCGGACGGGCAGGTCGTCCGCTCCCAGACACAGACGGAAGACACGACGAATTCCACCGAAGCGCGCGTCGGCGGCGGCGCCACCGGCGTGAGCGCCAACGTGCCGGAGAAGGCCGGCACCACGGCCGGCGCGGAGGCGCGCCCCACTTCCATTTCCGAGCAGAACCGCAAGAACCGCACGACCACCTACGAGATCAATCGCGTCACGACCAACACCACGCGCAACCCGGGCACCGTGAAAAGCCTCACCGCGGCCGTCATCGTCAGCCCGCGCATGACTCCCGGGGCGCCCGGCGCCGACGGCAAACCGACCGCGCCCCAGGAGCAGAAGCGCACGCAGCAGGAGATCGACGCCTTGCGCCAGGTCGTGATCAACGCGCTCGGCCTCAAGCCCGTGCCCGGCCAGCCCGTCGAATCCATCGTGTCCATCCAGGAGACCGCTTTCCAAGGCATCGATCCGCAGATCGCGCAGGGTGAGGCCACCCGCGCCAACAGCGGCGGCCTGCAGCCTTATCTCGAGCTCGTGAACCGCTGGGGCGGCTTTGTCGCCGCGGCGTTCGTGCTGCTGATTTTCTGGCGCATGCTGGGCAAGCAGAAGCCCGAGGTCGTGCCGGTCGAGGTCCTCTCGCTCGCCCCCGACGCCGGCGGCCGGGGCCACGCCAATGTGGCGAACGTGACGCCCGAAATGCTCAACGAGCTGATCCGCCAGAAACCCGCCAACGTCGGCACCGCCCTCCGCGATTGGGTCGCCGCCGGCACGGCGCCCGCGGGCAAGAACTAACCTCTGACCCCGGCCATGAGCGAATTCGACTACGCCAAACTCACGCGCCAGCAGAAGCTGGCGATGTTCCTCATCCTCGTCGGTCCCGAGGCCGCGGCCGAGGTGCTGCGCCAGTTCGACGATGCTGAAATCGAGCTCCTCTGCCGCGAGATGTCGTCCTTCAAGGTCGTGCCGATCGAGGTGCAGAAGCTCGTGATCGAGGAATTCGGCGGCATGATCATCCGCAGCGCCACCTCCGCGCTTGGCGGCCTCGCCTACGCGCAGCGCACCCTGGCCATCGCCAAGGGCGATCAGAAGGCCTCGGCCATCGTCGGCCGCATCGGGCCCGGCGGCGCCAATGCCGGCGACGTGGCGAAGGACATATCCGAGATGGACGGCATGCAGATCTTCAACCTCGTGAAAAGCGAGCAGCCCCAGACGATCGCCTTTCTCCTCTCGTATCTCGACAACGCGAAGGCCGGCGAGGTGTTCTCCCTCCTTGGCGAGGATCTGCGCAACGACGTGATCGAGCGCCTCGGCACGATCGAGAGCACATCGCTCAACCTCGCCAACAAGATCGCCCGCGGCCTCGGCAAGCACCACGACGCGAAGGCCAAGCCCTATTTCCATCGCAGCGGCGGCGTGCGCGCCGTGGCGGATCTGCTCAACGTCGTCGGCAAGGAAACGACCAAGGCGCTCCTCACCAAGCTGGAGGAAAAGAACGCCGCCCTCTGCGCCGCCGTGCGCAAGAAGCTCTTCGGGTTCGAGGACATCAACCGCCTCGCCGCCGCGGATCTGCAGCGCATCCTGCGCGAGGTCGATTCCGCCAATCTGGCGCTGTCGATGAAGGGCGCCAGCGAGACCCTGCGCGCGCGCATCTACGGCTCCATCTCGAAGCGCGCCGCCGAGACGCTCAAGGACGAGATCGAGATGCTCGGCAATCCGCGCCGCAAGGACATCGATGCCGCGCAGGACGCTGTCATCCAGGTCGTGCGGCGCCTCGAGGAAGAAGGCCAGATTTCGCTCGATGCCGAGACGGCGGAGGCCGCCGCCTGACCATGGCCTTCGCGCGACTCATCGCTTTCGATCGCCCGCTCGCGGGCGCGAACCAGCCCGGCCAGAGCGGGAAATACTTCACGGAGTCGGAACTCGCCGCGCGCGAGGAGGCCGCCTACCGGCGGGGCGTCGATGCCGCGCGGGCGCAGGCCGATCAGCAGCTGGTGGATTTTCGCGCCGAGGTCGGCGAACTCGTCGAGGGCGTGCTCAAGAAAGTTTCCGGCGCCGAGGCGGCGGTCGTCGCCCAGCTGCGCGACACGCTGCCGAGCCTCGCCATCGACATCGGGCGGCGCCTGCTCGCGGGCTTCGAGCCGCCGGCCGAGATCGTCGGCCGCATTTGCGAGGAGGCATTGGGCGAACTCTTTCCCGAGCGCGAGAATCTCGAAATCGTGCTCTCGACGCGCGACGCCGCGCTGCTCGTGAAGGTTAATCCCGCGTGGATGACCCGCTATCCCGGCTTGAAAATACGCGCCGAGGATTCGTTCGCCCCCGGCGACTGCCAGGTCCGCAGCCGCTTCGGCCTTACCGATGCGCGCCTCGAGACGAAGCTCGCCACGTTGCAGCACTCCCTTTCCCCCGCATGAGCCCCGCCGTCCCTGCCGATTCCGCCCGCGGCGTCGCGCCGCTGATCGAGACCCTGCGCACGCAGGTCCGCCACCTGCCGCCGGTGCAGCGCGTCGGCACCGTCACGGGTGTCGCGGGCCTCATCATCGAGTCCGATGGCCCGAATGCCGGCCTCGGTGACTTGTGCATCGTGCGCTCGGTGCGTGATGATTTTTCCGTGCGCGCGGAGGTCGTGGGTTTCCGCGAGCACCGCGTGCTCCTGATGCCGCTCGGCGAGACCGCGGGCCTGCACGTCGGCTGCGAAGTCGCGCTGGGCAACCGCCCGCCGCTCCCGCGCACCGGGCCCGAGATGCTCGGCCGCGTGCTCGATGCGCTCGGCAAGCCGATGGACGACTTCGGCCTGCTGCCGATCGATCCGACGGCGACGGGCGCGGGCACGCCGCCGCATCCGCTCCGCCGTCAGCGGATCAAGGCGCCGTTCGTCACGGGCGTGCGCGCGATCGACGCGTTCATTCCTTTTGGCCGTGGCCAGCGCCTCGGTCTCTTCGCCGGTTCCGGCGTCGGCAAATCCACGCTCATGGGCATGATCGCCCGCGCCTCGGAAGCCGACGTGGTCGTCATCGCGCTCGTGGGTGAGCGCGGTCGCGAAGTCCGCGAGTTCATCGAGAAGGATCTGGGGCCCGAGGGGATGAAGCGCGCGGTGGTGGTGGTCGCCACGTCCGACACGCCGGCGCCGCTGCGCCTGCGCGCCGCCTTCACCGCTACGGCGATCGCGGAGGCCTGGCGCGATGCAGGCAAGAACGTGCTTTTCATGATGGATTCGGTCACGCGTTTCGCGATGGCGCAGCGCGAGATCGGCCTGGCGATCGGCGAGCCGCCGGCGACGCGCGGCTACACGCCGTCGGTCTTCGCCATGTTGCCGCGTTTGCTGGAGCGCTCGGGGGCAGGGGAGGAGGGCGCGATTACCGCCCTCTACACCGTGCTCGTCGAGGGCGACGACATGAACGAGCCCGTGGCCGATGCGGTCCGCGGTATCCTCGACGGCCATATCGTGCTTTCGCGCGCGCTCGCTCACTTCAATCACTATCCGGCGATCGATGTGCTCGAGAGCGTCAGCCGCCTGACGCGCGACGTGTGCTCCCCCGAAGAGGTCGTGCTCTCCGGCCGCGCCCGCGAGCAGCTTGCGCTTTATCGCAAGAACGAGGACCTGATCTCCATCGGCGCCTACGCCAAGGGTTCCAACCCCGCGCTCGATCAGGCGATCGCGCTGCACGAACCGCTGCGGAATTTCCTCCGGCAGCGCACCGAGGAGCATTCGGAGCGGGCCAAGACCTTCGCGGCGCTCAAACAACTCTTCCCGTGAAACGTTTCCGCTTCTCCCTGAAACCCGTCGCCATCCTGCGCGCCCACCGCGAAGCGCAGGCGCGCGAGGCGTTTGGCGCGGCGGTGCGCGCGGCCATGCAGGCCGAGGCGACGTTGAGCGAAGTGCGGGCGCGGGTCGCCCAGTTCGAGGCGGCGATCAGCGCCGGGCGGCGCGCGTGTTTTTCAGCCGCGGCCGAGGCGCATGCGCTGGCATCCTACCGCCGCGAACGCCTCTCCGAAGCGGAGTCGGAGCAGGCGACCGCCGCGGCCCACGCCGAGGTGCGCAAGCGCCGGCAGGAGTATCTTGAGGCCCACCGTCGCGTCGAAGTCGTCGGGCGGCTCGAGGAAAAGGCGCGCGAGCACCATCGGCAGGACTGCGCGCGCGAGGAACAAGCCGAGTTCGATGAGCTGACCGCGCGGCGCTTCGCCCTGCGCACCCCCGCTTTTTCATCATGATCGCGAAACTCACGCATCCCGCGGCCGCTGCCGCCATCGGCTTGGTCATCAGTGTCGGCGTCGGCGTCGGCACCGTCTGGCCCGCCCTCACCAAGCTCCTGGAGCAGGCCGCCACCCAGCTGGCGGTGCCCGTGCCGGTGCCGGTGGAGTTCAAGCAGAAGGGCTGGGATTTCTGGACCATCGAGGTCGAGAACCTCGCCAAGGAACTCAAGGCCGAGCGCGACAAGCAGAAGAAGCAGGCGGAGTCACTGGAGCAGCGCGCCGCGCGCATCGCCTCCGAGGAGAAGGAACTCGCCAAGGTCCGCACCGAGGTCGAGGGCATGCGCCGCCAGATTACCGAGCGCATCATCGAAATCACCGCCGATGAGGTGAAGAACCTCCGCACGCTGGCCTCCACTTACGCCGGCCTCACGCCGAAAGCAGCCGTCGCAATCCTCAAGGAGATGGATGACGCGACGGTCGTGAAGATCCTCTCCCTCATGAAGCCCGACGTGATCACGCCGATCTTCGAAGAGATGAGCAAGGGTGGCACGCCCGAGAGTCCGCTTGCGAAGCGCGCCGCGACGATCTCCGAGAAGCTCCGCATGATGAAGGCCGCAAAGGCCCCGACTCCCTAGCCCGTTTTTCCTCACTTCAACTTAATCCCGCGTCACGGACCGATGCGGTTGCAGGCCATGGATGGCGCCATGACATGCAACTCGCCCAATCCTCCACTCTTCCCGCCGATTCCAATCTGCTCACGCTGATGCTCCCTGGCGCGACTCTCAGCGCCGGACCGACGCCGATGAATTGGCCGTGCGGCGTCGTCTTCGAAGGCGGATTTGAGAACCTCCTCCCTGAGTCCGCGAAAGTCCCGGTCGCGAGCGTCTGCCCGGCGGCCGAATCTCCGATCGATCTGCGGGGTGG
>JANOCA010000285.1:0-9648 GCA_031411915.1 Opitutaceae bacterium
CGGGCAAATGCCTCGGCGTAAGCGCGGAGCCGCTCGCATCCGGTCGGCCAGTCGCCCTCCGTCATCGCCAGCGGATCGAGCAGCTTCATGGGCCGGGGATTTCCTCGCCGTCCCACTCGATGTCGCGCGTCGAGGCCGCCTCCGGCGTGATCCCGCGCCGCGCCGCCAACGCGAGCGTCGCCACCAGCCCCACAAACACATAAAACGCCGGCGCTGGATCGCGCCACGACCACAAGACATCGCGCGCGCGCAGCCCATCGCGCATCCACCGCCCGATTCCGCGCCCGCGGACCGCCTGCCAGCCGCCGATGGTCGCCATCGCAGCGCCGAGCATCGCACACCGCTCGCTATCCGGTCGCACCATTTCCGTTGCCGTGCCGTCGAACGCCCGCGCCAAGCTCTCGCTGCCTGCGAAGAGATGCAGTCCGCTCGTCGCGCGCGGATTGCACTCGATCACATGGATTCCGCCATCCCGCGACTCGATGAAGTCGAAAGCGATCTGGCCGGTGTAATTGAGCTTCGCCGTGAGCCGCGCGGTGAACGCCTCGATCGCCGGCCGCCGCACCGGTTGAAAATAGAAGCCTGAGCCGCGTCCGGCCCGCCAGGTCGGCTCGTAGAGCGCGTGCGCCGTCAGCCGGCCAGCGCGCGCCACCGCATAGCTGCACAACTCGCGGCCCGCGACGAAACGCTGCGCGACCCAGGGCCGCATTAGGCTCGGCTGCAGCGCGCGCACCCCCTCGGCCGAGGGGCGCACGAGGGTGTGCACCGCGAAACGCGAGAAGACCGGCTTCAACACCAAGTCCTCGGGACGCACCGCGAGTGCCGCGATATCGGCCGGCGAGCTGAGCCGCCAAGTCTCCGGCACCCCAATGCCAAGCCCGCGCGCCAGCTCCGTGAAGCGCCCCTTGTCGTGCAGCTCCTCCAACACCGGAAAATCCGGGCAGAACAATTCCGCCACATCGCGCAGCTCGGCCGCGAATCGCCCAAGATAAAATACCTCCTCGCAGGTCGGCACGATCAGGTCGATCCGCTCGCCCTCCACGATCTCGCGGATGGCACGGGCAAAGGCCCGCGGCTCCTGGCGCGGCGGTGGCACCCGCACGGCCTTGGCCGCGGCACGGGTCGACCGCGCCAGAAAACACGGCGCACTGTCCGCCACCACCACGTGCGCGCCCGCCGCGGCGAAGCTCCGCGCCAGATCCACCGCCACCGGCGCGCGGCCTCCCGTGATCAGGACTCGTTTCATTTCCGAGCGAGCATCCAATCCGCGCCGCCGGCCGCAACTCGATCCCTTGCCGGTCCGGGCTCGCCTCGGCCCGTGACTTGGCCTTCATCGCGCCCGTCCGCATGCAGCAGCACTTTCGCATCACCGGCACCGGAGGCTATCTCCCCCACAAGATTATCACCGCCGCGGAACTCGACGCGCGCCTGGGCCTCGAGCCGGGCTGGACGCTCCGCCACACCGGTGTCGCGACCCGCCACCAGCGCGCCCCGGGCGAGACGGCGACCGACATGGCCCGCCACGCCGCGCTCGCCGCGGTCGCCGCCGCCGGCCTCGCGCTGCGCGACATCGACGTGATCGTCGACGCCAGCACCTGCCAGCAGCAGCCGATCCCGAGCAACGCCGCGCTGCTCCACCAGGCGCTCGGGCCCGAGGTCAGCGGCGCCGCGGCCCTCGATATCCACGCCACGTGCCTCAGCTTCGTCGTGGCGCTCGCCGCGGCCAACGGCTGGTTCGCCTCGGGGCTCTACCGTCACGCCCTGATCGTGAGCAGCGAGACTCCGCTGGACGGCGTCAATTGGGCCGATCCCGCGAGCGCGTGCCTGATGGGCGAAGGCGCCGCGGCCGCCGTGCTCACGCGCAGCGCCACACCCGTCGGACCGTGCGCCTACGGCTACGAGACTTTCGGCGAGCACGCCCACGTATGCGAGGTCGCCGGCGGCGGCCACCGCCTGCCGCCCTACGCCCTCACCGCGGAGAACGAGGTGCGCTACCGTTTTTTCATGGACGGCCCGAAGCTGCACAAAGTCGCCAGCCGCCACCTGCCGCCGCTCGTCACGCGCATCCTCGCCGAGGCCGGCGCCGACCTTTCGGCCTTGCACGTGATCCCGCACCAAGCCTCGGGACCGGCCGTGGAGCTGCTCGCCCGCCGCCTCGGCATCGCGCGCGCGCAACTCCATGTCGGCCTCCCCGACCACGGCAACATGGTCGCCGCCGGCATCCCCTACGCCTTGCACACCGCGCGCGGGAAAACCCCCGCCGACGCGCGCGTCCTGATCGTCGGCACGGCCGCGGGCTACTCGCAGGCGGCTTTCATCTTCACGCTCTGAGCGAAGCGCCACGGCCTCGCCTCTCCTCCCCGATGGACGTGCGCTTCTTCAACGGCGGGTATTGCCGGCAACTGCTCGCGATGGCCGACCGCCGAACGTGGCGCATCGGCGAATTTCAAGCCGTCTTCCTCGCCGTCGCGCATCCGCGGCACGGCTGGGTGCTGATCGACACGGGCTATGGCACGAGCTTCGCGGCCGCCACGCGCGCGTGGCCGCGCTGCCTCTACCGCTGGATCACGCCGGTCGTCGCTACGACGCCCACGGCCGCGATCCTGCACGCGCACGGCATCGCACCGGAGTCGATCCGCCACATCGTGCTCACGCATTTCCACGCTGACCACATCGGCGGCACGCGCGAGTTTCCCGCGGCGACGTTCCACCACGCCACGGAGGCGTTCGCGCCGCTGCTGGCGCTTTCGGCCCTCGCGCAGACGCGGCGCGCGTTCCTCCCCGCGCAACTGCCCGATGATTTCGCCACCCGCAGCGCTGCCGTGCCCCTCGCGCATTTCAAACGCGATCCCACGACTGGGTTTCCTGCCCACGATCTTTTCGGCGACGGCTCGCTGATGCTCCTCGATCTGCCCGGCCATGCGCCCGGTCACCTCGGCGTGCTGGTCGCCACCGCCGAGGGTCCGCTGCTCTACGCCGCCGATGCGTTCTGGCATCACCGCCAGATCGAGGAGACCGTCTCGCCGCTCTTTCCCGCGCGCATCGCGATTCACGACAACCGCGCCTACGACGCCACGGTGGCCCGGCTGCGCGAGTTGAAGCGCAACACGGGCCTGCGCATCCTCGCCTGCCACTGCCCGGCCACGCAGACGTTCGTTGCCCGCTAAATCCATTGCGGCCGGCGGGGGTCCGTTCATTTGCTACTCCTATGAAGCTCTCCTCTTTCGTCTGGTCGTTCGCCCTGCTGGCCCCGGCGATTCTCGCCGCCGATGCTTCGCTGAAGTCCGCCGTCGCCGCCAAGCTCGCGGCCGAATATCCCGCCCTCGAGGCCATCTACAAGGACCTCCACGCCAACCCCGAGCTATCGTTCATGGAGACGCGCACGGCCGGCATCGTCGCCAAGGAGCTGCGCGCGCTTGGCTTCGAGGTCACCGAGAAGGTCGGCAACACCGGGGTCGTCGCCGTGCTGAAGAACGGCGCTGGCCCCACGCTGCTCGTCCGCGAGGACATGGATGCGCTGCCCTTGCTCGAAAAGACCGGCGTGCCCTACGCGAGCAAGGCCGTGGTGAACGACCTCGCCGGGAAATCGTTTCCCGCGATGCACGCCTGCGCACACGACTCGCACATCACGAGCCTCATCGGCACCGCGCGCGTGCTGGACGCCCTGCGCGATCGGTGGGCCGGCACGTTGATCCTGATCGCGCAGCCGGCGGAGGAGATTGGCGCCGGGGCGCTCGCGATGCTCAACGACGGGCTCTACACGCGCTGGCCCGTGCCGGACTTTGTGATCGGCATGCATGTCTGGGCCGGCCTGCCCGCGGGCACGGTGCATTACGTGCCCGGACCAATCACGGCCAACGTCGACTCGATCGACATCCTCGTGCGCGGCGTCGGCGGCCACGGCTCCCGCCCGCACACGACCAAGGATCCCGTCGTGCTCGCCAGCGAGATCGTGCTCGCGCTCCAGACCATCGTGAGCCGCGAGCTGGAGCCAGGCACGCCGGCGGTCGTGACGGTCGGGACGTTCCACGGCGGCACCAAGCGCAACATCATCTCCGATGAGGTGAAGCTCGAGCTTACCCTCCGCAGCTACGACGACGCCGTGGCCGCGCACCTCATCGCCTCGATCAAGCGCATCAGCGAAAACCTCGCTCGCGCGGCCGGGGTGCCCGCGGATCGGCTGCCGGTCGTCACCAGCGCCGAGAGCAACACGCCCGTCTGCACCAACGACCCCGCCCTCACGCGGCGCCTCGCCGCGGCATGGACGGATTGGATGGGCGACAAGAATGTCCGCCCCGGCACACCGCTCACGGTGGGCGAGGATTTCGCGCGCTACGGCCGCACGTCACACCGCGTGCCGATCTGCCTCTGGCTGGTCGGCGCCACCGCGCCTGCTGACATCGAGGCGGCGCACCGGAGCGGCGCCGTGCTGGCCTCGAATCACTCGCCGCTCTTCGCCCCGGTGCCCGAGCCCACCCTCAAGGGCGCGATCACGTCCCTCAGCGCCGCGGCGCTGGAGTTGCTGGCGAAAAAATAACGCGGCGCACGCGCCGAGGGTTTGCCAAAATCGCGCGGGCCGGACTACGTCTGCGGTCTCATTCCCATGCGCAGCCTCTACGTCATCCTCGGTCTCGGTGCTTTCCTCGCTATCGCGGCCTTTGTCACCCGCTCGGGCATCTTCTGGCGGCAAAATCCCGGCCGCCCCATCAACAGCGCGATGCGCGAGGCGCTGGACCGGCAGCAGCCGCAGTGGAGCACGGAGGACGAGCGGGTCATCAACGAGCGCTTCAACACCGCGCGCAAGCTGCCCTCGGGCCTGCGCTACATCGTGCGTGCCCAGGGCTCAGGCGAAGCCACGCCGACCATCGGCGCCGAGGTCAGCGCCCACTATGACGGAAAGCTGCTCGACGGCACGCCGTTCGACAATTCCCACAAGCGCGGCGCGCCCATCACCTTCCGCGTCGGCACGGGCGCGGTGATCGCGGGGTGGGACGAGGCTTTTCGCACGATGAAACGCGGCGAGAAGCGCACGCTCATCATCCCCTATTGGCTCGCCTACGGCGAGAAGGGCAAAGGCAGCATCCCGCCGAAGGCCACGCTCATCTTCGAGGTCGAGCTGATCGACTGGCGGTGAGCCGCGCGCGACGCGCGGCAAAACACAAATCCCAGACGCCAAACTCCAAAGAGACTCCAACGGCGAAGAACTCATAGGATCCGCTGCGTTTGGCAGCTTCGGTTTGCCCCTTGGGATTTCTTTGGCGTTTGGACCTTTGGCGTTTGGGATTTCTCTGAGCGAAGCTCAGAGGCCCACCAGCGCGCCATTGCGCTTGATCCAGCCTTCGGCCTCGCGCCAGCCGGGGCAGACCTCCTCGACCCGCGCCCAGAAACGCGGCGAGTGGTTCATTTCCCGGAGGTGCATCAGCTCGTGGTAGATGATGTAGTCGCGCACGAAGTCGGGCGTCTGCACGAGCCGCCAGTTGAGCGAGATGGTGCCGCGCTCGGAGCACGAGCCCCAGCGCGAGCGCTGGTTGCGCACGGTCACAAGCTTCACCTCCACGCCCGTCACGGCCGCCAGCTCCCACGCGCGTGCGGGCAGCTCGATCTTGGCGCGGCGCGCAAAGTGCGCCTCCAGCGTGGGGCGCAGGTCGCCCTCGAGATGGGCGACGCGGAAAACATCGGCCGCGAGGCAGACCTTGGGCCGCGGGGGCTCCCCCGGCAGGCCGAACGGATCCATCGTGGCCGCCACGCGGATCTCCGTCATCTGCCCCCGCCAGAGCACATGGGTGCCAACCGTCCAGATCTCGGCGACGCGCGGGCGGCGTGCCTGCCGGAGCCGGGCGCGCTCCAGCCACGCGCGGTTCTCCACGACAAAGCGGCGCGCCTCGCGCTCCGAACCGCGGCTCGGGATCGTGGCGACGGCCGTGCCATCGCGCCGCAGGGTGAGGCGGTAGCTCGACGAGCGCGGATTGCGCTCAAACAGGATCGGCTCCGCAAATGACAACGGCGCCGGAGCCGCGGGTGCGACCGACACCGGGGCAGCCGGAGGCTTCGGCGCAAGTCCGAGGAAAGGCAGGAGGGTCTGTTGCCCGTAATCCAACATTCGCAGCGAGGAGGTGACGATTGGACGACTGACGTGACAATTTAGCGCGGTCGCGTCAACGCCGCCGAGGAATTTTCCGCGAAGTGCCGGTGCAGTTACCTGAAAGCAAACTGCATTGCCGCGCAGCCGATATCAGCCCCGGGGGCGGAGCAGCAGGCTAACACCAACGTCCTTCGGTTTCTAGACTGTAGACCCGGCCGTTGGCCGGTTTGCCCGAGTGCGGGGGCGACTAGGGGGCGGGGTTGCGTAGGAACTCCAGCAGATCGAAAAACTCCGCCTCGGTGAGCGCGGTCTCGAACGTCGCTGGCATCGCGGAAACGGGCAGGACGGCGACGGACACCACCTCGGGCTTGGCGATGGCGATTTCCGGCCCGCCTGCCGGATCGGCAAGGCGGACGGTCGTGCCGTCGTCGCGATGGTTCATCCCGGATTTCGTCTCGCCGTTTTTCAGCGTGACAGTGGTCAGGCGAAACACCGGATCCACGTTTCGGCTGGGATCGAGGATGTCTTCGACGATGCGCGGCGTGGCGCGCGAGCCGATGCCATCGAGGCTTGGGCCGAGATTACCGCCGGCGTCGCGGAAACGGTGGCACGCCGCGCAGTGGGTGGCGAAAAGCGGCGCTCCGCGGGCCGCAACGGGCTTGTGATTGCCGGCCGCACCGAGCCGGGCCGCGATCAGCGCGTCGAGCCGCGCATCCTCCGAGGGTGCAGAGCGCGTGAGCGCCGCAGCGCGATCACGGATCGCGGCAGGGCGTTTTTCGAGCTGAGTCGCGACGTAGCGGTGCCTGAGCAGCGTTGCCCGCACGCGGCCACTCGCGGCGAGATCGAGCAGATCGGCGGCACCGGTGTCGCTCTTGGCGAGCGCGACGGCCACACCCAGCGCGAGGTCGGCGGAAGCCGTGGCGAAGGCTCCGGCCAGCGCGGCGCGCGCGGCGGGGCCGGGCGTAGCGGAAGCGCCAAGCACATCGGCGGCGGCGCGGCGCGCGGCTTGCGGGGCGTCGCTGGCGAGCACGGCGGCGGCGGTCTCTTCCGTCTCGGGTTCGCCGGGCGCAAGTGCGCGGAGCGCGGCGGCGCGGACATTATCCGCGGCGGACGAAGCGAGCGCGCGGCGGCGCAGGGGTGTGGATTTCTCAGGGAGGGCAAGCGGTCTCAGCGCGTTGGCCGCGCGGACGGCCGACGCGGCCCGATCATCAAGCGCGGCGAAGAGTTCACGTTGCATCCACGCCGCGATATCGTCGGTCAGCTTGCGGGCCGGCTTGGCCGCAACAGTCGCGAGGCCTTCGGCAGCGATGAGGCGTTGCGCGGCGGGCGCGGTTCCCAGCGGCGGCAGCAGCGCGGTGAAAGTGTCGAACTCGTCGGCGGGCAAATTCAACGCGATGTGCTTTGCGAAGTCGCCGATGCGTGCGTCGGGCGTCTTCGCCGCGCTCACCTGCCCAGCGAGAAACCGCGCCGCCGCCGGCGTGCTAAGCGCAAGCGCGAGATCGGCGACGCGTGTGGCGTCGGCAGTGCTGTTCACAGCCCACGATGCGAGAGTCGCGGCATCGGTATCGCGCGCGTGGCTTTTCAGCGCGAGGCGCAGCGCATAGGTAAGCTGGGTGTCGGCTTCGGGCGCGCGGCCCAGCATCGAGAGCAGTAGCGGTGCGCCCCACGGCTGGGGGTGGCGCGTGAGTGCTTCCGCGACAAGGCGCCACGTGTAGCCGGGAGTGGAGGCGCCTTCGCCGGGGGCGTGGGGATTTTTTCCGGCGAGGGTGGTGAAGATTTTCTCCGCATCTGCGGGCAGCGTGTCACGCGCAGCGAAGACGCGCAGCGCAGCGTGTGCTACTGCGCTGTCGGGGCGCGTGAGTCCGCGGCGCAGGAGTGCGTCATCGGCGCGGCCGAGTCGCTCTAGCGCGAAGAAGTGCGGTAGTGCCGCTGTGCCATCGGCCGTGGGATCGACAGCGACCACGAGGCGCGCGGCAGCGGACTGGATCGCGGGCGCGGCGCTGGCGGCGTCGTTGCGCGCAAGCAACTCGGCATGGGCGAGCGAACGAACGACGAGATTCGAATCCGACAGGCGTGGCACGAGGTCGGTGGTTTTTAGTTTTGCGAGGTTCGGCAACGCGGGAGCGGGAAGTGGCGCGGCGCCATCCAGCCCGCGCCACGCGATCCGCCAGATGCGGCCGTGCTTCTGATCGCGCGCGGGGTGCGTGAGCGGCGCCTCGTAGTGGCCGATGATCGGATTGTAGAAATCCGCGATCCACAGGGCACCGTCGGGGCCGAGCTTCACCTGCACGGGTCGGAACGCGGGGTCGTCGCTCGTGAGGAAATCCGGCTGGCGTGTCGCCGCGGGCGTGGAACCACGCCACTCGAGGCGCACGCGGTTGATGCGGCGCGTGACGGGGTTGCCGTTGAAGAGATTGTCGCGGAACTCCGGCGGAAAATGCGCCGCCGAGTAGTGCGCGATGCCGGCAATGGCGCTGGAGCCGTGGTCGTCGGCCGTGATGGCGGGCGCGAAGCCGAGGCCGTCGTGCTCCTTGTTGATGCCCTCGTAATAGCCGCCGGGGATGAGCAGATAGACGGGCTTGGAGTGCGAATCGGCCGTGTAGAGATCGCCGCGCGCGTCGAAGGCGAGGCCGTAGGGGTTGGTCTGGCCGTTGACGTGGACCTCGAAGCGCGAGCCGTCGGGGCGGAAGCGGTAGGTGTTGCCGCTGGTGAGCTTCACGACGCGGCCCGCACGATCACGGACTTCGCTCGCGTTGGCGAAGCCATGCGTGCCGTAGATCCAGCCGTCGAACCACAGCCAGTAGCTCGACGACATGCCGTGCGTATCCTTGAAGCCGAAGCCGTCGTAGAGTTTCTCGCGCACGTCGGCGCGGCCGTCGCCATCGGTGTCGGTGAGCCGCCAGATCGCGGGGATGGAAAAAACGAGCGCAGTGTCGCCCTTCGCCCCAGGTGCCCGCGGGAGCGGCAAGACGCCAACGGGGATGTTGAGCCCGTCCGCGAAGACGGTGCTCTTGCGCGCGCGGCCCGTCGCGGGATCGAAGTCGGAGAGCACCCGCACGGTGTCGAGGCCGCGCTCCGGCGGCTCGGGCGGCGTGGCGGCGGCGCGAAACGCGAGGCCCGTGTCGCCCCACTGCGCATCGAAGGTCGCGATGGGTTCGCCAAGCGCGTCGCGCTTCGCGGGCCACGGGTAGATTTTGGAGCCAGTCACCCACACGCGGCCAAACGAATCGAACGCGAGGTTGAACGGTTTCTCCAACTCAGGCTCGGCCGCGACGAGCTGGATCTCAAAGCCGGGCGGCAGGTGAAATTTCTTCTGCGACTCCGCGGCGGGGAGGAGGGTGGCATCGGGAGCGTCGCCGCGCTGGGCCAAGGCGGATGTGGCGAGCACCAGAGCGAAGACAGCCAACAGGCGATAGGATCGCGGGAAAAAGCGGCGCATGGGGTGCGCCGAGAAACGCCCTTGGCGGGCGCGATGCCAACGGAATTTTTTAGCGCAGCGGCGGGACGTCTGCCCGCCAGAGATTGGTAGCCCGCCTCGTGAGAGGCGGGACCGACAGCACGTTCGA
>JANOCA010000286.1:0-20360 GCA_031411915.1 Opitutaceae bacterium
CTGCGGCAAGCCGCTCTTCGCGCGTTACGACCTCGCCGCGGCTGGGCGCACGCTGACGAAGGCCGCGCTCGCCAGCCGCGTGAAGTCGCTCTGGCGCTACCGCGAAGTGCTGCCGGTGAAAAACGACGCCGACATCGTGACCCTCGGCGAAGGCTTCACGCCGCTCCTGCCCGCGCCGCGGCTCGGCGCGAAGCACGGGCTCGCAAACTTATTAATCAAGGATGAGGCGCAAAATCCCACCGCGAGTTTCAAGGCCCGCGGCATGACGACCGCCGTCTCGATGGCCAAGCAGCTCGGCCTGAAAAAACTCGCCGTGCCCTCCGCCGGAAATGCCGCCGGGGCCCTCGCCGCCTACGCCGCGCGCGCGGGCATGGAGGCGCACATCTTCATGCCGCGCGACACGCCGCGCGCGAACATCATCGAATGCGAGCAGATGGGCGCGCACGTCACGCTCATCAACGGCCTCATCACCGATTGCGGCGCCGAGGTCGCGAAGCGCAAGGCCGCCGAAGGCTGGTTCGATGTCTCGACCCTCAAGGAACCCTACCGCGCCGAGGGCAAGAAGACGCTCGGCTACGAACTGGCCGAGCAGCTCGCCTGGAAGCTCCCCGACGTGATCCTCTACCCCACCGGCGGCGGCACCGGCCTCATCGGCATGTGGAAGGCCTTCGACGAAATGGAGCGCCTCGGCTGGATCGGCTCGGAGCGGCCGCGGATGTTCAGCGTGCAGGCCACGGGCTGCCAGCCGATCGTGCGGGCGTTTCACGCGGGTGAAAAATTCGCCGCGGAGCATCTCGGCGCGCAGACGAAGGCGAGCGGCCTGCGCGTGCCCAAGGCGATCGGCGACTTCATCATGCTCGACGCGCTGCGCAAATCCGGCGGAGGTGCGCTCGCCGTGACCGATGAAGCCATGATCGCGTGCACGCGGGAGGTCGGCGCGGCGGAGGGCGTATTCGTCGCGCCCGAGGGCGCGGCGTGCTACGCGGCGTTGAAGCAGCTCCTAGCCGAAGGTCGCGTGCGCCGCGACGAGGTCGTGGTGCTTTTCAATACAAGCACGGGGCTCAAATACCTCGAGTGCTACGGCGGCTAGGCCAGCGTGGCACGACGCCCAACCGCGGGAACGCACCGCGCGCAAATCACGCCGGCACACGCCGGGTTCGCGGAGCGGCGCTGCACTCGCTGCGACAGCGCAAGAGACCCAGAGCAATAGTGCGCGCGGCTGTCGCCGCGGGATTCCCGTGCACGCATTTCTGCGCAGCGGGTGTCGCAGGATAGTTATTCATATGAGCCCTCGGCGCAACGCGGTGGCAGGGACGGTGCTGACACCGCATCGCTCCCGCCAGCAATCGCACACCCGCCCACACCATGCCGACATCCGCCTGCGCCACGATTCTCGCCACCGTCGCCTCCCTCAGCCTCGCCCACCTCGCCCAAGCCCAAGCCGCGCCGGCCGCCCAGGAGCGGCCCGCCGCGGATTCCGTGGTCATCCTCGAAAAGTTCGTCGCTTCCGAAAGAAACGACGATCCCGATTTCCTCCTGCCCACGCAACCCGTCGAGAGCGCGTTCGGTTTCAGCAAGACGCTGCTCGAGACCCCGCGCGCTTCCTCGCTCATCAGCGTCGAGACGATCGAGCGCTTCTCGCTCTCCGCCGTCGAGGACCTTGCGCGCGTCGTGCCGGGCGTGTTCACCACCACGCGCTTCGGCATCCAAGGCGGCATCGACGTGCGAAACGTCCCGGCGGATACCTATTTCCGCGGGATGCGACGCCTTTCCCTGCAAGGCAACGCGCGCAGCGTGCTCGCCGCCATGGACAGCATCGAGGTCGTCAAGGGCCCGCCGTCCCCAATCTTCGGCATGGGCAAGATCGGTGGCTACACCAACGCCACCCCGAAGTCAGGCCGCGCGAAGAACGGCAAGTATCTCACCGCGGCCGAGGGCTTCGCGCAGGCCATCATGGGGTCCTACGACCGCAGCGAAGTCTCCTTTGGCTACGGCGGGCCGGTCAGCGCCGGCAAACGCCGCGGCGGCTTCTACGTCTACGGCCTGATCGAGGATTCCGAATCGTTCGCCAAGGGCGTGCCGATTGAACAGGAGATACTCCAGGCTTCGCTGAGCCTCGACGATGTGCTCGGCCAGTGGCGGCTTGAGACCGGCGTCTCCTACCAGGTCTCGCGCACCGCCGGCGCGCTCACCGGCCGCTTCACGCAGGACCTCGTCGACACCGGTCGCTACGTCCGCGGCACGCCACTCGTGAACCTCGATCTCAACGGCAGCGGCGTGATCGGCATCCGCGAGATGTTCCGCGCCTCGCCCGTCACCGGCGCGATCAGCGGCAACAATCTGCCGCTCATCCAAACGTGGAACTGGCCGCTCGACGCCCAAGGCAAGCCGCTCCCGATCGGCCAATTCCCAAAGGTCAGCGGCATACCGCTCAACCTGTATAACCACCTCCTCGCGAACCCGTCGAAGGATCCGACCGGTCTCCTCCGGGCACAGGGCATCGGCGGGCCGCGGCCGAATGCCGGCAACGGCCAGGTGCCGATCGGCATGGTGCTCGATCCCGCCACGGTCGGCTACGACCAGCTCGACATGCGCCGCTCCGCCGCCTTCGAGCGCAACCTCCGCGCCGAACTCGTCACCGGCTACTTTGATCTCATCTACGACCGCGTGCCGGACTTCACGGTGAAGAACCAGGTCTTCTTCGACAGCATGGACCAATACAAAATCTCCAACCAACCGTTCAGCCCGAAGAACGACGTGTTGCTCTGGGAGAACAAGCTCACCGCCGTGAAGCGCCTCCGGCCGGCCGAGGACTGGTTCAGCATCAATAGTCTCGCGTCCGTAAACTTCCGTTACACTCGCGCCAACACCAAGAGCAGCGGCGGCGACTACGGCACCCACCGCACCGACGCCATGGCCTCCACCTGGGTCGACGAGCGTGGCGGCATGGTGCCCAACACCACCTTCTCCAACCCGTTCGAGAACCCCGATCCCACGAGCGACGACAGCTTCCCTTGGACCGCCCACGGCCGCACCTCATTCACCGAGGCGGGTGCCGGCCTGATGTTCGACATTGATCTCAAGCGCCGCACCAACCTCATCGTCGGCGGGCGCTACGACGTGTCGAAGGCCCACAACTGGAACTACGGCGGGGTCTGGGCCCTCGGCGGCGCCGGCACCTCCAACGCCAATCCGCTCCGGCAGATCACCGCCACCACGTCGTCCAAGGGCAGCGACGACGGCGTCTCCTGGAGCGCGAGCCTCTCCCAAGAATTGGCGAAGAACATCCGGGCCTACGTCACCGTCGCCCGCTCCAGCCTCGCGCTCGATGGCAGCGACAATCGGATCGGCGACAACATAATCGCCGCCGGTCACATCGGCAGCGCCGAACTGAAGGAGGCCGGCGTCAAGACGAGCGTCCTCAACAACACGGTTTTCTCCGCAATCTCCATCTACGAGCAGACGCGCATCATCCTCCAGTCCCCCGACGAGGATCCCGCGGCCGCGGCCGCCACCGCCGGCGCCTTCGCCAGCTCCACCAAGACCACCGGCGCCGAATTCGAGATCAAGTGGGTCCCGACCAAGCGCTTCTTCGTCACCGCCTACGCGCTCAAGCAGGAGACCGAGTTCAAGCCGAACTCCGGCGGCACGATGCTCGTCGACGCCCGCACCCTCGGCTTCAAGGACATCCTCGATCCCGCCACCGGCAAGGTCATCTATCCCGCCGAGGCCTTCCTCTACGGCGGCCGCAGCCGCGTGATCCTCCCCGACAACGTCGACGCTTTCAAACTCAAGGGCGGCAACCCCGAGATCCAAGCCGCCCTCACCTCGGGCTACACGTTTCGCAATGGCTTGGGCCTTACCTTCAGCAGCAACTATCTCTCCGCCGTGAACACCGGCCGCCTCGGCATTGTGCGCCTGCCACGCAACACGACCTACAACGCCAACGTGTTCTTCGGATACGAGAAGTGGTCCGTGAAGTTCGACGTCTTCAACCTCGCCGACGAGCGCTTCTTCAAGCCCCGCACCGGTGACACCCTCGGCGACGCCCTCGCCCAGGCCATGCCCGGCCGCCGCTGGCAGGTCACGCTCCGCCGCCAGTTCTGATCGTTCCCGGTGATCGCGCCACCCCGCGCGGTCGCAGTTTCGCCGCTCCACCTTCAATTGCGCGCGCCCACCTCCGGCTCCGCCGCCCCTTCCTCATGATCACACTTCGCTCACTCACGCTTGCCGCATTCCTCGCCGCTGCCCCGCACGTTTTCCCCGCCGCCAAAACCTTCGAGCTCACCACCGCCACCCTCGCCGACATCAACGCCGCGATGGATGCCGGCGCCCTCACCTCGGAAAAACTGCTCCAGCTCTACCTCGCCCGCATCGAGGCCTACGACAAGGCCGGCCCCAAGGTGAACTGCGTGATCACGCTCAACCCCAAGGCCCTCGACGAGGCCCGCGCCCTCGACGCCGAGCGCAAGGCCAAGGGCCCGCGCTCCGCGCTCCACGGCGTGCCCGTCGTGCTCAAGGACCTCATCGACGCCGCCGGCCTCCCCACCACCGCCGGCTTCAAGCCCTTCGGCGCGCCCATTCCGCCGCGCGATTCCACCATCGTCGCCCGCATGAAGGCCGCCGGCGCCATTGTCCTCGCGAAGGTTTCCACCACCAACTGGTTCGGCGCCGGCTTCGACGACACCCATCCGATCGGCGAGAGCCCCAATCCCTACAACCTCGCGCTCTCACCCGGCGGCTCCAGCAACGGCTCCGGCGTCGCGCTGGCCTCCACCTTCGCCACGCTCGCCGTCGGCACCGACACCAGCGTCTCCGTCCAGAGCCCGTCGTCCAACTGCTCCGTCGTCGGCATGGTCGGCAGCTACGGCATGATCAGCCGCGCCGGCATCGTGCCGCGCGGCGCCACGCAGGACCGGCCCGGCCCGATGGCGCGCAGCGTCTACGACGTCGCCGCCTTCTTCTCCATCATCGCCGGCTGGGACGCCGAGGACTTCACCACCTTCGCGCCCATGGGCTACTTCCCGCAGGGCGACTGGTCGCAGGAACTCAAGGACGCCTCGCTCAAGGGCAAACGCCTCGGCGTCCTCCGCGAGATGATCCCTGCCGGCCCGGAGTTTGCCGAGGCCCGCGCCATCTTCGAGCAGGCCGTCGCCGATCTCCGCGCCGCCGGCGCCTACGTCGTCGACCCGATTCTCACCGGTAATCCGAACATCGCCACCGACACCGGCCAGGGCCGCGGCCGCACCGCTGAATATGAGAAGTTCGCGTTCACCGACGCCTACCTCGCCCGCCTCGGCGCCGCCGCGCCGTTCAAGTCCACCGCCGAAATGATCGCCAAGGTCGGCAAAGACAAATTCGGCGCCGCCATGCTCACCGCCGCCGAGCTCCCGCCGCCGCACCAGAGCCCCGACTACCTCGCGCGCTACGCCGCCCGCCGGATGTATATCGACCTCGTCGCCGAGTTGCAGGACCGGTTCAAACTCGATGCCTTCGTGCAACCGTTCACGCTCGTGGTCGCGCAGCGCGATTCCGCACGCAGCGGCTCCGGCGAGCGGCGCGGCGGCAGTTACGGCGACCGCCCCGGCCTCAACAACCTCACCTCCACGACCGGCCTCCCCGCCGTGGTCGTGCCGAGCGGCTACGTGCCGTCGAACAACTTTCCGATCGCGCTCCAGTTCCTCGGCCGCGCCAACAGCGACCTCGAACTCCTCAAGCTCGCGCATGCCTACGAGCAGGCGACGAAGCGCCGCAAGAATCCCGCCACCACGCCCGCCCTCCCCGGCGAATCCTTCACCTACCAGACCTCCGATGCCCGCCTTGCCCAAGCTCGCTAAGGCCGCCGCCCTCGCCACCGCCTTCCTCACCGCCGCCGCCCGCGGCGCGACCTTCGATCTCCAGACTGCCACCCTCGCGGACATCAACGCCGCGATGGATGCCGGGGCCCTCACCTCGGAAAAACTCGTCTCGCTCTACCTCGCGCGCATCGCCGCCTACGACCAGGCCGGACCGCGCATCAACTCGGTCATCACCCTCAACGCGCAGGCACTCGAGACCGCCCGCGTCCTCGACGCCGAGCGCAAGGCCAAGGGCCCGCGCTCCCCGCTCCACGGCGTGCCCGTCGTGCTCAAGGATCTCTTCGACACGAAGGACCTGCCGACCTCGGCCGGCTTCCTGCCGATGAAAAACTCGCAGCCGCTTCACGACGCCACCGTCGTTAAACGGCTCCGCGACGCCGGCGCCATCATCCTCGCCAAGGTCAACATGAGCGACTGGTTCGGCACACCCAAGCGCGGCGACCAGAGCACCGTCCTCGGCCGCACGCTCAATCCCTACAACCTCGAGCTCACCCCTGGCGGCTCCAGCGGGGGCACCGGCGCCGCCCTCGCCGCCGCCTTCGCCCAGGTCGGCCTCGGCAGCGAGACCGGTGTCTCCATCCGCAATCCCACGTCGAACAACTCCCTCGTCGGCCTCGCCCCCACGCGTGGACTCATCCCGCGCACCGGGCAGACAATGACGTCGTTCGCCCAGGAGCGCTGCGGCCCGATGGGTCGTTCGGTTTACGACGTTGCCGTCGTCACCGATATCGTCGCGGGCTTCGACGCCGAGGACCTCCTCACCATCAACTCCCCCGGTCGCACGCCCGGCGCCTCCTACACCACGTTCCTGAAGAAAGACGCACTCCGCGGCGCCCGGATCGGCGTCTTCCGCGATCTCTTCCGCTCCGGCCCCGCCCACGCCGAGGGTCTCGCCCTCGTCGCCAAGGCTATTGCCGCGATGAGAGAGGCCGGCGCCGTGATCGTCGAACCCGTCTCCACCGGCCTAGATCTCTTCCCGCTCCTCGCCGAGACGCGCACCAACTACTACGAGGCCCAGTTCTCCTACGAACTCTATTTCCGCCGCCTCGGGCCGCAGGCGCCGATCCGCAACATGGACGAGCTCCTCGCCAAGGGCGGCGACCTCGTGAAGCCGAGCATCGTGAAAGGCTACCGCGAGTTCAGCTCGCTCATGCACCACCCCGACTACCTCGCGCGCCGCGACACGCAGGAAACGCTCCGCGACGCCGCCGTCGCGCTCATGGACCGCTACCGGCTCGATGCGCTCGTCTATCCGTTCAAGACGCTCCCGCCCGAGCCGCACATCTCCGAGCGCAGCAACGAGCGCGACAACCCGTTCAGCTCCGTCACCGGTCTGCCCGCCGTGCTCGTGCCCGCCGGCTACACCGCCAAGGAAAACGGCCCCATCGCGCTCGAGATCCTCGGCCGCCCCTTCAGCGAGCCCACGCTCTTCGCCCTCGCCTACGCCTTCGAGCAGCTCGCAAAGGTCCACCAGCTGCCGCCCACCACGCCGCCGCTCCCCGGCGAGAAGTTCGATTACCAGCCGCGGCCCGCCGCGGTCGCCGCCGTCTCCCGCTGATCTCCCGGCCCACCCTTCCACTATGCTCACCACCTCGTTTCCCTCCCGCGCCTTTCGGCGCACCGCCGCCACGCTCGCGTGTGCCGCCGCCGTCGCCGCCTTCACCGCCTCCACCCTGCCCGCCGCGCCGGCCGTCGATGTGCTTGAGCTGACCGTCGCCGACGCCCACGCCGCGTTCAAAGCCAAGCGCTTCACCGCGCGCCAGCTCACGCAGGCCTACCTCGACCGCATCGCCGCCTACGATCTCAAGGGCCCCGCGATCCGCTGCATCGTCTCCGTCAATCCCGCCGCGCTCGCCGATGCGGACAAACTCGACGCCGAGTTCGCCAAGACCGGCAAACTCGTCGGCCCGCTGCACGGCATCCCCGTCCTCGTGAAGGACGAGATCGATGTCGCCGGCATGGCCACCACGCAGGGCACCGTTGTCTTCAAGGATTACGTCACGCCGCTCGATTCGTTCGTCGTCGCCAAGCTCCGCGCGGCCGGCGCCATCATTCTGGCGAAGACCACGCTCAGCGAATTCGCCGGGGGCGACACCTACAGCGCCCTCACCGGCAACTCGCGCAATCCTTACGCCCTCGACCGCACCGTCGGCGGCTCCTCGGGCGGCGCCGGCGGCGCGCTCGCGGCCAATTTCGGCATCCTCTCGCTCGGCGAGGAAACCAGCTCTTCGCTCAAACGCCCCGCCGCCTGGGGCGCCCTCGCCGGCATGCGCGCCACGCCCGGCCTCATCAGCCGCACCGGCATGTGGGACGGACACCCCGTGCCCACCGCGCAGATGGGACCGATGACGCGCACCGTCACCGACCTCGCGAAGCTCATGGACATCATGGTCGGCTACGATCCCGAGGATCCGATCACCGCCTTCGGCCTCCAGCACACGCCGAAGACCTACACGTCCTCCCTCGACAAAGGCGCCCTCAAGGGCGCCCGCATCGGCGTCATCCGCGAGGCGATCGGCAGCGGTTCCCGTCCCGACTCCGAAGATTTCAAGAAGGTCGACGCTCTCTTCCAGAAAGCCCTCGCGGATCTCCAGGCCGCCGGCGCCACGCTCGTCGATGTCACCATCCCCGATCGCGTCGCCCTGCAGGCAAAACGCGGGGGCGACCCCGCGCTCACCGCCGAGGCGCTCAGCGTCTACCTCGCCCGCAATCCCAATTCACAGTTCAAGAACCAGGCCGACATCGACGCGCATCCCGCGATGGCGACCAGTTTCAAGACCACCGTCGCCAACTATCGCGCCGCGCACCCCGAGAGCGCCGCCGCGGCCGGTGTGGGTTACTCCGGCGGCAGCGGCCGCTCCGGCGGCGCCCGCCAGGCCGATCCCGCGCGCATCCTCGAAGGCATCCGCGCCCGCGAGCAGCTGCTGCAAAACATGGCGAAGGCCATGGCCGACGCCAAGGTCACCGCCCTCGCCTACAAGGCCGTCGAGCACCAGCCCACGCTCATCGCGGAAGCCACCACTCCGCCCTACAAGAGCAACGGCGGCGTCGTGTCCTTGAACACGTTTCTCATCTACACGCCGACGATCACGGTGCCGATGGGCTTCACCGTCGACGGCACTCCCGCCGGCCTCGCCTTCCTCGGTCTGCCCTACAGCGACGCCGAGCTCATCAAGCTCGCCTACGCCTACGAGCAGGCCACCAAGCACCGGAAGCCGCCGGGCTCCACGCCCGCGCTCACCGCCGCCGCGGCCGGCGCGCAGTAACCGCGCGCCTCCGCGTTCACCGTCCGCCCGCGCCCACTACGGGCGGACGTTCCTCCCCGCACCCGCCGTTCGCGCCTTGTCCGTCGGCGGCCCGCCACCGCCCCGCTCCCGCCTCATGCCCCGTTCGTTCGTTTCCGTCTCCGCGCTCGCCGCCGCGCTCGTGCTCGTCGTCGGCACTGGCTGCGCCGAGAAAACAAAGGCCTCCTCCGGTGGCGGTCGCCGCGGTCCCGGCGGCGTGCCGCCCGTCGTCGTCGGCACCGCCGAACGCAAGATCGTGCAGCTCACGCTCGAGGCCGTGGGCAGCGTCGAGCCGCTCCTCGCCGCCTCCGTCCGCTCCCAGATCACCGGCACCGCGCTGAAGATCCATTTCCGCGAAGGCCAGGACGTGCAGGCGGGCGATGTCCTATTCGAACTGGATTCGCGTCCGTTCCGCCAGGCCGTCCAGACCGCCGAAGCCGAGGTGCAGCGCTTCACGGCCCAGCTCGGAAACGCCCGCGCCCAGCTCGCCCGCTACCGCGCGCTCAGCACCGCCTCCTTCGTCTCGCAGGAACAGCTCCAGAACAGCCAGGCCACCGAGCGCACCCTCGCCGCACAGCTCGCCGCCGCCGAGAGCGCCCTCGCCGGCGCCCGCCTCCAGGTCGATTACTGCACCCTCCGCGCGCCGCTCACCGGCCGCACCGGCAGTCTCGGCGCCCGCATGGGCGATCTCGTCCGCGCCAGCGACGCCACCACCGCCCTCGTCGTCATCAACCAGCTCGACCCCATCTACGTTGCCTTCGGCGTCCCGTCGCAGCACCTCGCCACGCTCGCGCGCTACCGCGCCGCCGGCCCGATCACCGTCACCGCCACGCCGCACGGCCAGCCCGACAAGGCTGTCACCGGCGAACTCACCTTCATCGACAACGCCGTCGATCCCGCCACGGGCACGGTGAAACTCAAAGCCACCTTTCCCAACGCCGACCACCGCCTCTGGCCCGGTCAGTTCGCCAATCTGCGCATCAACCTCGCCGCCCCCGAGGGTCTCGTCGTGCCCGTCGCTGCGCTGCAGAACACACAGAAGGGCCCGCAGGTCTTCGTCGTCACCGCCGAAAAGAACGCCGAGCTCCGCCCCGTCGTCGTCGAACGCACGCACGGTCTCGAAGCCGTCATCGCCCGGGGCCTCGCCGCCGGCGAGTCGGTCATCGTCGACGGTCAGCTCCGCGTCCAGCCCGGCCGCCCCGTCGAGGTGAGACTCGCCGCCGCCGCTCCCGCGGCCGGCGCCACGTCCGAACGCAAGAAACGCAAATCGGAGTGAACATCCCCGAGCTCTTCATCCGCCGGCCGGTGATGACCACGTTGGTCACCCTCGGCCTCAGCCTCTTCGGCGCGATGTCCTACCGCGCCCTGCCGGTCAACGACCTGCCCAACGTCGACTTCCCGACCATCACCGTCACGGCCAATCTCCCCGGCGCCAGCCCCGAGACCATGGCCGCCACCGTCGCCACGCCGCTCGAACAGGAGTTCTCCAGCATCGCCGGCATCGACTCGATGACGTCGACCAGCTCGCAGGGCACGACACAGATCACACTCCAGTTCGACCTCGGCCGCTCGATCGACGCCGCCGCCCAGGACGTCCAGGCCGCCATCTCCGCCATCCAGCGCCGCCTGCCGCAGGACATGCCGTCACCCCCGTCGCTGCGGAAATCCAATCCCGCCGACGAACCCGTCATCCAGCTCTCCCTCAACTCCGCCACGCTGCCGCTATCCGAGGTCGACGAATACGCCCAGACGCTTCTCGCCCAGCGCATCTCCAGCATCAACGGCGTCGCCCAGGTCCAGGTCACCGGCTCCCAGAAATACGCCGTCCGCGTCCTCCTTGATCCCCGCGCCCTCGCCGCCCGCGGCATCGGCATCGACGAGGTCCGCGCCGCCCTCGCCTCCAGCAACGTCAACCTCCCCGCCGGCACCTTCGACGGCCGCTACAAGACCGTCACGCTCCAGGCGTCCGGCCAGTTGCGCAACGCCGAGGCCTTCCGCCGCGTCGTCGTCGCCTACCGCAACGGCGCCCCCGTCCGCCTCGCCGATCTCGGCGAGGTCATCGACAGCGTGCAGAGCGACAAATCCGCCGGCTGGTTCAACCACGACCGCGCGATCAATCTCCAGGTCCGCCGCCAGCCGGGCACCAACGCCATCGAGGTCGTCGACGCCGTGAAGGCGCTCCTGCCCTCGTTCCGCGAGCAGCTGCCCGCCTCCGTCAACCTCGACATCGTCGTCGACCGCTCGCGCACGATCCGCGAGTCTGTCGCCGAGGTGAAGTTCACCCTCGGGCTCGCGATCGTTCTCGTGGTGCTGGTGATCTTTCTCTTCCTGCGCACCCTCACCGCCACGATCATCCCGAGCATCGCCATGCCGATCGCGATCCTCGGCACGTTCATCGTGATGCATCTCGGCGGCCACAGCATCGACAACCTCTCGCTGCTCGCCCTCACGCTCTCGGTGGGCTTCGTCGTCGACGATGCGATCGTGATGCTCGAAAACATCATCCGCCACATCGAGCTCGGCAAACCCGTCCACCAGGCCGCCCTCGATGGCTCGCGCGAGATCGGGTTCACCATCATCTCGATGACGCTCTCGCTCGTCGCGGTGTTCATCCCCGTGTTCTTCATGGACGGCGTGCTCGGCCGGCTGCTCCACGAATTCGCCGTCACCATCAGCGCCGCGATCCTCGTCTCCGGCTTCATCTCGCTCACGCTCACGCCGATGCTCTGCAGCCGGTTTCTCAAACCCGGCGCCCACGCCGCGAAACCCGGCCGCTTCTTCACCTTCACCGAGCGGATCTACGCCGGCTCGCTTCGCCTTTACGAAAACACCCTGCGCCTCGCGTTGCGCTTCCGGCTCGCCGTCATGGTCGTCGCCGCGCTCATGGTCGTGCTCACCGGCTGGCTCATCGTCCGCATCCCAAAGGGCTTCATCCCGACCGACGACACCGGCGTGCTCAGCTGCACGATCGAGACCGCGCAGGACACGTCGTTCGAGGCGATGCGCGACTACGCCCGCGCCGCCACCGGGGTCCTCTCCGCCAACCCCTACGTGGACGTCTTCACCGTCTCCATCGGCCCCACCAGCACCGGCGGCGGCGGCGCCAACAACACCGGCCGCTTCACCATCCGCCTCGTCGACCGCGCCCAACGCCCCTCCGCCGAGCGCGTCGCCCAGCTGCTCCGCGCCGAGTTCGCCACGGTCCCCGGCATCCGCGCCTTCCCGCAGGTCCCGCCCGCGATCCGCATCGGCGGTCGCCAATCATCGTCCAACTACCAGTTCACCCTCTACGGCGCCGACCTGCAGGAACTCTACCGCGTCGCCCCCGAGTTTCAGGAAAAGATGCGCAGCGTCCCCGGCATCGGCGACCTCTCCACCGATCTCCTGATCACGAGCCCGCAGCTCATGATCGACATCGACCGCGACCGCGCCGCCAGCCTCGGGCTCACGGTCCTGCAGATCGAGGACGCGCTCTACAGCGCTTTCGGCTCGCGGCAGGTCTCCACCATTTACACCTCCACCAACCAATACTTCGTCATCCTCAAACTCGCGGAGGAGTTTCAGCAGGACCCGCGCGCGCTCGCGCTGCTCCACCTGCGCAACAACGCCGGCAAACTCGTCCCGCTCGACGCCGTCACCACCGCGCGCACCTCCGTCGGCCCGCTCACCGTCAGCCATCTCGGTCAGCTCCCCGCCGTCACCCTTTCCTTCAGCCTCGAGCCCGGCGTTTCGCTCAGCACCGTGACCGACGGCATCACCGAACTCGCCCGCACCACCCTGCCGGCCACGGTCAACGCCTCCTTCCAGGGCACCGCCGCCGCGTTCACCAACTCCCTCAACGGTCTCGGCGCCCTCCTCCTCGTCGCCGTCCTCGTGATCTATCTCGTGCTCGGCATTCTCTATGAGGACTTCATCCACCCGATCACGATCCTCTCCGGGCTCCCGTCCGCGAGCTTCGGCGCCTTGGTCACGCTGCTGCTCTGCGGCGAGGAGCTGAACATCTATGGCTACGTCGGCCTCATTCTGCTCATCGGCATCGTGAAGAAGAACGCGATCATGATGATCGACTTCGCCCTCGAGGCGAAACGCCTCCGCCACCAGTCCGCCGAGGTCGCGATCTACGAGGCCTGCGTCGTGCGGTTCCGCCCGATCATGATGACGACCCTCGCCGCCCTCGCCGGCACCTTGCCCATCGCCCTTGGCATGGGCGGCGGCGCCGAAGCCCGCCGCTCGCTCGGCATCGCCGTCGTCGGCGGCCTGCTCGTCTCGCAGATTCTCACCCTTTACATCACCCCGGTCTTCTACCTCTACATGGAGCGCCTCACCGGCCGCCTCCGCCGCCGCTCGTCGGCCGCGGCGGCCGCTCCCGCCCACGTCCCCGCCACGGGCTGAACCGGCGCCTCCCGCCCAACCGCGCGCGCTCGCCCCGGCGGCAAACACGGCGCCCGAGCCAGCCATGGGGCATGCGGGGGCGAACTTCGCCAATCGTCTGACTCCAGCTGCAATCATGAACTCGCTCGGGCGCCGGGGCCGTTGCCGGCGCTGCGGCTGACTCAACGCATTTTACCCCCGCGTCGCGCACATCCCGCCGCGCACGGCGATGAAAAGATTTCAGCCATAGCGCACTCGACGAAGGACGTGCCGAACTTACCTTCAGTGCACCCGGCGGTCGCCCCCCCGCACAACCAGATCACCGAAGGCTTCCCAAAACACGTCCGACATGAAAACCCTGCTCCGCATCTCCCTGGCCGCGTTCGCGCTCGCCTCCTCCGCCGCTCTCCGGGCCGAAATCACGGCCCAAGCTTGGCTCGAATCCTACTACCTCAACCCGCAACCGGCGGAACTGCCGCGCGCGGTCGAACGCCTGAGCCGCGAAGGCTACTTCGCCCGCAGCGAAAACGTCGCCGTGGCCATCGGCTTCCTCGGCGCCGTCTTCGCCCAGCATCCGGACCGCGTCGACGGCTGGCTGCAGGCGCTTTCCCATCTGCCCGCCCGCGAACAGCGTCTGCTCGCCGCCGCCGTCTGGCAGTCCGGCCACCCGGTCGGCAACAACCACCTCCGCAGCGCCGCCGCCGGGTCGCCGGTCCGCGCCGAGGTCGAGCGCCTCGCCGCCCTTCCTCCGCAGGTCATCGCCGAGACCTCCGTCCAGTCGCCGTCGTCGATGCGCCTTCGTTGGGGCGCCTTCCTCGCCACCGGCCACGAGCGCCACATCGTCGCCATCCTCGACGGTTTCGGCCTCAACGACCCGCGCCTGCACTCCGCCGCCCGCATGGCCCTGGCCCAAAACGCGGCCGCCCACCCGCGCGTGCTCGAGATCTGCCGCACCCAGCTCGACCGCCAGCCCGAGTCCGTGCGCAGCGAACTCCGCGCCGCCCTCAACGCCGCCGACCGCACCGTGCCGCGGTCGTAAGCGCCGCCGCACCGGGGCCCCTTCCGCCCCGCTTCATTCGCCCATCCCGCAAAGGCCGGCTCCAGGAGCCGGCCTTTTTTTTGCGCCACGCGCGGTGCGCCATGCATCACGTTCACTCGTCCTGGCGGTCGGCACTGTTCTTTTCATAGGCGCCCCAACATCCGGCCGCCGGCATCGCGACTGCTTCCGCCGTCTCCATGCCGCGATCCGCTCTCCTCGGTCTCATCGCTTTGAGCCTCGCCACCGTCTCGCTCTTCGCCGGCCCCGCACCCATTGCCCGCGTCGCCGTTCTGCGCAGCGCCGCGTGGAGTCCCGGCGATCCTGTCCGCGACGGCGCCGGCGAGTTCGCTGTCTTCCTCGAGGCCGCCCGGCTCCAGCAGGCCCACCGCGCCGCCGGGCTCGTCGCGGTCTGCGACCGCCACGGCCTCCTCCGCTCCGGCGGCGAGCGCGCCCTGCGCCGGCTCGTGTTCAGCGGCCTCGCCGTGGTCAAACTCGCCCCCGCCGCGACCGCCGCCGTCGACCCGCACCCCGGGTTTCTTCACGGCGGCACGCTCGCCGAGGACCAGGCCGCCGCGATTCTTGTCCGCTGCCTCGACCGCCACGGCCCGCCGCCCGCGGCCACAGATCCCGAGCAGCCTTCCGCCGCCGAACTCGCCGGGCTCCGCACCCACCTCGCGCCATTTCAAGCCGCCCTCAACGCCGCCGGTGCGAATCCACCACGCTGATTCGCGTGCGATTCATGGCCCGCGCAACACGCGCAGCGCCGCCTCGAGGTCCGAGTCCCGGCCGGCGCGAAGATCCGCCAGCGTCCGCTCGACCTTCACATCCGGCTCGACGCCCTTGCCCTCGATGCGGCGGCCCTTCGGCGCGATGTAGTCCTCGCGGCTAAGCTGCAGCTCGCCGCCGTCGGGCAGCCGGTAGAAACGGCTCGCGAGCACCGCGCCCGCCGTCTTGCGGCCGACGATTGTCGCGCGCCCGTGATCCTGGAGCACCGCGGAAAAAATCTCCGCCGCGCTGCCCGTCACGCCATCGACGAGCACGGCGACCTTTCCCGCGTATTTGGCCGAGCCGAGCTGCCAGGACCACTTCACGCTTCGGTCGCCGCCCCGGGTGATGAACGTGCCGCAATCCACGCTGCGCCCGAAGAATTCGCCGATCGTGATGCCGAGGGAAAATGTCTCCCCGCCCGGATTGCGCCGCAGGTCGATCACCACGCCAGGCGCGGCGATGTGTTTCTTCAGCTCCCGTCCCAGCCAGCGCCGATCCGGCCCGTCGAACTCGTCGAATCGCAGATAGACGAAGCCGCCCTCGAGCGCCCGAGCCTCCTGCCGCGGCGCAGTTGGGAGCATCCGCGCCACGGCGTTCACGCGCACCTCGCGATCCTGCGCATCGAGAAACACCCACTCGAGCGTCTCGCCCTCCTTTGCATTGAAGCGCGTGCGCTCGCCCAGCCGCTCGCCGTTGCGCGACACCGCGATCCAGCCGACCTGCACGCCGGCCTCCGCCGCCGGGCTGCCGAGAAGGACTTCGTTTACGACCCAGCGGCCCTCGAGCCGCGTCATGCCAAAGCCGGTGCGCGCCCGCTGTTGCGTGCGCCGCTCGCGCGCCTGGGTCGGCGCGATGGCGTGCGTGTGGCTGTCGTCGAGCGGATCGAGCATGGCTTTGAGGACGGCATAGAGCGCCGCCTCGTCCTTCGCCGCGGCGGCCTGCGCGCCGAATTTCTCCCCCGCCGCCTTCCAGTCGATCCCGCTCAGCTTCGGATCGTAATGCCGATCGGCGACGAGCGCCCACGCGCGCTCGAACACTGCGAGATTCGCCTGCGCCTGCGCCACGCGCTCCGGCGGAATGCCCGCGAGCGAGACGCGCGGCGCCGGCGTCGAGATGCAGCCGGCGAGGAGCAGCGCAGCAAGCGCAAGGATCGTCGCGGGCCCGCGCATGGTTCTCACGCAAACGCCTCCCGCATGCGTTGCACTTGTTCGCCTGCACGTCCCGCGATCCCCCGGAATTCCGGCGACACCGCATCGTCCGCAGCCACTCGGCGCCAGAAATCGAGCGCACAGCCAGTCGCTTCGCGCCACAGGGCCGTTTCCTCCGGCAGCGGCGGCACCGGTGAGAATAGCGGGCTCGGCGTCGCGTGGCCCGCGGTCGGCGCCCACAGCATGGGCAGCATGTCGTAGCTCGGCGCCACGCGCAGCGGCGTCGAGTCGCCAAGGAGGAACGCCAGATTCCCGAAATGCATGTCAGAATTCCCGATCAAGCCGCCGAAGGCATGGCGAAACCGGATCGAGCGCTCCGCTGCGGCATCGATCAGGCCGAGGCTCAGCAATTGGCGGGCGGCCTGCGGCCAAAGTGTGGCGTCACTCGCGCTCGGCAAGGCGTCGTGCAGCGACCGCAGTGTCACCACGCCCGCGCGGCCGCGCGCCCCGCTCCGATCGAAGCGGGCCATCTCGTGGAAGCGCCGGCCGCCTGCATCGAGCGTGCGCGACACGCCGGCGGATTCGCCACGCTCACGCAACACGGCCTGCGCGTGGGCCTCGGCCGCGAGCAAATCGGCCCAGCGCCGGCCGGTTGGTGTGGAGAGCAGGTCGGTGAACTTCACCAGCACGGGCGACGGATTCGCAGTTGTCCCGATCGTGACGAGAAACTTTGGCTGCTCGCCTTCCACAGAGGATCCGCCGCGACCCGGCGTCAGCGCGGTCTCAGCGAGCGCGGGATACCGCTCCGCCCGCTCCTGCTCACCGAGCAAATGAATGTCTGTCTCCAGCCATCGCTGTTGCACGCGCCGCAGCGGCTGATCCCCCACAATCACGTTGCCCGGCAGATCGTCGCCCTCGGCTTGAAGAAAGACCATAGTGTGATCGTCGCTCCAATCACGCGGGTCAGGCGGTAGCCCGAGCCTCGCGGCGAGCGCTCGTCCGATCGCGCGCCCGAGGTAACCCTGTGGCCTCAGGTCGCTCAGGAAAAACGGGAAACCCTCGCTCCACCCACCCAAGCCGAAAATCTCGTCTGACCACGCCGGCACAGTCGCCGCGTTGCGCCATTCAACGCGCCAACCTCCGTGCAGCGCCGTTAATTCCGCCCAATCCCGCGCACGCCCATTCTCGTCAATTCGCCTAATCGGAAACGTGTCGCCGATCCCCCGCACGTTTCTGCGCAACGCGTAGCGCGCCCCACGGGTGTTGCCGAGCCGCACGATTGGTGCGCCTAAACCAGTCAGAGCCCGGGATACTCGCGATCGATCGACGCCGGCGGCCTCCGCCATGGCTTGCGCAGTGAGCGGCCCCGCCGCTTGGAGGCGCAGCGTGAGCGCGGCAGGATCGAGTTGACGTAGCCGTGGCATGACCACCTTACCGCACGGTCAAACGCACAAATAGTCAACCTATTATCCTATTTTAAAAGAATGGTTTAGGGACTATTATCCCAATTATAACGCACAGATAATATCGGCTAAACTTCCACCAAATCCTTCTCCACCTTCAGATTCCCGATGATGAAGTCCTGTCGTTCCGGGGTGTTCTTGCCCATGAAGAAGCCCAGGAGTTCGTCGCTATTGTGGAGGTGGTTCAGGCTCACGGGCTCGAGGCGGATGTTCTCGCCGATGAAGTCCTTGAACTCGCCCGCGGAGATTTCGCCGAGGCCCTTGAATCGCGTGATCTCGTGGCCGGCGCGGAGCTTCAGCATCGCGGCCTGCTTCTCCTCCTCGGAGTAGCAGTAGATGGTCTCCTTCTTGTTGCGCACGCGGAAGAGCGGCGTCTCGAGGATGTAGAGGTGGCCGTTGCGGATGAGGTCCGGGAAGAACTGCAGGAAAAACGAGATCAGCAGCAGACGGATGTGCATGCCGTCCACGTCGGCATCGGTGGCGATCACGATCTTGTTGTAGCGGAGGCCGTCCATGCCCTCCTCGATGTTGAGCGCGGACTGGAGGAGGTGGAACTCCTCGTTCTCGTAGATCACTTTCTTCGAGAGGCCGTAGGTGTTGAGCGGCTTTCCCTTCAGGGCGAACACCGCCTGCGTCTGCACGTCGCGCGTGGCGGTGAGCGAGCCGGCGGCGCTGTCGCCCTCGACGATGAAGAGCGTGCTCTGCTCGGCGCGCTCGTTGCGGTCGCCGAGGTGGAGGCGGCAGTCGCGAAGCTTCTTGTTGTGGAGCGAGGCCTTCTTGGCGCGCTCGCGCGCGATGTTGCGGATGCCGGCGAGCTCCTTGCGCTCGATCTCGCTCTCCTCGATCTTCCGCTTCATCGCCTCGGCGGTCTCCTTGTTCTTGTGGAGATACACGTCGAGCGACTGCTGCATGAACTTGCCGACAAATTCCTTCAGGCTCGGGCCGTTGGGACCGACGTTCGCGGAGCCGAGCTTGGTCTTGGTCTGCGACTCGAAAACCGGCTCCATCACGCGCACCGACACCGCGGCGTCGATCGACTGGCGGATGTCGGCCGCGTCGTAGTCCTTCTTGAAAAAATTGCGCACGGTCTCGACCAGCGCCTCGCGAAACGCCGCGAGGTGCGTGCCGCCCATCGTCGTGTGCTGGCCGTTGACGAACGAGTAATACTCCTCGCCGTAGTGCGCGCCGTGGGTGAAGGCCACCTCGATGTCGTCGCCCTCGAGGTGGATGATCGGGTAGAGCGGCTCGCCGCTGAGATTTTTCTGGAGGAGGTCCTTGAGGCCGTTCTCCGAGCGGAAGGCCTTGCCGTTGAAGGTGAGCGTGAGCCCGCGGTTGAGGAAGGCGTAGTTCCAGAGCATGTCCTCGATGAACTCCGCGCGGAACCGGAAATCCTTCCCGAAGAGCGCCTCGTCGGGCGTGAACTCCACCAGCGTGCCGGCGCGCTCGTCGCTCTTCGCGATCTTGTGGTCCTTCTTCAGCTTTCCCTTCTCGAACTCGACGAGTTTCGTCTGTCCGTCGCGGAACGCCTGCGCGCGATACTCGAACGCGAGGGCGTTGACCGCCTTCTGGCCGACGCCGTTGAGGCCGACGGATTTTTGGAACGTCTCGCTGTCGTATTTTGCGCCCGTGTTGATGATCGAGACACAGTCGATCAGCTTGCCGAGCGGGATGCCGCGGCCGTAGTCGCGCACGCGCAGCATGCGCTCGTGCAGCTCGACCTCGATCTTCTTGCCGTGGCCCATCGTGAATTCGTCGATGCAGTTGTCGATCGTCTCCTTGAGCAGGACGTAGATGCCGTCCTCCGCGTGCGAGCCGTTGCCGAGGCGGCCGATATACATGCCGGGCCGGAGCCGGATGTGCTCGAGCGAACTGAGGGTCTTGATGGAGGCTTCGGTGTAGGCTTGGGCCATGGGTAATGCGAAGGGTGCTTCGCGCGAGAGCGTCGGACCGCCTGCGATCCTGACAAGCGAAAAGCCTGCGGCCTTGCGTCGCCGGTGGCCGCCCCTAGCTTCGCGCTTCATGAAAAAACTTCTCATCGTCCTCGGCCTCCTCGCCGTCCTCGGCATCGCGGCCGTCGTTTATGTGTCGATGCACCTTGGCGAGATCGTGACCGCCGGAGTGAACAAATACGGCCCGCAGCTCACGCAGACGAAGCTCACGCTTGAGAGCGCGAAAATTTCACCGTTCAGCGGCGTCGGCACACTCAACAACCTCGTCATCGGCAACCCCAAGGGCTGGAGTGAAAACGCCCTGGCCTCCCTCGGCAAAGTCCACATCGACGTCGTCCCCTCTTCCCTCACCAGCGACCACATCATCATCAACGAGGTCATCATCGATGCGCCGGTCTTCAACTACGAGACGAAGATCATCGCGAGCAACGTGGCCGACCTCCTGAAGAACATCGAGCAGGCGCTCGGCGGCGCGAAGCC
>JANOCA010000287.1:0-1978 GCA_031411915.1 Opitutaceae bacterium
AGAGAGAGAGAGAGAGAGAGGGGAAAGAGGACCGGGAAGGAGATAAAAGGCGGGAAAGACTGGGCTTTTTTGGGCGGAAAAAGCGTTTAGCGAATCAAACTTGTTACCAGTTATCCACGGGTTACTGACCACAACAGGATGTGGTCACTCCCCGCAGGGACCACAACCGATGGGATGACGGATGCACCGTCAAATATTTTATGCCCAAATCGTCGGCTATTTTTTCAGCCAAATTTGGCTTGCGCGAAAGACCCGGAAATGACCCCGAGGGAGAAATCACCCGCCGAAGATGTCCGAGGGTATTTTCTGCTCTGAAACCCACGGTTTCGCAGACCGAAATACCCGTCCGAGCGCGCTGTCCAGCCGGACCCAAGCCGCCGACATGGGCGACCGCATCTCGTCGCCGGATACGCCGATTCAGCGCGGCGCGGTCGACCGCAGCCGGCCAAGCTCCGCTCGCGCCTGGGTGTCGTCCGGCACCGCGCGCAGATAGCGTTCGTAGTGAAGCCCGGCCTCGGCGGCGCGCCCCGAGGCGGCCAGAGCAAACCCCAGCGCCCGGTGTGCCCGCACGTATCCCGAATCAAGTTGCAGCACGGTCTCAAGCGAGGCGGCCGCCTCGGCCCAGCGTTCCTGCTCGAGGCGCACTGACGCGAGATTGAAGTGGGCGTCCGCCAGACGCGGATTCAGCGCGACGGCTTTCTCATAGCGCCCGAGGGCATCCTCCGCGCGGCCCAGTTCGAGGAGCGCATTGCCCGCGTTGACATGCGCCTCAGCGTAGTCCGGCCGGATCGCGAGCGCACGGTCGTAGTGGCCCAGCGCCTCCGTCATCGCGCCGGCGCCGGCGCGCGCGTTGCCCAAGTTGTAGCTCGCCTCGGCGTAGTCAGGTTTCAAGGCCAGCGCGCGTTCGAACCGAAGGGCCGCCTCAGCCGCCCGGCCCGCCTGCAGCAAGGCGCTGCCGAGGTTGTTGTGGGCCTCGGCAAAATCAGGCTTCCGGGCGATCGCGGCTTCGTAGTGCGCAATCGCCTCGGGCAGGCGGCCGGCCGGCACGAGCGCGTTGGCAAGGTTGGTGTGCGCCTCCGGGTAGCGCGGATCGAGGCGCAACGCGGCCTCGTAGGCCGAGATTGCCTCGGGCAGGCGGCCGAGCTTTGCGAGCGCCACGCCACGATTGTAGTGAGTTTCCGGATAACTCGGCTGCAGGACCAGCGCACGGCCGTAGGCTGCGACGGCGCCGGCGACATCGCCGGCGCGGAAAAGCGCCTGGCCATGGTTGTTGTGCGCCCGCGCATTTGCCGGGAGCTTGGCGGCGGCATCGCCCCAGATCGCGACCTCGCCGCGGTAGTCGTGATTGCGCGCCTTGGTCCCGACGAGCAACGCCGCCGCGGCGCAGCCCAGCCACCGGCTCGCGCGCGAGCCCAGCATGCGATGCGCAAAAAGGACCGCCATCGCGACCAGCGCGGCCAGCGGCAGGTAAACCCGGTGTTCCGCCATCGTCTGCGTGACAACCGGGACGAAGCTCGAGCTGGGTGCCAGCGTCAGCAGGAACCACACGCCGATAAACCCGAGCACCGGCCGGCGCACCAGCGCCACCAACACGCTGCCGATCAATCCAGCGATCAGCAGCGCCTGCGGGAGCACTTCGCCCAGTTCGCGCACTGTGCCGAGCCCATAGTCGAAGACCAACGGATACGGCCAGACGGCCAGGCCGGCGTAACGGACGATCGCGTGGCATTGCGTGAGGGCGTAGGCCCAAGGCGAAGCTTCTGCCCCCAGACCGGCTGTGCCACCTCGGCCACCGGTGCTCACGACGAGCCAAATCAAAATCAGCCACGTCGCGGCAAGCGCGACGTAATACGCGCGCCTTCCGGTCCAAGCGCCGCGAAACGTCCCGCTCACGAACGCGCGATCGTAGAACAGCACGAGGAGCGGGGCCGACGCCGCGGTCTCCTTGCTCGCCATGGCCAGCGCACACGCCGCCACG
>JANOCA010000288.1:0-8060 GCA_031411915.1 Opitutaceae bacterium
CGACCCGCCTCCTCGCCGCGGCCGTCAACGGCGCGCAGACCACGCTCGATCCGCAGCAGATGAAAGACTGGACGCCCAACAGCACCTACGGCGGCCACGCCTTCGGCCTCGGCAAGTTCGACAACTTCCTCGCCCAGCGCGGCACCATCCTCCCCTGGATCGCCGAATACTCGCCCTACGCGCTTGTCACGCGCGACGACCCGCCGGTCTATCTCTACTACTCCGCCCCACCCGCGCTCGGCCAGCCGGAGAAGGATCCCACGCACACGGCGAACTTCGGCGTGAAACTGCAGGAGCACCTCCGCGCCAACGGCGTCGCTTGCGAACTCGTCTACCCCGGTGCGCCCGGCGTGAAACACGCGACGACGCAGGACTACCTCATCGCCACGCTCACGGCGCCGCGCCGTTGAGCACTCTTTCCCATGAAATCGATCACTTTTCTCGCAGCCGCCCTCCTCGCCGCCCTCCCCGCCCGCGCCGAGTTCCGTGCCGGCGCCGCCGTCGTTGATGTCACTCCCGAGGTGCTGCCCGTGCTCGTCAACGGCGGCATGATCAGCCGCTCCCTCGACAAGGTGAACACCCGCGTCCACGCCCGCGCCCTCGCGCTGGCCGACGGCCGTGAGCAGCTCGTGATCGTCGTCGTCGACAGCTGCATGATCGGCCGGCCGCTCCTCGACGAGGTCAAGGCCCTCGCGACGCAGCGCACCGGCCTCGCCCGCGATCGCATTTTGATTTCCGCCACGCACACCCACACGGCGCCCGCCTCGATGGGCTGCCTCGGCACCGACGCCGATCCGCGCTACGTGCCGTTCCTGCGGGCCAAACTTGTCGAGGCCATCGCCGCCGCGCAGGCGAACCTCGAGCCCGCGCAAATCGGCTGGGCCAAGGCCGACGCCGACGCATTTAACGCCACGCGCCAGTGGATCCGCCGCCCCGACCGCCTCGCCGAGGATCCCTTCGGCAACCTGACCCTCCGCGCCAACATGCACGCCGCGCGCAACCTCGACGACGTCACCGGCGAGGCCGGCCCCGAGGATCCCGATCTCACGCTCATCTCCATCCAGTCGCGCGACGGCCGCCCGCTCGCCGTGCTGGGGAATTTCTCGATGCACTACTTCAGCGACAGCGACATCAGCGCCGACTACTTCGGGCTGTTTGCCGAGGGCCTGAAGACCCGCCTCGCCGCCACCGCGCCCGCGGGCAAGGCGCCGTTTGTCGGGATCATGTCGCACGGCTGCAGCGGCGACATCTACCGCACCGACTACCGCATCCCCGAGAAAGACCGCCCGAAGCCCACCATCCAGCAATACGCCGAGGGCCTCGTGGATCTCGCCGTCAAGGCGCTCGCCGGCATCCGCCACCGCGGCGACATCGATATCGCGATGGCCGAGCGGCGGATGACGCTCGACTACCGCGTGCCCGACAAGCAGCGGCTCGAGTGGGCGCAGCGCGTCGTGCGCGAAATGGCCGGCCGCCCCGCCAAGACCAACACCGAGGTCTACGCCCGCGAGCAAATCCTCCTCCACGAGGCGCAGCGCACCGAGATCGTCGTGCAGGCGCTCCGCCTCGGCGACATCGCGATCGCGACCACGCCCAACGAGACCTACGCCGTCACCGGCCTGAAGATCAAGGCCGCGAGCCCGCTGCGCCACACGATGGTCATCGAGCTCGCCAACGGCGGCGACGGCTACATCCCGCCGCCCGAACAGCATCCGTTTGGCGGCTACAACACCTGGGCCGCGCGCTCCGCCGGCCTCGAGGTGCAGGCCGAGCCCAAGATCGCCGAGGCCGCCATCGGCCTGCTCGAGAAGGTGGCCGGCCAGCCGCGCCGCCCGTGGAAACTCGCCGATGGCCCCGCTGTGCGCGCCCTGCTCGACACGAAGCCCTTCGCCTACTGGCGCCTCAACGAATTCACCGGCCCGCACGCCGCCGACCTCGCCGGCCGCGGCCGCGACGCCGCCTACGAGCCGGGCGTCACCTTCTACCTCGAGGGCCCGCGCTCCGCCGAATTCTGTTCCGCCGAGGAGAGGAACCGCGCGCCGCACTTCGCCGGCGGCCGCCTTCGCGCGCGCCTCGCCGGCCTCGCGGATCGCTACACCGTCTCGCTCTGGCTCTGGAACGGCATGCCCGCCGCGGGCCGCGCCGTGAGCGGCTGGGCATTTTCCCGCGGCCCCGATCACGGCCTCGCGGCGCACGGCGATCACCTCGGCGTCGGCGGCCAGTCGGGCCACACCGGCCGGCTCGTGTTCTTCGCCGGCGCCGATCCGGCAGCGGTCGTCGGCGGCAAGGCGGAGATCCCGCGCTGGACGTGGCAGCACGTCGTGCTCGTGCGCGACGGAGCGACCGTGCGCGTCTACCTCAACGGCCAGCTCGAGATCGAAACGCGCGCCGCCGTCGGGCGCGCGCCCGCGTCGGACCTTTTCCACTTCGGCGGCCGCAGCGATAACGACGCCAATTGGGAAGGCCGCCTCGACGAGGTCGCCGTCTTCGACCGCGCGCTCTCCGCCGCCGAAGTCGGCAAGCTCGCCCCACGCTAAACTGCATTTTCCCCGCGCCCATGAAAATACCCTTCCTTATCGCCGCGCTCATCGCCGCACCCGCCTTCGCCGCCTCGGCTCCCCCGCACGCCGCGCTCGCGCGCGCGCTCACGTTGCACGCCTCCTTCGACACGGGCCTCGACGCCGATTTCTCGCGCGGCGACAAGGCCTGCTACATCCGCACGCGCACCGGCTTCGCCCCGGCGGCGCTCAATGACGAGCTCAAGCTCGCGCCCGGCGCCGGTCGATTCGGCGGCGCGCTGCATTTCCCGAAGAAGGGGAACACGCGCCCGCTCTTCAAGGACGGCGGCGTGCTCGGCTACAGCGCCACGAGCTGGAGCGCGACCGTCTCCGTCTGGCTCCGCCTCGATCCCGACAAGGACCTCGAGCCCGGCTACTGCGACCCCGTGCAGATCGTGGGCGACGATGGGAAAAAGGGCTTCATCTTCCTTGAATGGTCCAAGGACGAGACGCCGCGATTCTTCCGCTTCGCGATCCGCCCGCTCCAGCACATCTGGGATCCGCAGAATGTCGGCTGGGGTGCGATTCCGTTTGAGAAACGCCCAATGGTGCAGGTCGCGCGCGCGCCGTTCTCGCGCGAGGCGTGGACGCACGCCGTCTTCACCCTCGAGAACGTCAACTCAAAGTCGGCCAAACCCGCCGGCCGGCTTTGGCTCAACGGTCAGCTCCAAGGCGCGATCGAGAACTGGGACCTCTCCTTTGCCTGGGCGCCCGACGCCGCGCAGCTCGTGCTTGGTGCCGCCTACGTCGGCCATCTCGACGATCTCGCGGTCTTCGATCGCGCGCTCACCGACGCCGAAGTGCGGCAGCTCATGGCCCTGAAGAACGGCGTGCGTGATCTGCGTCCGTAGTTTTCGCGGACCCGCGACATCCCCGCCCTGCCATGCGCGCCCTCGGCTGGTTCCTTGCGAGTCTGGCGCGCGGTTTCGTTGCGGTGGGTTCCGTAGCAGCGGCTTTTGGCGCAGCGGCTCCGGCGGCCAAAACTCTGACCCTCCCAGGCGAGCAGTTTCAGATCGCAGACCGTGCCGCCTTTCTCATTCCCGCGCCCGCGGCTTCAGCAGAAAAATCGAAATCGTGGGTCTGGTATGCGCCCACGCTCCCGCCCTATCCCGGTGCCGCGGAGAAATGGATGTTCGAGCAGTTTCTCGCCGCGGGCATCGCGATCGCGGGCATCGATGTCGGCGAATCCTACGGCAGCCCCGCGGGCGGCACACTTTTCACGGCACTCCACACCGAGCTGACAAAGTCGCGTGGCTACGCGGCGCGTCCGGTCCTCCTCGGCCGCAGCCGCGGCGGCCTGCAACTGCTCTCCTGGGCCGCGGACAATCCCGACAAAGTCGCCGCCTTCGCGGGCATCTATCCCGTGTGCAATCTCGCGAGCTATCCCGGCCTCGCCAAAGCCGCGCCCGCCTACGGCCTCACCGTCGAACAACTCACGGCCCGCCTCACGCAGCACAACCCCATCGACCGCCTCGCCCCGCTCGCCGCCGCGCGCATCCCGCTTTTCGCGATCCACGGCGATACGGACAAAATCGTCCCGCTCGAGCTCAACTCCGCGCTGCTGCGCGATCGCTACGTTGCGCGCGGCGGCGAGATGACGCTCATCGTCCCGCGCGGCCAAGGCCACAGCATGTGGACCGGATTTTTCGAGAGCGAGGAATTGGTCGCCTTCGTGCTCCGCGAAGCTGGCCGCTGATCAATCCCGCCGCTCCGCGGTGAGCCCAGTGCGGCGGGGAAACGCATGCCACCACGTTGCTCCATGCGCGCAGGGAAACAACTCGCCTGTAGCGCCCGCAACAGCATCACCCGGGAGGCTGCTCATTCTCCTGCGCCCCTCCGTCCCGACCGGATTTTGTCGGGGCGCGGCTTGTCCGCGCCCCTTCCCAACGCAAGAAACTGAACAGCCGCACGAGAGCGCCGGCCCGCCGCTTCCGGATTGCGAGGTTGTCTCCGCTGCCGCTTTGTGATCGCACGCTTCCCCATGCACCGCCCCACCCGCACCCTGCTCCTCGCCGCCCTTTGGTCCCTGGCGTCTCTTGCGTCACTTTGCTCGGCCGCGCAGCCAGCGCGCCCCGGCATCCTCCTCCTCTTCGCCGACGCCCAGCGCGACGACACGCTCCTTTGGTTCAACTCCGACAACCCCAGCCCCATCGCCGACGAGGCCGACTCGTTCAGCGGCTACGACGGCCAGCCGCACGGCTTTTTAAACCACGGCCGCGCCAACGGCCGCTACGCGGAAACCCTCGCCGCCATGGACGGCTTCTTCGTTTCACCCGGGTGCTTCTCGCAGCGGTGAAATCATAATCCGCACTGACGGCACGAGACCTTTTTTTCGCGCCCGGCCGAGATTTCTGTCTTCCGGTCCAAGGTTCGCTGCTTTCAATTCCGCGTTTCTTCCGCGAGCGAGAACTCCCCCACCCGCTCCCTCCCTTGCATGAACGCCCCAGAGGCAAAGTCATCTGCGTCGCGGCCCGCGGTCGCCAACAGCGACACGGATGCCGAGCGGTCCACGCCGACCTACCGCGCCTTTCTCAGCTACAGCCACACCGACACGAAGTGGGCCACATGGTTGATGCGGCGCCTTGAAGGTTACCGCGTGCCGCCGCGCCTGCGGGGACGCACCGCCCCAATCGGTCTGGTCGGACCGCGCATCATGCCGGTGTTTCGCGACCGGGACGAACTGTCCACCACCAGTGACCTCGGTGAAACCATCCGCGCCGCACTCGCCGCGTCGGCCACGCTCGTGGTGATCTGCTCCCCCACGGCGGCGAAATCGCGCTGGGTGGCCGAGGAGATTCTGGCGTTCAAGCGGCTGCATGGCGAACGGCGGGTGTTTGCGTTCATCGTCAGCGGCGAACCCCGGGAGGGCGCGGCGGACGATTGCTTTCCCCCTCCCCTGCGGACCGAAGTGGCGGCCGACGGCACTCTCTCCGGCCGCCCCGCGGAGATCGTCGCGGCCGACGCGCGATCGCACGGCGACGGACGCGAAGTGGCCTTCGTCCGGCTGCTCGCCGGCCTGCTCGGCACGCGCTTCGACGACCTGCGGCAGCGCGAACTGCAGCGCCGGCATCGTCGCATGACGATCATCACGACGGGCTCGGTGCTGGGCATGGGTCTCACGCTCGGGCTCGCCGCCTACGCGTGGCAGGCCCGCAACGATGCCCAACGGCGGCAGAATCAGGCCGAAAAATTGATCGGATTCATGGTCAGCGATCTTCGCGTTCCGCTGGAGAAGCTGAACAAATTGGAGGTGCTCGAAAAAGTGAACGCAGAGGCGATGGCCTACTTCGCGTCGCTCAATCCGCGCGACTTGACGGATGAGGCGCTGCGCCACCATGCCGTGGCCCTCCGCCAGATCGGGGAGAACCATTTGAAACAGTCCCAGAACCCGGAAGCGTTGCGCTCGTTCGAGGCCGCCTACGCCCGTGCCGCGGTGCTAGCCGGCCGCCATCCAAAAAACGGCGAGATGCTTTTCCAGCGGGCCCAAGCAGAATTTTGGATCGGTCTTGTCCTGCGTCGCCAAGGTCGGATCAAGGAGATGACCGGATGGTTTACGCTCTATCGCGACTCGGGCGTTGCACTCGTCGCGCTCAATCCCGCCGAGCCTCGCTGGCAGGAGGAGCTCGCCTCGGGTCACCACAATCTCGCCGTGCTCGACCTCGATGAGGAGCGGCTCGAGCCCGCCCGCCGGGGTTTCCTGGGCGCGCTCGCCATGACCACGAAATTGGCCGAAGCCAAACCGGCCGACCTTGAGCTGCAATTCCGCGTCGCCGACGCCAACTCCTGGCTGGGCAGCGTCGCAGAGATGAGCGGCAACTTGCGCGAGGCGGCGTCGCGTTATGCCGAGCAAGTGGCCCGCACCGAGTCGATCTTGCGCGCGGAGCCCACCAATCCGACGTCGAAGCGCCGGCTCGCCGACGCCCTGGCTTTGCACGCCGGAATTCTGGCGATCACCGGGCAGAGGGCGAAAGCCTTGGAGGAGCGGTTCCGCGCCATCGCCCTGCTGGAATCGCTCGCCGCCGGCGATCCCAAGAACCAGGCGTGGCAGCGCCTGCTGCTCTGGTGGCGGTTAAAATTTGCGGAGCTCCTGCGGGCTCAGGGCGACCTCGCGGCCGCCTCAAAACTGGCCGACGAAACGCGGGAGCAACTCGAAAACATCGCCGCCGCCGAACCCATGGATTATCGCGGGACGGAGCGCCTCGCGTTCGTGTGCCGGCTTCAGGCCGAGCTGCGCGCGGAGCAGGGCCTCGATGGAGCCGGTGATGCCGCGGCCCGCGCCGTCGAACTCGCCGAGGGCATCCTCAAGGAACGGCAAAGTTACGTCTTTGCCAGCGAGTGCGCGCTCGCCCGGCTCGCGGCGGGCCGCATCGCCCACCGCAACGGGCAAACAGGGGCGGCCCGGGAGCACTGGCGTCGCGCGCTCGAGTTATTGGAGCCGCGCCTGACAGGTTCCAATCACTGGCGGATTCTTTTCCCCGCCGCGCATGCCTATCAGCTCCTGGGCCAGACCGAGGCGAGCCGCGCGTTGGTCGAGCGCCTCCGACCCCTTGGCTTTCAACCGCTCGATCCCTGGCCCTGAATCGTCGCGTGCCCCTTCTTTATCCAGCGTCCTAAACCACAATCCCCTGCGAGAATTCATCATGCCCGCCGAAATCACCATCACCGTCACGAAGTTCACCGAAAACGCCGCGGACACCCCGTCGCGCGCGCCCGCGCTAAATTGCGAAATCGATCTCGCCTTCCAGATGAAGGACGGGACCGTCGAGGAACGGCCCAAGGGCAGTTGGAAAATCGATCCCGAAGGCCAGGTGTTTCTGTGCCCCGCCCCCGATCTCGGGACGATCGCGGTGAACCGGAAGGAGGGCAGCAACGCCCCCGTTCCCTTGGTCTTCTCAATCGCCAATGGCTCGGGCGTGCCCGTCCTACGTCCGACCAAAATCGTGTTTGCGCAGGAGAACTTCCGGGACGACGGCGCCCGGCCCAAGACCGATCCCGACGGAACCAGGAACTTCAGGAATCAGCGCGTCTCAAACGACCACAAGCTCACGGTCGACGATCATTGGTTGGAGAAAGGGAAAAGTAAGGAGAACCGCAGCCAGCACAGGGCCCCGCACTGGAAATTCTGGATCCGCGTGACAACCACCGACGGCAGGTTGGGCTGGATCGACCCCATCATCGAAAACTCCGAAGACATGGCGACCTGACCAACCTTGCCGCGAAACATCCCGACCGCGCGCAGGCCCTCTGCACGAAACTCGTCGCCTGGCGCAAACATGTCGGCGCCGCCATGCCCACGCCCAAGCCCAACTACGACCCCCACGCCCAGGACCAGCCGGGCGCCGCGAAAAAGAACGCGAAGAAAAACCAGCTATGAAACACTCCTCTCTCCTCGTTACCACGCTCCTGCTCGCCGCGACCGCGCTAGCCGCCGCACCGGCGAAGCCCAACATCCTCTTCCTCTTCGCCGACGACCAGCGCGCCGACACCATCGGCGCGCACGGC
>JANOCA010000289.1:0-18851 GCA_031411915.1 Opitutaceae bacterium
GTCCCTGCGGGGAGTGACCACATCCTGTTGTGGTCAGTAACCCGTGGATAACTGGCAGCAAGTTGGATTCGCCAACGGGCATTGTACCCCAAAAAAGCCCTTTTTCGCCCACCTTCCCGCCGGTTTTTTCCTCTCCACTTCTCTCCCTCCCAGTCCCAATGCACAAAACGTTTCAGGTCGGCTCCAAGACCTTCGTCCTTGATCAGGCGAAAGCCGAAGCCGCGTTCGCGGCCAAGAAGGTCATCAACGGTCGCGCGACCATGACCTTCAACCTTCTCCCGCTCAAATACCAGTGGGCCTACGATCTCTACCGCACGATGAAGGCCAACCACTGGGAGCCGGAGGATGTCCCGATGGGCAAGGACATCGAGCAGTGGCGCGACGAGAAGGTCGTCGCGGATGTCGAGCGTTGGATCATCCGCATGGGCATCGGCTACTTTTCGGCGGCCGAGGGCATCGTGGGGGACAATATCCAGCACGTCGTCCGCGAGCTCGTGACCGCACCCGAGCTCAAGCTTGTGCTGGGCCGGCACGCGCACGAGGAGAACATCCACGCCGATTCGCTCCTCTACATGATCGCCTCGCTGGGCATCAACCCGCACGAGTGCGAGGCGATGTTCGAGGACATCCCGACCATCGTCCGGAAGAACGAGTTCGTGACCAAGACCTCGCGGACCCTCCGCCGCGATCTCGATTTGACGCTGCCGGAGAACAAGCGGCTGCTCGCGAAGAACATCTTCGTCTTCGGCCAGTGCATGGAGGGCACGCAGTTCTACGGCCTCTTCGGCATGATTCTCTCGCTTTACCGGCAGAACAAGTTCCCCGGCATCGGCCAGATGTTCCGCTACACGCTGCGCGACGAATCCAACCACATCGAGGTCTTCCGCAATCTCTTCATGGATCTGGTGGACGAGAACCGCGAGATCTGGACCGCCGAGTTCAAGGATGAGCTTCGCGGCCTCATGCGCGAGGCGATCGATCTCGAGAAGGAGTTTATCCGCGACTGCCTGCCGGTGAATTCCATCGGCCTGAGCGCCGAGGATTTCCTCACCTACATCGACTTCATCGCGGACCGCCGGCTCGAGAGCTGCGGGCTGGCCCCGCTCAGCCCCGGCGTGAAAAACCCGCTGCCGTGGCTCGCCGAGATGATGGACATCAAGAAGGAGCAGAACTTCTTCGAGGGTCGCGTCACCGAATACCAAAAATCCTCCTCCCTCAACGTCGCCAGCGACGACGAGCTCTGATCCCGGCTCGCCGTCCGCTTCCCTCCTCCCGCCCTTTCCCCCTCCGCTTAGCTCCGCCTCGCCGCTGCGTTGCCCGCCCGGGCCCGCAGCGGCTGTTCGTTTTTCCATTCGTTTCCGCCACTCCCTGATTTCTTCCGCCCGCGCCTGCCGTCCATGAGCACTCCTTCCGTCGCCCACGATCTCGCCCTCAAACGCACCGTCCACTCGCCCGTTGATCAGAAGCCCCGTTATCCGTGGCGTGATGCCGTCGGCGCCGAGGCGGTCGAAGTGCCCAACGTCATCCTCCTCTGCCCGCACGGCGAGGAGCGCTTCTCCCTCGCCGAGGTCGCCGACACCGTCGGCAAGGCCGTGACGCATGTCCATCTCGCCCGCGGCGAGAAGGAAATTTTCACCGAAACCAACCGCGCGTGGGTCGCCAAGATCTGCCGTGAGGTCGCCGCCAACCTCGCCGATCTCGCCCGCCGCCAGTCGCCCGTGCGCCTCTCGCTCGACGCGCTTTACGAGCTGCTCGAGAAGACCCTCGTCGACAACAACGCCTACTTCGAGGCCAAGAGCCTCCTCCTCAATCGCGCCCGCAAGTTCGCCATCGATCGCGAGACCGCCGCGCAGTCCACGCTCCGCGTCATCCGCCGCAACAACCAGGTCGTCCCGTGGAGCGAGCAGAAGGTCGAGATCGCCGTCCGCAAGACCTTCCTCTCCCTCCAGCGCGACTCCGCGCCCGCCGTGGGCATCACCCAGGCCGTCGCCGCCCGCGTGCATTCGTCGAAGCAGTCCTTCGTCCACATCGAGGAGATTCAGGACATGGTGCAGGAGGAGCTGATGAAGGCCGGCCACTACAAGGTCGCCGCCGCCTACATCCTTTTCCGCGCCGAGCGCGCCGCCGCCCGCGAGGCCGGCCTCGCCTCCGCTGACGATTCCGCCACCCCGTTCGTCACCGCCGAGCCGCCCGTGCAGGGCACGATGATCCTCGTGAAGAAGGCCGACGGCTCCAACGTCTTCTGGGACGGCGCCGACCTCCGCAAGCGCATCGAGTTCGCGCGCATCGGCCTCGACCTCTGCCTCTCCAACGACGAGATCGAGGCCGAGCTCCGCCGCTCCGTCTTCGACCAGATTTCGCAGAAGGATCTCGATGCGACCATCATCCTCAACTCGAAGACCCTGATCGAGAAGGACGCCGACTTCGCCAAGTTCGCCGGCCGCATCCAGCTCACTTACATCTACGAGGAGGTGCTCGGCTGGGACATCATGCGCGACGGCATCGGCGCCTTGAAGACCGCTCACCAGAGGGCCTTCAAGAAATACCTCGAGCACGGCGTCGCCATCAAGCGCCTCAATCCCCGCCTCCTCGACTACGACCTCGCGCGCCTCGGCGCCGCCCTCGATCCATCGTCGGACCTCGAGTTCGATTTCCTCGGCATCCAGACGATGTATGACCGCTACCTCATCATCGACAAGACCCGGAAACCCTCGCGCCGCATCGAGACGCCGCAGTTCTTCTGGCTCCGCGTGTCGATGGGCCTGATGCTCGACGAAAAGGGTGACCGCGAGACGCGCGTCACCGGCCTCTACGAGCTCTACAAGAGCCGCCGCTTCTGTTCCTCGACGCCCACGCTCTTCAACTCCGGCACGCTCCACTCGCAGCTCAGCTCCTGCTACCTCTACTACGTGGACGATTCGCTCGAGAGCATCATGCTCCGCGGCATCGCCGACAACGCCTTCCTCGCCAAGTGGGCCGGCGGCCTCGGCGGCTCATGGACCGCCGTCCGCGGCACCGGCGCCTACATCGGCGGCACCAACGGCGAGTCCCAGGGCGTCATCCCCTTCCTCAAGCTCCACAACGACCAGCTAGTCGCCGTCAACCAGGGCGGCAAGCGCAAGGGTTCCGGCTGCGCCTACCTCGAGACGTGGCACAACGACATCTTCGAGTTCCTCGAGCTGCGCAAGAACACCGGCGACGACCGCCGCCGCACGCACGACATGAACACGGCGAACTGGATTCCCGATCTGTTCATGAAGCGCATGGAGGCCCGCCAGCAGTGGACGCTCTTCCGCTCTAACGAGGTGAAGGACCTCCACGAGCTCTACGGCCAGGCGTTCGAGAAGCGCTACGTGGAATACGAGCAGCTCGCCGAGCAGGGCAAAATCTCCGGCCAGAAGGTCGAGGCCCTCGAGCTCTGGAAGAAAATGCTCTCGATGCTCTTCGAGACCGGCCACCCGTGGATCACGTTCAAGGACGCCTGCAACATCCGCTCCCCGCAGGACCACGCCGGCGTCATCCACTCGTCCAATCTCTGCACCGAGATCACGCTCAACACGAGCAACGACGAGACCGCCGTCTGCAACCTCGGCTCCGTCATCCTCGATTCGCACCTCCTGCCCGACGGCCAGCTCGATCTCCCCAAGCTCCGCGAGACCATCCGCATGGCCGTCCGCGCGCTCGACAACGTGATCGACATCAACTTCTACCCGACGCCCTCGGCGAAGCTCTCCAACCTGCGCCACCGCCCCATCGGCCTCGGCGTGATGGGCCTGGCGCACGCGCTCTACCTCCGCGGCCACGCCTTCGCGTCGCCCGAGGCCGTCGAGTTCAACGACGAGGCCATGGAGGCCATCGCCTACTACGCCTACGAGGCCAGCTCCGATCTCGCCGAGGAGCGCGGTGCCTATTCCAGCTACCCGGGCTCCAAGTGGTCCCGCGGCCTGCTCCCGCAGGACACCATCGATCTCCTCGAGAAGGAGCGCGGCGTCGAGGTCGAGGTTCCCCGCGGCGGCCGCATGGACTGGACGCCCGTCCGCGCCAAGATCGCCGCGCACGGCATGCGCAACTCCAACTGCCTCGCCATCGCGCCCACCGCCACGATCTCCAACATCACGGCCACGAGCCCCTGCATCGAGCCCACCTACAAGAACCTGTTCGTGAAATCGAACCTCTCGGGCGAGTTCATCGTCCTGAATCCTTTCCTCGTGAAGGACCTCAAGGCCCGCGGCCTCTGGGATCAGGACATGATCGACAACCTGAAGTATTTCGACGGCGAGCTGAAGGACATCGAGCGCATCCCCGCGGACCTCAAGGTGAAATACCTCACCGCCTTCGACATCGACCACAAGTGGATCATCGACGCCGCCGCCCGCCGCCAGAAGTGGATCGACCAGGCGCAGAGCGTGAACCTCTGGATCAAGACGCCCGACCTCAAGACGCTCAGCCACATGTATCGGCAGGCATGGCACGTCGGCCTCAAGACGACCTACTACCTCCGCAGCCTCGGCGCCTCCAACATCGAGAAGGCGACCGTCGGCGTGAAGAAGGAGATGCGCGGCGCGATCAAGGAAGGCGCCGACGGCGGCCAGAACAGCGGCGACACCGGCGGCAGCCACAGCGTGGAGCAGGTCAAGGCCGACGCCGCGACCGCCGCCGCCAGCGCGAAGAAAACCTACTCCGCCGAGGAGAAAAAAGCCTGCAGCATCGAGGCCATGCGCCGCGGCGAGGAGTGCGAGGCGTGTCAGTAGTTGTGTCATGGCCACACTACCTTACATCACTGCTCCGGGAAACATTGAGCGCGCTTTGTTGGCTATCAAAGCCGCATCGACTCCAGATCGTGTGACTCAGGATTTCGTCAAAACTATACTGAAAATCCCCGGAGGCTCTGGAGATCAAACCACGTCGTTTCTTCGCAAACTTGGGTTTGTGAATGCGGATGGGTCTCCCAGTGATATCTACAAGAAATTTAGGAACTCAGCGACCTCTGGAAGCGCTGCCGCATCCGCGCTCCGGCAAGGCTATGCACCTCTCTTCAAACGTAACGAGTTCATGCACGCGTTGAGTGATGAGGCACTTAGGGGGCTTGTGATCGAAGAGACTGGTGTTGGTGACGATTCAAACGTTCCCGACCTCATTGTTACCGCCATCAATACCGTGAAGAAATTCGCCAAATTTGATGAGGAGAAAAAGGAGGAAGGCCCCGCAGCAGCGGCACCCCGCGCAATATCCATTCGCCAATCAACTCCGCCTGCTGACACGGCGAAACTGGGAATGAACTTGTCCTACACGATCAATTTGAACCTGCCAGCGACGTCGGATATCGCGGTGTTTAATGCCATCTTTAAGAGCCTTCGGGAGCACTTGATCCGGGGAACTGATGAAGCATAGAGCAGAGAGTTTGATCCGATCGTTTGGGATGTCTGGCTACCAGATTACCGGTGAAATTCGCGATATCGAAAAAGCGTTTAACCTGGAATTGGGACACTTGCCTCTGAGCGGTGGCCCAAAGGAGCCGGATTACTACCCGCAGTTCGAACAGCAAGTCCGAACCGAAGCCGCCGAGATGGCAGCGCACTACGAAGCTTTTTATTGTCTCGAGAAATCCATCCGAAAACTAATCACGGAAACGATGGAAGAGGTCGTGGGAATCGCATGGTGGGATTCTGGAAAAGTGAATCCAGTCATCGTTACCGAGGTGAGTAGTCGAATTCAAAAGGAAACAGATAGCGGCGTGAGCCGCCGCTCAACGGACAAGCTGGATTATACTACCTTTGGAGAACTATCGGTCATTATAACCGCGAATTGGGATATTTTTGGATCGATCTTTAGCAGTCGCAAAGCGGTCGAACGCGTGCTCGCAAACCTAAATACCTTGCGGGGGCCTATCGCGCATTGTTCGAAACTTTCGGAGGACGAGGTAATCCGACTTAACCTCACCGTGCGTGACTGGTTTCGAACCATGCAGTGAGCCTGTGGCGTTGCTTTTTCGAAATGCTGATGCCGTCAGGCAGAACGGGAAAAGGTCAAGTTTTGGGGCTTGGGGTCGGCAGCGACGCGGGGCAAGCCGAAGGGGTCATGTGTGAACTATGAACTGTTCCGCTCTGCTCTCTCACGAGAGGATGGACGTGCCTCGTGGTTTCGTGTGGTTTGACATGCGCTGCTCGCGTCACTTTCTTTTCTCCCATGGCTGACAAACCCAAAGCCCGCACCGAGTCCGGCAATGGCGCCAAGCACCGTGGCGGCCACGGCCATTTTCGTCATGTGGTCACGGAGCCGGCGTCATTTGGCGACGTGCTGCAGCTCGGCGGGCTGACGCAGCGGACTTTCGAGCAACTTCGCGCAGAGGTGAACGCCGGTATGCGCCGGCAGGTCGCTCGCGCGAAATGACGCGAAAGGCATGAGGCCCGGCAAGTCTGACGTTTTCCTCAACGTCCCTTACAGCGCCTCCTACGAAAAAATCCTGGTCGCGCTCACGGCCGCCTTGATCGCCGTCGGGAGCAGGCCGCGCCTCACGTTTGAAATCGCCGATGGCGGGCAAGGCCGCCTGAAGCGCATCTTCTCCCTGCTGCGGTCGTGCCGCGTTTCGATTCACGACTTGAGCGCCGTGGGGCAGCCGGTGCGGTTCAACATGCCTTTCGAACTCGGGCTCGCTTGCGCCATCAAGGAACAGGGCGACCGGCACGACTTCCTGCTGTTGGAGCGCCGGGCACATCGGCTTGACCGCACGCTGAGCGACTTGAAGGGCATCGATCCAAAAATCCACGGAGGCCGTGCGGCTGATGCAATCGGAGCGGTGCTCGACGTGCTGGGCCGGCGGGGTCGCGACGTGGCGGTCTCCGAAGTCCTGCCGTTGCATCGCTACATGATGCGCCTCGTGCCATTGCTCAAGCGCCGCCATCGCACCCAGAGTTTGTTTGCCACGCGCATTTACGGCGAACTCGTGGCGCTCGCGTGGGACCGGGCCGGTGTGATGGACCTGCTTCCTCCGCGCCACTCGCGCGGAGACTGAAAGATCGCCCTTGGGTTTTCGCGTGGGCAGAGGCCGACCCGGGTCGTGAGAAGCTCGACAGGGGCCATGGGGGTAACTCATGGGCGCCGTCGTGTGCCGGCGCCCGAAAACACCGGCTGAGTTCCGTAGTCGTCGTGGCGTTCGGTGTGTGCATGGTGGCGTCTGCTCACATGCTGACCGCGATCGACAATCTCCCTGCCTGCGCCGGCTGCGGCAGGTGCTGCCACCTCGTGGTGGAGCTTTCCCCGTTGTGGGACGACGTGCCGGAGGAGTTTGTCGTCGAGCACGACGGCGTGCGCTGCATGGACCAGCACGGCGACGGCGCGTGCGTGGCCCTCGATCGCGCCACGGGGCTCTGCACCATCTACGAGCGCAGGCCCAAGGTCTGCCGCGATTTTCTGCGCGGGAGCGCGACGTGCCTTCGCGTGCTCGCCGGGCCGTTGACCGCAGGCTAAGGGCGGAATCGGGACAGGAGAAACGTCAGGGCGGAGTGGCAGGCAACGAATCGCTCAAGTTGGGCCACTTGGGGGACGATTGCGCAGAGGCAGGATAAGTGCCCTGACCATTCCCATCCAAATCTTCCTCCCATGACTGTCGCCTCTCCTCTCTCGCTTGATTCAACGCTGTCCGCGGGTTTGCGCACGGGCTTCAATCTGCGCCGGATGGATTTCCGGGCGCTCGCGACAGCCTTGAAGGCGAGCGATATCGGCGCTGCGCAGACGGAGTTTGCCAAGCTCGAGGAAAATTCCCCGCGGCTGGCCAATGCCCTGAACCATGCGCCAAAAGCGGCCGAGCCCTCGCGTGTGGCCGCGCTGCGGACCCTCGCCACCGCGATTCAGTCGGGCGATCTCGCCGCGGCTCAAGAGGCGTTTGCCGCCGTGCAACCGCACGGGCAATCCGTCAATCGCGGCCAGCACCGTGGCCACGCCGTGAAAGAATCCGCGCCAGAGACCACGCCCGCGCCTGAGACGACGACCGCACCCATCGCCGCAACCGGCTTCTCCGTCGTCCGCCCCTCGACAGTCTCGGATCAGGCGGCCGCTCCGAACGCCACGCCCGATCCCGGTTCGTTGCTCAACGCGAGCGCCTGAGTGGAGGGACAGCTCCCCGTTTTTTTTGGACCGGCCATCGGCCGGCCCTTTTTTTGCCCGAACGGGCGGATCGTGATTGTTCGGGCGCTGGGCGAACGCCCCGCGCTTCAGCGGGCGCCTCAAAAATGCTCTCGGCTCGGAACTGTGCGGCTCGGCGGGCAGCGATGGCCTTTTTCGGTCTCGACGCGTCCGGGGCTTTGGCGGAATCGTCCGCCATGTTGTCTCTCTCTCGCCGAGCGCTGTTGCGAACATTGGCCTGCGGCGGAGCCCTGCTGTGCACGGTGTTCGCGGCGCCACCGCCGTCCGTGCCGGCGGGCGGACAGGACTGGCCGCAGTGGCGCGGGGCGCGGCGCGACGGTGTCTGGCGAGAGACCGGGCTCGTCGAGAAATTCAGCGGGGTGACGATTCCGTTGAAATGGTCCGTGCCGGTCGGGGCCGGCTACAGCAGTCCGACGATCGCCGCGGGACGCGTCTACCTCCCGGATTTCGTGAAGGAGACATCGTCGGAGCGGGTGCAATGTTTCGACTGGCGCACGGGCGCGCTGCTGTGGTCGGTCGCCTATCCGTGCTCGTATGCGGATTTCACCTATGAGGCCGGGCCGCGCGCGGCGGTGACCGTCCATGAAGGCCGGGCGTATGCGCTCGGTGCGGCCGGGCACCTCCACTGCCTCGATGCCGTGACGGGCGCGATCCTCTGGCGGCGCGATCTGCGGGCGGATTACCGCATCCGCATGCCGCGCTGGGGCCTCGCCGCGCATCCGCTCGTCGAGGGCGATCTGGTGATCACGCAGATCGGCGGGGCGGGGGACGCGTGCGTCGTGGCGCTGGACCGCATGACGGGCGTGGAGCGCTGGAAGGCGTTTCCCGACGAGGCCTCCTACGCGCCGCCCATTCTGATCGAGCAGGCGGGGCGCCGGCTGGTCGTGATGGCGCTCGGCTACCGGCTGGTCGCGTTTGACCCGGCGGACGGCGCGGTGCGCTGGACGCACGACCAACCGAAAGCCAGCTGGCCGATCGCGATCCCCGCGCCGGTGGTGAAGGGCGACCTGATGTTTTTCGCGACGGCGCACGCGGGCTCTTATCTCTACCGGCTCGCCGCGGACCGCCCGGCGATCGAGGTCGTGTGGGAACGCGGGCGCCGGCCCCGCACGGACGACACGCTGTCGCCCGTCATCCCCGATCCTCTGGTGATGAACGGACTCGTGATCGGCGTGCAGACCGACGGCGAACTCCGCTGCCTCGACCTCATGACGGGCAAGCACCAGTGGGAAACGATCGAGCCGATGCCGAAGGCGTGGCACGCGACGCTGCACCTCGTGCGGGCCGGAGAGCGCGGGGATCGGGCGTGGCTCTTCACGGAGCAAGGCAACCTGATCCTCGCGCAGCTCACCGCGGCGGGCTACCAGGAATTGACGCGGGCCCGGCTGCTGGAACCGACGTTGGAGCAGGGGCCGCGCGGGCGGGCCGTCACGTGGTCGCATCCGGCTTTTGCCTACCGGCACGTGTTCGCACGCAGCGATCGCGAGCTGGTCTGCGCGGATCTTTCGGCGTCGCCCTGACGGTGGCCCAGGCGGCCCGGGCGCGGGTTGTCGCTTGGGGGGACGGCCCGACAAGCCAGTCGGTTGGGCGGTCGATGCGCCGTGCTTTCCGCCGTTCGTCTCAAAGACGTTGCCCCGCGGCGCCTTCGCGGCGAAGTCTCCGCGCGAAAATAAATACCATGCGTGCGACGATTCTTTCTCTTGCGCTGGCGATGGCGCCAACAGCGACAACACTGACCGCGGCCGGCGCAGCCTGGCCGCAGTTTCGCGGTCCGGGTGGCTCGGCGGTGGCCGACGAGGCGAAGCTCCCCGTCGAGTGGTCCACGACCAAGAACATCGCTTGGGTGGCGGATGTGCCCGGCAACGGCTGGTCCTCGCCGGTCGTGGCGGGCGGGCGCGTGTTTGTCACGAGCGCGCGCGGCGCCATCAAGCCCGCGCAGACCGGCATTTTCGGCAACGACTATGTAGCCGAGTTGAAGAAACAGGGGCTGCCTGATGTCGAGGTGAACAAACGCGTGCAAGCGCGCGATATTGAGCTGACGCGCGAGGTCGAGGAGGTGAGCTACCTCGTGCTCGCGTTCGACGTCGCGACGGGGAAGCCGCTCTGGGAGCGCGAGGCGCACCGCGGCGCGCCCTTCGGCGGCCGCCACCGCAAGAACACCTACGCCTCCGAGACACCCGCCACCGACGGCGAGCGCGTCTACGCTTCGTTCGGCGGCAACGTCGGTCTTTTCTGCCTCTCGCTCGGCGGCGAGGTGCTGTGGAAGCGCACGTGGGCGCCGCAGGCAATCTACCTCGATTTCGGCACGGCGTCGTCGCCCGTGGTTCATGCCGGGCGCGTCTATGTGTTGCGCGACAGCGAGGGCGAATCGTTTCTCACCGCGCTCGACGCGAAGACCGGCGAGCCAGTTTGGACCGCGCCGCGCACCGACCTCGCCGCGAAAAACAAGTCCGGCTGGGCGACGCCCTTCATCTGGACGACGCCCGAGCGCACCGAGATCATCACGATCGGCAAAGGCCTCGTCGTCAGCTACGGTCTCGACGGTCAGGAACTCTGGCGGCTGCGCGGCATGACCCAGGCCACGCCCTCTCCGGCGGTCGGCGGCGGCCTGCTCTTCGTCGGCTCCGGCTCGCAGGGCGAAAACAATCGCCCGCTCTTCGCCATCAAGCCCGGCGCCTCCGGCGACATCACACCGCCGCAGGGCGAGACCATCGGCCCCTTCGTCGCGTGGTCGCAGCCCCGCGGCACGCCCTACACCGGCTCGCCGCTGTTCTATCGCGACCGGCTCTACTCGCTAAACGACGGCGGTATGATGCAGGTCTTTGAGGCCGCGACGGGCCGCGAACTCTACCGCGAGCGCGTGGGCGGATCGGGCAACACGTTCTCGAGTTCGCCGGTGGCCAGCGCCGGCCGGATCTACGCGCTGAACGAAAACGGCACGACCATCGTCTTCGCTGCGGGCGAGACCTATGCCGAGCTCGGCAAGAACGCCCTCGGCGAAATGAGCCTCGCGACGCCTGCCGTCGCCGGCGACAGCCTCATTCTCCGCACGCAGACGAAGCTGTATCGTATCGTGAGCCCCGCGGGGTAGGCGGTGTGCGTCCCTTGCTGCTGGTTCACGGCGCTCGAAAAATTCCCGGCGGGCACGGAATGCCAGCCGGTCCTATCCTGTAGCCCGCTTCGTGAGAAGCGGGATTGCCCGAGGTCGGGCATGCCGTCGGTCCCGCCTCTCACGAGGCGGGCTACCAAACCCGTCGCTATATCAGGCCGAGCTTCGCGCGCACGATGGCGAGTGCGGCGATCGCAGCCGTCTCGGTGCGCAGCACGCGTGCGCCAAGGTGGCGGAACGCGAAACCGTGGGCGCGCAGGATGTCACGCTCGGCCGCCGACCAGCCGCGCTCGCCGCCGATGGCGAGGGCGAGTGGGGCGCCCGCCGCGGGCTCGGTCGCGCCGAGTGCCGTGGGAGCCTCATAATTGTCTAGCGCGAGCCGCGTGGTGCCGCGTTCGACCGCAGCGATAACCTCGGCCAAGGCGCGGCCGTGCGTGATGAGGGGCAGGCGAGTCGTGAACGCCTGCTCCGCGCCCGCGATCGCGTGGCGGCGCCATTCGCCGGAAGTCCAGAGCGTGCTCTGCGCGTAGCTCGCCTCGCCCTTATCGGTGCGCACGAAATGCAGTTGACCCGCGCCGAGCGTCGTCGCGTCGCGCAGGATGTCGCGCGCCGTCTGGGGCCGCGGCAGGCCGACGATGAGCGTGATCGGCTCGGGCGCCGGGGCGGGTGTCGTGGGCGCGAAGGAAAACACGACTTCGCGATCATCGGCGGCGTTCAAGGTGCCCCGGCCGCGCGGCCCGTCGATCACGCCGGCGTCAAAGGTGTCGCCGGGCCGGCGGCGCAGCACATCGAGGATGTGCCGGGCCCGCCGATCGGAGAGGGGTAGCGGCCGATCGAGCTCGGTGGAATCGAGGAGGACGAGGTTCACGGGTGGATGTCTCATTGCGAGCGTGCTGCGCGGATGCAACTTCTCCCGAGCAGGGTGCGTCCTTGAGCAGTTCATCCTCATGCGAAACGTAGCGAAGACACATCCGGCATTCAATTTGCACCCGATCCCGGGCTCGCTCTACTGAGTGGCGACGATGCGCACTTTCCGCTCAGGCCCTGGGGTAAGGCCGATGATTGTGGCGATCCTCGGCCTCGTCATCGGGGCGGTGGTCTTCGCACAGCGGGGCGGAGGATTTGTCGGCGGCGGGCAGGTCAATGTCCCGCCCGGCGTGCGCACGGCCCGGGAGATCGGCACGCGCAGCACGGGCACGCCCGAGTGGGAAAATCCGACGGGCTTCGGCCAGGATGTGTTCACGTTTGCCCGCCTGCGCTACGATGCCGCGCCCCGGCCACCGGGCCGGCGCCGCGGCGGATGGACAACCGATTTGCCCGACGCCGATCTCAACCTTTCCTACCGCCTGCAGCAGCTGACCGCGCTGCGCGTTGATCCCGACGCGCGGCTCGTGCGCCCGACGGACCCCGATTTTGCGCACTATCCGTTTTTGCTCGCGACGGCTCCGGGCTCGATGGGCCTGACGGAAGCGGAAGTCATCGCGCTGCGAAATCACCTGCTCAACGGCGGCTTCCTGCTCACGACCGATTCGTGGGGCGACGAGGACTGGTCCAACATCGAGCGTCTCTTTCGCACGGTGCTGCCCGGGCTGAGTTTCGAGGAACTGCCCATCACGCATCCGCTTTACCGCATCGTGGTGAACATCCGCGAAAAAGCGCAGGTGCCCAACATCCACATCGGAATCAAGGTCGCGGGCACGCAGATCCAGCACCGCGTGATCTTCGATGCGAAGGGCCGCATCGTGGTGATGGTGCTGCACAATTCCGACGACAGCGACGGCTGGGAGCGCGAAGGCGAGAACCACGAGTATTTCGAGAAATACGCCGAGAAGATCGCGTATCCCCTCGCGATAAATATCATCTGCTACGTGATGACGCACTGAGCGGCCGAGCCGGCGGTGCGGGGTCGCTGGAGAGGGCGACGGTGGAGCGTGCTGACCCCAACGCGCTGGTTTGAAGGTGGGAGCGGGTTTATCCCGCGACGGTTCGGGGCTTAAAGCCCATCCTACAACCAGCGCGTTGCGGGCAACGCGCTCCACCTCGAGAAGAATGCCCGCCGAAACTAACGCGCATTTTTTCCTTCGCACTGGCCCGGCGGGTCGTCAGCGTTCGCCACGTTATTGTTTGGGCCGGTAGCTCAGTTGATAGAGCGCGTCGTTTGCAACGATGAGGTCATCGGTTTGATCCCGATCCGGTCCACCAGTCTTCGCTCGCCGCGACGCGGCGTAGAAGACGGCCGCGCGGAATCCCGCGGCTGGCGGGCGAAGGCGGGCCACGGCTGGCAGCAGCGAGCTTCGCCTCGGCAAGCCATGATTCGCTCTCGCGCAGCGAAAGCGGAGCACGGGCCCGCCTGAAGACGGACAAGGCCATGCCGGGCGCGCCAGTTTCCCCACCGCCGCGACGCGCGCGGTGTTCCTATGCTTCCCACACCGTCTTCACGTTCATGAACGCGCGGGCGCCCCAAGGGCCGAGTTCGCGGCCGTGGCCGCTTTGCTTCACGCCGCCGAAGGGCAGCTCGGGCGTGGTGCGGACGAAGTCGTTGATGAAGACGGCGCCGGCCTCGAGGTCGCCCGCGAGGCGACGGGCGAGGGCGCGGTTGCGGGTGAAGACGGTCGCGGCGAGGCCGTAGGGCGAGGCGTTGGCCAGGCGCACGGCCTCCGCGGCGTCGCGCACGGCGACGATCGCGGCGACGGGGCCGAAAAGCTCCTCGTCGAAGGCGGGCATCCCCGGGCGCACGCGGGTGAGCACGGTGGGCGGATAGAAAAAACCCCGGCCACGCGAGGGCGCGCCACCGAGGAGCACGCGCGCGCCAAGCTGCACGCTGCGCTTCACTTGGGCGTGCAGCGTCGCGCGCAGATCGGCGCGGGCGAGCGGGCCGAGCTGGGTGGCCGCGTCGGTGGGATCGCCGAGGCCACGCGCGGCCATCCGGGCGGTGAAGTGATGCTCAAACTCGGCGAGCACGCTGCGTTCGACGAGGAAGCGCTTGGCGCACACGCAGCTCTGCCCGGTGTTGAGCAGGCGCGAGTGCGCGCAGATTTCCGCGGCGCGCGGGATGTCCGCATCCGCGAGCACAATGGCCGGATCGCTGCCGCCGAGCTCGAAGACGCCCGGCTTCATCGCGGCGCCGGCGAGCGCGGCGACTTTTTTCCCGGCGGCCGTGCTGCCGGTGAGCGTGACGGCGTGCACGCGAGGATCCGCGATCACGCGGGCGATGGCGGCGTTGTCCGCGAGGAGCAGTTGGAAGACGCCGCGCGGAAAACCGGCGCCGCTGAAGATTTTCTCCAGCGCGAGCGAGCTGCCGACGACCGTGGCCGCGGGCTTCAGGATGACGGCATTGCCGCCGATGAGCACGGGCACGGCGGCGCGCACGACCTGCCAGAAAGGAAAATTCCACGGCATGATCGCGAGCACCGTGCCGAGGGGGTCAAAGGTCACGCGGCCCTGCGGCGGCGCGTTCGGCGGCTGCTCGCCGGCGAGCAGCGAGGCACCGTGCCGCGCGTAGTAGTTGCACAGGAGGGCACACTTCTCGACCTCGGCGCGGGCTTGTGAGATCGGCTTGCCCATCTCGGCGGTGGCGAGGGCGGCGAGGGTGTCGCGTGCAGCGAGGAGAGCGCGGGCGAGGCGGCGCAGGAGTTGCGCGCGCTGGGCGAAGGAAATTTCCCGCCAAGCCCGCCGCCCCGTCTGCGATCGCGCCAGGATGCGCTCAACCTCGGCGGGGCGGTGAGCGCGGTAGGTCGCGAGGCGCCTGCCGGTCGCGGGATTGGTCGAGGCGAAGAGCACGCGTCGAATCTCGGCGCGTCGGGGGGCGGGGCAATGGCAAATCGCCCGCGGTGCCGGCACACGCGCGCGCCGTGAGGCCCGGCACACCTTCGCGAGCGTCGGCTTCGCCGCCATGCGGGCATCGGCCCGGGCCAAGCGCACAGTTGCACTTCGCGATGCGCCTCTCAGGCTTCGCCGTCCGTGAAGATCAAATCAGCCGAGTTCAAGACCAGCGCGACCGAGGTGGCTTCATGCCCCAACTGGGCCGTGCCGGAGTTCGGATTCGTGGGTCGATCGAACGTCGGAAAATCGTCGCTCATCAATATGATCACGGGACGCCGCGATCTGGCGAAGGTCTCGGCCACACCCGGCAAGACGCAGCTGCTGAATTTTTTCCTGATTAACGGCCAGTGGGGCCTCGTCGACATGCCGGGCTACGGCTACGCGGCGGTGGGGAAGGAGCGGCGCGCCGACTTTGGCCAGATGGTCGCGGCCTTCGTGGCGGAGCGGAGCAACCTGAAGCGGATCTTCGTCCTCATCGATTCGCGCCTTGAGCCGCAGCGGATCGACCTGGAGTTCCTGCAGTGGCTGGAAGGCACGGCGGTGCCGTTTGCGCTCATCTTCACCAAGGCTGACAAGCTCGGGCCGGTGCGCCTGCTGGCCAACATCGAGGATTACAAGAAGGCGCTGGGCGCCTGGCGTTCGGTGATGCCCGACATCCTGGTGAGCTCCGCGGAAAAAGGCACCGGGCGGGCGGAAATCCTGAGCTACATCGACGCCAAGCTCGCGGAGCCGGACGAGCCCGCGGAGCCGGGCGTCTGATTAGCGCTGCGATTCGGGCGCGGCCCGCAGTTCACTTTTTCTGGGCGGCCGCGGCGGCCTTCTCGAAACGGACGGCTTCTTCCTCGGACACGAGCATGTAGATATGCGCAACTTCGGGCACGAGCGTGTAGTTTCGCTCGAGGGAAAAGCCGTAGGCCTTGAACATCTTTTGATTGTCCTCGTTGAGCTTGCCGAGGAGGTCGTCGAGCTTGGCCTTCAGCTCCTTCTTTTTCGCGGCATTGGTTTCCTTCTCCACGGCGGTGTTGGCCTCGATCAGCTGCTGCCGCTTGGCCTGCATGACTTGCACGTTGGTTTGGAACTCCTGGTTGGCCTCGACGGTGCGCAACGTGGAGACGCGGATGAGGCGCTGCGGCTTTGACGTGGCGCCCGCGGGGGTGTTCGACGCGGAGCCGCCGGCTTGGCCGAGGAGATAACCGCCGGACAGGAGCGAGGCGCCGAGAATGGAGAGGATGAGGAGTGATTTCTTCATGGGGAGGTGCGGTGTGAAGGCAGGGAAACGAATAGCTGGAGGAAGTTCCGGCACCTTGGCTAGACATTTGCGCAGGGCGGGGAGGGGCGATCCGAGGCCGGCCGCCGGGATGCTTGCATCGCGCTCCCCGATGCTGCGTCTTGTCTGGCTCCACCCCTCCATGTTCGCCTTTGCCCTGACGATTTTCACGGGAGCGTTCCTCCTTTTCCAAGTGCAGCCGCTGGTCGGCAAATATATTTTACCGTGGTTCGGCGGCGGTCCGGGCGTGTGGACGACGTGCATGTTGTTTTTCCAAGTGCTGCTCCTCGGTGGCTATGCCTATGCCCATGTGCTGAGTCGCCGCCTCGCCCCGCGCACGCAGGCGATCGTGCATGGCGTGCTGCTCCTGGCGGCGCTCGCGAGCCTGCCCATCACGCCCGGCGATTATTGGAAACCGCAGGGCGCGGGTGATCCCACTTGGCGGATTCTCGCGTTGCTGTTGGTCAGTCTCGGCCTGCCCTATCTCGTGCTGGCGGCGACCGGGCCGTTGATGCAGGAATGGTTCCGCCGGCTGACGCCCGGGGCGTCGCCCTACCGGCTTTATGCGCTGTCGAACGTAGGCTCGCTGCTCGCCTTGGTGAGCTACCCGTTTTTCTTCGAGACACAGTTTACCCGGAAGGCCCAGGCCCAGATGTGGTCTTGGGGTCTGGTGGCCTACGCCGTGTGCTGCGGCGTGTGTGCGTATCGCCTGTGGCGGCAACCGTCGGCCACGGCCGCGGAGCAGGCCAGCGCGGCCAGTGAGGAAAACGCACCTTCACCGACGTTAATGCAGCGCCTCCTGTGGGTGGCCTTGCCGGCGTGCGGCTCGGTGCTGCTTCTCGCCGTGACGAACAAGATGTGCCAGGACGTGGCGGTCATCCCGTTTCTCTGGGTGCTGCCGCTCGCGCTATATCTGCTGACGTTCATAATCTGCTTCGACAGCCCGCGCTGGTATTCGCGCTTTTATTGGACGCTCGCGCTGGCGGCCGCGATGGTCTTCGCCTGCATCGCGCTCTACGAAGGCGCCGACATGGCGATCTTGCGGCAGGTGGCGATCTACTCGGGAGTGATGTTCGTCGCGTGCATGGTCTGCCACGGCGAGGTGCACCGGTTGAAGCCGCACCCACGGCATCTCACGTCGTTCTACCTGATGATCTCCGCGGGTGGGGCCATCGGCGGGCTGTTTGTGGCGCTGGTGGCGCCGTTCGTCTTCGACAATTTCTACGAACTGCATCTGGGCCTCGCGGTGATGGTGCTGCTCCTCATCGCCGTGACCCTGCGGGATCGCGAGGCCCTGAGCCCCCAGAGGTGGCGCCTGCTTGCGCTGCTGCTCATCGTGGCGGCGACCTTTGTCACGGACCGTCTGCTCGCGGAAGGCTGGCTGGCCTCCACGACCCGGCGGTGGCTGGTATGGACAGTGGGCGGCGCGCTGACGGCGGGTGGGCTGGTTCTGGCGTGGCGCCGTGCGACTTTCAACTGGCATCGCGCCACGGGCGGGCTGCTGGGCGCGGGCTTTGTTGTGCTTGCCGTGGTGCTGGTGAACCACGCGAAGGAGGCTGGGCACGGTGCGCTGGTGACCGGGCGCAATTTCTACGGCGTCCTCTCCGTGCTTGAGCACCGCAAGCTCGAGCCCGAAGCGCGCTACTACACCCTGCTGCACGGCCGCATCACGCACGGGCTGCAGTTCGCCTCGCCCGAGCGCGCGCCGATGGTCACGTCGTATTTCGGACCCAAGACCGGCATCGGGCTCGCGATGAAGAATTTCCCGCGGCAGGAGAACCAACGCATCGGCCTCCTCGGGCTCGGCGTCGGAACAATCGCGGCCTACGGCAAGCCCGGCGACTATCTGCGCATCTACGAAATCAACCCGCAGGTGAAGGACATCGCGGAGAAGCCCTTCAGCTACATCGCCCTGTGCAAGGCGAAGGTCGACATCGTCATGGGCGACGGCCGCCTCTCGATGGAAAACGAGCCCGCCCAGAATTTTGATTTCCTCATCATGGATGCGTTCAGCAGCGACGCGGTGCCCGTGCATCTGCTCACCCGCGAAGCCTTCGAGATCTACCTCCGGCATCTCAAGCCCGACGGTGCGATCCTCGTGAACATCTCCAACCGCTACCTGGATCTCCGGCCGGTGGTGGAAAATGCCGCGCGGGCGTTCAAGCTCCGGGCGCTCACGATTTCCAGCGAGGACGGTGACATGGAGGAAGGCGAGGAGGGCGCGTGGTGGCTCTACGGCGCGACTTGGATGATTCTCAGCCGCAATGACGCCTTCATGGATCGGGATGCGCTAGTCCGCGCGGCGAGTCCGGCCGCGCCCGCCAATTCAATTCCGCTCTGGACGGACGACTACACGAGCATGTTTCGGATCCTCCAGTAGCAGGAGCGCGGGGCTACGGGAGAGTGCTTGCTCACTCGGTCGGCGATCTCTCTTCGCAGCTTTGCGTAGGGCTTGAGCTGCCTTCGACTGCTAGCGGACGAGCAAATCATTGGCTTAAGTGCTCTGCCAAC
>JANOCA010000290.1:0-2313 GCA_031411915.1 Opitutaceae bacterium
GCCGATGCCCGGCAGGGCCGCCATCACCACCGCCGTGCTGAAGAACGCCCCGACCCAAATATAGAACTGCCCGGAGAGCGTGCCCGCCTTGAAGAAGAAGACCATGCCGGCGATGACGGCCAGCACCGGCGAGAGTGTGAGCGCCGGAAGTTGCTGCACCACCTCGATGAGGAACAGGCCGATACTGGCCGCGGCCCCGGCCGCCCAGGCGTGGGCGATTTGCCGTTCCACGAACAGCACCGGTCCGCCGCGGCGGCGCAGCCACCAGAAGATCGCCCCCCACACGAACATCCCCGGCCCCCACAGGGCGAGGTAGTACTCGTGCGAACGGATGTGCGACCACGCCATGATCTGCGTGGCGACGCAGATCACCAGGATGACCACGCTGTGCCACATCCACAGCAGGCCCCAGTTCTCCAGCACCGGGGCGTGGTGCGTCTCGCGCAGCAACCGCGACACGAACGAGCCGAGGCTCCCGGGCGACACCGAGAGGCGCTCGCCGACGAGGTAGGCGTCCAGGTCGTCGGCAAGGCGGGCGGCGCTGGGGTAACGCAATTCCGGCGGCTTTTGCAGGCACTTTAAACAGATCAGTTCCAGATCGCGGTCGACCGACGGATTCAAATCGCGCGGCCGCACCGGCTCCTGTTCCAGCACCATCAAGAGCGTGTCGACGGGGTTCGACGCCTGGAACGGCGGCCGCCCGGTCAGCATCTCGTAGAGGATCGCACCGAGCGAGTACACGTCCGACGTGGCGTTCACCTCGCGGCGGTTCGTCGCCTGCTCCGGGGCCATGTAGCTGGGCGTGCCCACGATCGCGCCGCTGCGGGTGAGGCTTTCCACGCGGTCGATCAGCTTGGCGAGGCCGAAGTCGGCGATCTTCGGTTCATCCGTCGCGGCATCCAGAAGGATGTTCGACGGTTTGAGGTCGCGGTGCAGTACGCCTTGTTCGTGCGCATGCTGCAATGCCCGTGCGAGGGTCGCCGCCATCTTCGCCGCGTCCCGCGGCGGCAGCGGCCCCTCGGCGACGATCCGCTGCGTGAGCGTGCGGCCCTCAACGAATTCCAGGCTGAGATAGGCTTGTCCGTCGGTGGTGCCGACTTCGTACACGCCCACGATATTCGCATGCTGGAGACGGGCGGCGCTCTCGGCTTCGGTGCGGAAGCGGGCGCGATCCGATTCGCCGGCGAGGTGCGCCTCGCGCACCATCTTGAGCGCGACGACGCGGTTCAGCGACTGCTGCCGGGCCTTGTACACGACACCCATGCCGCCGCGGCCCAGCTCGGTCAGGATCTGGAAGTCGCCGAAGCGGCGTGGCGTCGCGGCCACGGACGGCACATCCTTGTCCTTGCGAGTCGGTGTCGGAAGCGTGACTTGCGAAGGCCGGGGTTTCGCCAGTTCGGCGAACTGCGCCACGGCCCAAAGCTCGCGCAGTTCCTCGGCAAGGTCGGGGTGCTGCCGGGCGGTGCTTTCCAGATCGGCGCGGCGGAAGGCGAGGTCGTCGATCAGCAGGGCGAGGCGTTCATCGCGGGAGGCGGCCATGCAGTTGTTTTATCGGTTTCCCCGCGTTCGTACGAACCACGATGGCTTCCTGCTCGTCGAACAGGGCGTCGCGGAAGGAATTTCCGGCGTGCCATGGAAACGCTCGTTCCTTTTCCCGAGAAGTCCCGATAATCCAATTGAGACAGTTCGAATCACGAAGGGGGTTCCTGCCGATGTTTTACCCGGGTATTCATTGCATATGGCGGATGACGAAGAAGTACGCCGCGCTCATCGCACTTGTCCTGGCTGTGCTTTCCTCCGTCACGATTGCCTACGGGCTTTGGACGGACGAAAAGCTGCGCACGGATTGCCCGGACGGCAATCTCTTCGAGAAAGCCAGCACCGTCTGTTACGAAACCGCCCGGGCCATGTCGTTGAATATGGATGCCCACCCCGGTTCGAATCGCTTTCTCCGCATCGGCCGCGTTTTGGCGGTGTGTTTTGTGGTATTCGTGGGGATCCAGGCCATCGGCCGTTTGCTGGGGGACTCCTTTCAAAACCTGCGGTTGCTCTGTTGGCGGATTCGGGGCGGGCACTGCGTGGTGTGCGGCTTGGGCCGTGTCGGATGGCCGATTGCCCGGCAACTCCTCGGCGAAGGCTATCGCGTATTGATCATCGAACGGGACAAGGACAATGAAATGCTCGACGATGCCGAATCGCAGGGGGCCATCCTCCACATCGGCGACGCGACGGATGAAAGGGCGCTGAAGGGAGCCTACGTCCGCAGGGCCCGCAGCGTCTACATCGCGACCGGGAACGACCAGGAGAATATCG
>JANOCA010000291.1:0-2013 GCA_031411915.1 Opitutaceae bacterium
GCAGCTTGACGCGATGCCGCGCCGCCCACTCCGCGAGCAGCGGCCGGCACGCCTGCCCCGCGATCATCGGCAGCACCAGCAGACGCGCGATATCGAGAATCGCCGAGCCGAGATCGCCCTGCAGGCCGCTCACGCCGCCCAACAGGTGCAGCCACAGCGGCGTGAGCACGACACCGAGGAGACTCGACAGCGTGGCGTTGAAGACGGCGCCCGGCACGTTGCCGCGCGCCACGCCCGTGAGCGCGACCGACGACGAAATCGTCGAGGGCAGCGCGCAGAGGTAGATGAAGCCAAACGCGAGATGAGGCGACATCCACGGTCCCGCGAGTTTCACGATCGCGAGGCCGAGCAGCGGAAAAAGCAGGAACGTGCCGGCCTGCACGGCGAGGTGCAGGCGCCAGTTGAGCGCGCCACCCTTGAGCGCGGCGAACGACAGCGTGAGGCCATAGACGAAGAACGCGATCATCACGCCGAACTTCGTGACGACCTCCGCGTGCAACGGTCCGCCCGTCGCGCCCACGCGCGGCGCCAGGGCCGCCAGCCCGGCGGCCCCGAAGATCGCCCAGAAGAACCAGTCGGGCCGGAGTTTTCTTTGCACGGGTGCCGCCATGATCGTTCAGCCGAACCTCGCCTTCACCTTCGCCCATACTGCCGCGAGATCCTCGCGTCCCTCGATCTTCAGCGCCCAGATCATCGCGCCGTAGACAGCGACGCCGGTCATGACCAACAGGATCACGCCGGGGAGGTCGGCGGCCTTGCGCGGCGGCTGCAATTGCGTCCAGGCCCACCAGCCCGCCGCCACGATCGCGCCCATCGCGACGCTCGCCGCGAGCACCTTGCCGAGATCGCGCGCGAGATGGCCGAAGCGGAACTCCGCATGCTTCCGCGTGAGCGCGCGCTGGAGATACCACGCCTGCGCGATGATCGCGACGTTGCCCGCGATCGCGAGGCCCACGGTGCCGAGCGGGCGCATGAGCGCGGCGCTGAGCCCGAGGTTCACGACGAAGCTGAGCACGGCCGCATGCACGGGTGTTTTCGTGTCCTTCTGCGCGTAGAAGGCGCGGAGCACGAGGTTCACGAAGGAGAAGAACGGCAGCCCGATTGCGAAGACGATCAGCACGGGCTGCATGATCGCGGTGTCGCCCGCGTCAAAGGCGCCCCGCTGGAACAACAGCCGGATGATCGGCGTCGCGAGCACGGCGAGGCCCACGGCCGCGGGCACGTTGATGACGAGGATGAGGCGCATCCCCTTGCGGTAGGCGCCGGCGAGATTCGGCCAGTCGCCCGCCGCGGCGAACTTCGAGATGAGCGGAAAAATCACCGTCGAGATCGCGACGGCGAAGACGCCGATGGGCAGCTCCATCAAGCGCGAGGCGAGGTTGAGCACCGTGACCGCGGAGTCGTTGAGCGAGTGCCCCACGAAGCGGGACACCGCCATGTTGATCAGGTAAATCGCCGAGCCAAAGACCGTCGGCGCCATCAGCCGCACGATCTGCCGCAGTGGTTCGCCGATGGAGAAGTCGAAGCGCGGCCGCCAGCCCTCGCGCACGAGCGCAAAGGCGGGCACGACCAGCTGAAGCGCGCCGCCGAGCAGCGCGCCCGCGCAGAGCCAGAGCATGCTCCCGCGCAGCGACGCCGCCCATCCGCCGTAGGCCGCGCCGCCGAGCAGGGCGAGCATCGCGACATTGAGCCAGATCGGCGACAGCGCCGGCTCGAGGAAACGATCGAGGGTCTGCAGCGCCGCGCTGAACACCGCCGCCAGGCACACGCAGATCAGGTAGGGAAAAAGGATGATCGCGAAATCCGCCGCCTCGATCCAGCGGCGCACGGTGCCGGCGGGCAGGCCGAGCGCCTGCGCCTCGGGGCCGAGATGCATCGCGCCCACGAGCGCCAGCATCGAGAACAGCACCACCCCGCTGCTCACCACGAGCAGCCAGCTCGCGACGCTGTTCACCAACGCAAACGCCCCGGCCCGCTGCCGGGCCTTGAGCTCCTCGTTGAGCGTCGGGACGA
>JANOCA010000292.1:0-8221 GCA_031411915.1 Opitutaceae bacterium
GCGCCGGTGCTCGAGCTCTACAATCTCGCGGCGGATGTCGCCGAAAAGACCGATCTCGCCGCGCGCGAGCCCGCGCGCGTCGCGGAGCTGCACCGGCGGCTGCGCGAGTTCGGCACCTGGCAGCAGCCGGGTGTGGGCCCCTACACCGAGGGCCGGGCCGGCTTCACGCCGCCCCGGGATTGGGTGGTGGGCACTGCCCCGCGTGCACCCGAGGAACGCGCGGATCAGCCGGCCCAGAAAAAGAAGAAGGCGAAATGAACTCGCGTCGCGCGCCCCTGCATGGGCCGCCGCTTCGGCCCTTCCGTTTCTCCTCCTGAGCCACTCATGCCGAGCCTCCGACAAATCCTCGCGGCGCACGCGCCGCTCCTCGTGATCGATGCGGCCTCGGCCCGCGTGCAAGTCGGTGTGCTGGCGGCCGACGGGTCTGCGCGCTGGCAGGTCTCCGAGGAGGAGGCAGGCATCGCGATCTTCCAGGGTGTCAGCGCACTGGGTCTGAACCCGCAGGACGCCGCGGCGTTTCTTTTCTGCGAAGGCCCCGGCTCCGTGCTCGGTATCCGCACCGCCGCGATGGCGCTGCGGACCTGGCATGGGCTGCGGGCACGCCCGATGTTTTCCTATCAGAGCCTGGCCTTGGTCGCTCACGCACTCGGTGACGCGCAACTCGCCGTCATCGCGGATGCCCGGCGCGAGTCCTGGCATCACTACCAGCTTGGCCGCGGCCTGCGGCGCATCGCGGCGGCGGAACTCACCGGCACGCTCGTGCTGCCCGAAGGCTTCCGGCACTGGTCCGCCCTGCCCGCGTCGATCTCACGCACGCCCTACGCTGTCGGCGATTTGCTCGCCCGCACCCGCGACGCCGATCTGCTGCGGGTCGCGGACGCACCGGATGCCTTTCTCCACGAGGAGCCGAGCTACGTGACGTGGACGCCCCAGATCCACCGGGCGCCGGCGCTGTGAGGCGCGGGACTATTTCTTCGCCGGCTTGGCGGTGAACTCCGCAGGAACGAGCGACCGCACCGCCGCGATCAGCCGGTCCTCGGTGCCGACGGCGAGGCGCGACGGAAAACCGTAGTAGTCCATCGAGCCGTCGACCTCGTAGCCGCCCTCGGGAAACATCCGCGCCGAGGGGATGTAGCTCGGCACGTCATTGGAGTAGGCATTGACCCAAAGCCGCGCGCCGTCGAGTTCGCGCTTCAGGCGAAGGGAATACTCCGACACGACCTCGCCGCCGAGGAACACCATCGCGAGGTCCGTCCCGAAGCTCCACGCCTGCACCGGCAGGGTCACCGCGGCGGGCAACGGCTCGCCCGCGTCGAGCTTTCGCAGGAACTGCCCTGCGGCGTAGGAAATCTGCACGCGCGCCTTGTTCGCCGCCCGCTCCGCCAGCTCGGCGCGCGGCACGGTCCGATCCAGCGGAAGATCGACGCGCACATACTTCGCTCCGGTCACGCCGCCGAGCGACCGCAGCGGGGAGGCCAGCAACCGGTCCACCTCCGTCGCGATTTTCTCGCCGTGCGCGGCCACGCTGACGGCGCCGCGCGGCTGGGGATTGGCATCCGCGCCGCAGCCGATCGCGATCAACGCGACGGAGCCGGGATGCGCGGCCTCGATGCGGCGCGCCGCGTCGCCGGCCCAGTCGTGATGGATGTAGTTGTCGGCGCCCTCGAGTGTCGTGCAATGACACGCGTAGCTCGCCAGCACCGCCCGCACGCCGCCGCGCGCGTCGCTGGCGCGCAGCACCGGCAACGCGTGGTCGACCGGACCCTGCGGGACGACGCCAAACGTCTTCCATTTGCCATCGACGACGCTCCGCCGCTGCACCGCGAAATTCGCGCTCCCCTCGCCCCACGCCAGCAGGCCGGGCCGGCGGGCCTTGAGCGCCGCCTGCGCCACCTCGATCAGTTTCTGCGTGAGCGTCGCGGTGTAGCGTGCGATGCGCTCCGACTCCCCCGGCGGCAAGTCCCGTGAGAACATGTAGGGGATCACGCCGGCCAGCGCCGGGCCGGTGTGCGTGTGCGTGGTGCAAATCGCCACGCGCTCCGGCGCAATCCGGTGCGAGGCGGCGAGCGCCTGCACGACCTGCGCGCGGATCGCGTCGCCAACACCGATGATCTCCGCGGCGATGATCACCGCGGGCTGGTCCGCGTCGGCGCCGATGGCGAGCGCGCGGGCGGTGAGCGGCGTCGCGATGCGCGTGGCCTCGGCGGGACGGCTCTGGTAGCCCGAGAGCCGGATCGGAAGTTCGGGCGTGATGTCGATCTTGGCGGCGCCGATCGGCACCTCGGCGGCACGCACAGCTCCCAGCGCCATCGCCAGCGCGAGCGCGATTACGATGATTGTTTTCATGGAAAAAACCCGCGGCCTCAGAAGAACATCGCCTCGCTCAGCGTCGTCTCGGGCGAGAGCAGGCTCACGGCGGCGTTAAGCTTAGTGCGCCCCGCGCCGAGGTCGGCCTCGAAGACCGCGCGGCCGGTCGCGAGATCGCCGTTCCACTGGAACACCCGCGTGCTCGGTTGGTAACCGAAGCGAACGGCGAGGCTGCCAGGCTCGCCCGGCGCAAGCACCTTGGTCTCGACGCGCAGCGCCTCGGCAGCGGCGCCGCACGCGATGAGCCGGCGGCGCAGCCACGCGAGCAGCACGCGGCCCTCCGCGGCTAGCGCCGGCGCGTGCGTGACCGTCACGCCCTGCAGACCTTCAATCAAGTTCGGCGGCGAATACGCGGCGAGAAATTGCCCGATGCTCTGCCGCACGGGCAGCAGCCGGCAGTAAACGAGATCGCGGGTCGCGGCGGGATTGGGCCAGGGGTAGCCGATCGCATCCGACGGCGCGATCGCGCTGTCGATGAGGACGCGTTTCGCGCGGCCGAGCAGATAGCGATAGTCGGCCAGCTTGCCCGTCGCCGAGAAACGGTGCGCCCAATAGTAGAGCGGCAGATCCGTCGAGAGGCAGATGGAAGCTTGGTTCTCAAGGAACGGCCGCGCGCTGCGCGAGTAGCTGAGCAGCACGAACTCGACGCAGCGCTTGTCGGCCTTCGACTTGCCAAGGAAGCACTCGCCGAAAATCTTCGCGCGCATCACGGGCTGCGGCACATCGGCATGCAACGGGCAGAGCACGACGACCCGGCTCGGCGTGCGGCGGGAAAAATTGACGACGACGTCGAACTGCCGCGCCGCATCCTCGGGCGTGGCGTGGAGCCCGAGGTGGAGGACGAAGTTCACCTGCGTGGCCTTGGCGTCGTCGGACTCGATCGCGGGACGGCCATCGGCGGCGTTGTCGGTCCACATCTGCGCGAGTCGCTTGGAGATCTCACCCACGGGGACCTCAAGGCCGGGCAGCGCGTCAAAAATGGCAGGCATCGTTTTTAAAAACTTCCAAATCCCAAAAGGCCAAACGCCAAAGAAATCTCAGCGGAGAAATCTCAAATTGGCGCGACGCTCGTTTAGGATTTTTTTTGGCGTTTGGAGTTTGGCGTTTGGGATTTGCCGCGCGCGCCGTGCGGTCACGGTTGCCTCCACACGTGTCCGCGCGAGGCCAGCAGCGCATCCGCGCTCGGCGGCCCCCACGAGCCGGCGGGATAAGCGTCCATGCCGGTGCGGCCGACGCTGCGCCAGTAATCGAGGACAGGGGTGCAGAGTTTCCACGAAGCCTCGGCCTCGTCGCCGCGGATGAAGAGCGTTCCGTCGCCGATCATCGCGTCCAGCACGAGGCGCTCGTAGGCCTCGGCGGTGTTGGAGCCGAAGGTGGTCGCGTAACGGAAGCTCATCTTCACGGGCTGCGTGCGCGTCTCGAGGCCGGGGACCTTGGTGTTCAAAATCAAACTCAGGCCCTCGTCGGGCTGGATCTGGAAGGAGAGCGTATTGGCCGCCAGGTCGAAGCGCGCCGTCTCGCCCGCGAAGAGCGTGCCCGGTGGCCGGCGGAAATTGATCGCGATCTCGGAGACGCGGCGGGCCATGCGCTTGCCGGAGCGCAGGTAGAACGGCACGCCCTGCCAGCGCCAGTTGTTGATCGAGAGGCGCATCGCGGCGTAGGTCTCGGTGTTGGACTGCGCGGCGATGCCCTCCTCCTCGAGGTAGCCGGGCGCGGCCTTGCCGGCCATCATGCCCGCGGAGTATTGCGCGCGCGCCACATCGCCCGCGGGGCCGATCGTGAGCGGCTGGATGGCGTTGAGGACCTTCACCTTCTCGTCACGGATCGCCTCGGCGTGGAGCGAGCCCGGCGGCTCCATCGCGGTGAGCGCGAGGAGCTGCATGGTGTGATTCTGGATCATGTCGCGCAGGCAGCCGCTCTGCTCGTAGTAGCCGCCGCGCGTGCCGACGCCAACCTCCTCCGCCACGGTGATCTGCACGCTGTCGATGAAGTTCCGGTTCCACAGCGGCTCGAAGATCGCGTTCGCGAAGCGCTGCACGAGCAGATCCTGCACGGTCTCCTTCCCGAGATAGTGGTCGATGCGGTAGACTTGGTTCTCCTCGAAGACGGAGCGGATCGTGGTGTTGAGCTCGCGCGCGGAGGTGAGGTCCTTGCCGAACGGCTTCTCGATGATCACCTTCGAGTGCTGCGGCGTGCCGAGGTGTTTTCCCGCGAGCCCGCTCGTGCCGAGATTCAGGATGATCGGCGCGAAGACGGATGGCGGCGTCGAGATGTAGAACAGCCGCTGCACGTCGCGCCCGAGCTTCTGCTCGATCGCGTCGATATGCGCGGCGAGGCGATCGAAGGCGGCCTTCTCGTCGTAGCCGCCCGCGACGTAGGTCGTGTGCGCCGCGACGCGGTCCCAGACCCCGTTGTTCAGCTCGCGGCGGGAAAACTCCTTGATGGCGTCGGCGGCGAGACCGCGGAATTCCGCATCGGGGATCGGCTTGCGGCCGTAGCCGACGAGGAAAAAATCCGCCGGCAGCAGGTTGTCGTGGCTGAGGTTGTAGACCGCCGGAATCAGCTTGCGCGCCGTGAGGTCACCCGAGGCGCCGAAGATCACGACCACGGTCGGCGGCGCGCCGCGGTGCTTGCTGAGGCCGTGCAGGAAAGGATGACGCGGTGAGTCAGACATGGCCCCGCGAGTGTTCGGACCGCGGCCGAGGCGGCGCAAGGGAAATGCTGGGGATGACGAAGTTCCGCGCACCAGGGGCTACCCCATCTTGTCATTCTGAGCGCAGCGAAGAATCCAGCAGGAGACGCGAAGCCCCCACGCCATGCGTATGTCCAAGTGGATTCTTCGCTGCGCTCAGAATGACAAACTAGGGATCTATGGCCGGTAATGTTTCGCAAACAGCGGCACGTTCTCGAAGTGCAGGATCTCCGGCGGCGCGCTGGCGTCGGCCAAGTGCGCGACCTCCACGATGTCGAAGCGGAAGGTCCGCGGCTTCTCCCGCAACTGCGCGAGGTAGGTCTCGATCGCGCGGCGCAGCACGCGCTTCTTGCGCGCATCGACGGCGTGGTAGCCGGGCACGAGCGCGTCCGCCGCGCGCGCCTTCACCTCGACGAACACCAGCGCCTCCTCGTCGCGGCACACGAGATCGATCTCCTCGCGGCGGTCGGCGGGGTTGCGCCAGTTGCGGGCGATGATGGTGAAGCCCCTTTCGCGACGCAGCCAATCCGCCGCGAGCCGCTCCCCGCGCTCCCCTGCCCCGCCGGGCGGCTTCCGGAAAAACAATCCGCGCAGATAGCCCAGCATGGCGGAATTTATTTGGCCGCGGCCGACTCCAGCTCCGCGAGTTGCCGCCTCGCCGGCGGGAAATCCGCCGTCCGCCGCAGCACTTCCTTCGTCAGCGCAATCGCCGTCGCGCGATCCCCTCGGGCGGCATACTCGCGCGCCACCTCCAGCAGGCGGAATGAACGCGCGCGATCACCGGTGAGAAACATCCGCGCAGCGGCCAGCATCCCGGGGATGTTGCCCTGCTCCTGGGCGGCACGCAGCCGGGTGAGAAGCGCCGTCTCCTCGTCGGCTTCGGCGACCCGCGGCTTCGGCTCCGGGGCGCGTTTGGGCTCAGGCGCGGGTCTGGTTTCAGCGCGCGGTTTCTTTGCGGCGACTTCCGGTTCCCACTCCGCGAGCTGGCGCACGGCCGCGGCAAACGCCGGCGTGCGCCGCACGATTTCCTTCACGAGCCCGATGCCCAAGGGTTTTTCCCCCGCCGCGTGCAATTCGCGGGCGTAGGCCAGCAGTTGCAGCGCGCGGGCCTCGTCGCCGGTGAGAAAAATCCGCGCGGCCGCGAGCGCGCCCGACAGATCCCCGCGCCCGGCCGCGATGCGCACGTGGGCGAAGCGCACCTCGGCGTCCCTGGCCGCGAGCCACACCGGCGCCGGCCGCAGCGCCTGCGCCTGCTGGAGGTGGCGCGAAGCCTCGGTCCACTGCTTCGCCTCGATCAAGGACTGGAGGCGCGCGGAAAAAACCTGCTCCGCCACATCCTCCGCCGTCTGCGCGGTGGCCGCCAGCGCCAGCAGCGCGCCGGCCACCACGGCCTTCAGGCGCCGCCACGTCGCTGGCATCAGGTCGCGGCTCCCGCCGCCACGCGCGTGCCCACGACCGATTCCGCGATGTTGCGCGGCTGTGCGGCCTCCGGCTCGCCGCGCTCCTGGTTGAAGCGCATCGAGACGGTCTTGGACACGCCGCGCTCCTCCATCGTAACGCCGTAGATCGCCTGCGCCGCGGAGACGGTGCGCTTGTTGTGCGTGATGATGATGAACTGCGACTCGTCCACGAACTTCTTCAGCAGGTCCGTGAAGCGCCCGATGTTCGACTCGTCGAGCGGCGCGTCCAACTCGTCGAGCAAGCAGAACGGCGACGGCTTCACCATGTAGAGCGCGAAGAGCAGCGCGACCGCGGTGAGCGTCTTCTGCCCGCCGGAGAGGAGCGTGATGCCCTTGAGCTTGGTGCCCGGCGGCTGCGCGACGATCTCGATGCCGCTCTCGAGGATATCCTCGGCCTGAATCAACTCGAGGTGCGCGCGCCCGCCGCCGAAGAGCGTGTGGAAGGTGTATTCGAAGTTTTTCCGGATCTGCTCGAAGGTCACCTGGAACTGCTGGAGCGAGGTCTGGTTGATCTCGTCGATGGCCTTGATCAGCTCGGCCTTCGCTGTCGTGAGATCGGTCACCTGGCCGTGGAGGAAATCATGGCGCTGCTTGAGCTCGGCGTATTCCTCGATGGCGACGAGGTTGACCGCGCCCATCGCGTTGAGCCGCTGGCGCAGCGCATCGACCTCGGCCTTGGTCGCGGGCCAGTCGGTGGCGTCGAGCGCGGCGAGGTCGTCGGCGGTGGGCTCGCCCTTCTCCTTCGCTTTTTTCCTCCGGCGCTTTTCGCCCTCGGCGGGCGGGGTCTCGCCGTCGTCTTCCTCGTCGAGGTCGAGGGGCTTCACGCCCTCGGGCTCGTCGTCGGCGTGCCAGAGCTGGTTCTTCCAGTCGATGGTCGCGATGTCGGCCTGAAACTCGCGCGTCACTTCCTCGACGAGGAACTGCGCGCGCTGGCGATTCTCCGCAAGCTTCACCTCATGCGTGCTCAGCTCCTCGTGCGCGGCCTCCGACTCTCCGCGCACCGCGTGCTGCGCCTGCTCGAGGCGATTGATGGTGCGCTCGACCTCGACCAGCTCAATCCGGACCTTCTCCACTTGCGCCTGCGTGACAGTGAGCGTCTCCGCGAGCTGCGCGCCGCGGCTGCGCTGCAAACCCGACTCGTGCTCAAGTTCGGCGGTCTGCTCCGTCCAAGATTCAATCTCGGTCTGTCGCTGCACGAGCAGCTCGCTCAATTGCTGGCGGCGACGCTCCATCTCGCCGAGGCCGCGGTCGATGACCTCGACCTTCTGGCGGCGCTCCGCGAGTTCGAGCCGGGCCTGCGCGAGCGTCTCACGCTTCACGTCACGATCCGTGCGCACCTCACCGAGGCGGGTCTCGAGTTTCTGGATTTTCTCCCGCTGCTTCGTGGCGGCGGCATCGGCGGTCGCAAGGCCGGCCTGCGCCTTTTCCCAACGGGCATGCGCCTCGTTGCGCGCGTGTTCGAGCGAGGCCAGCTCATTTTCCATCCGACTCAGGCGGTTGGCGGCATCCTCGAAATTGCGCTGCGCCCCACGCTGATCAGCTTGGGCGGTGGCGTGGGTCTGCGTGGCGGCGAGCACCTCGGCCCGGCGCTGCTCGACCGTCTGCTCCGCCTCGGCGAGTTTGGCGTTGAGCACGTCGATCGCGGCCTTCTGGTCGTCGTGAGTCTTCTGATCGTCGGCGAGGGCTTTCGCTGTCTCGCGCA
>JANOCA010000293.1:0-5412 GCA_031411915.1 Opitutaceae bacterium
GCGATGGACACGGGGTTCATGGTCTTCAACCACGCCACCTACCCGCACCTCACGCGGCTCTTCCGCGAACTGGACGTGCCCACGAAGCCCACGGCGATGTCGTTCAGCGTGCGCCACACTGACACCGGCCTCGAATTCGCCGGCTCCTCGTTGAACCACCTCTTCGCCCAGCGGAGAAATCTCTTTCGCCCGCGTTTCTACCGGATACTGGCCGCGATCAACCGCTTCAACGCCGAGGCCTTGGCTGCCCTCGACGATCCGGCGGCGCAGAAGGAAACCCTCGGCGACTACGTCCGCCGCCGCGGCTATGGCGCCGATTTTTTCGATCTCTACCTGGTGCCGATGAGCTCCGCCGTGTGGAGCACGCCGCCGGAACTGATGCTGGAGTTCCCGGCGACGACCCTCCTGCGGTTTTTCCACAATCACGGCTTCCTCGGCCTCAGCACCCAGCATCAATGGTGGACCGTCACCGGCGGGGCCAAGAACTACGTCGATCGCCTCACCGCCCCCTGGCGCGACCGCATCCGCACGGGCGTGGCGGCGACGCGCATCGTGCGCACCGCCGACGGCGTGGCCGTGACGGATTCCACCGGTCGCACCGAAATCTTCGACAAGGCCATCCTCGCCTGCCACGGCGATCAGGCGCTGAGGCTCCTTGCCGCGCCGACATTCGACGAAGAGCGCCTGCTCTGCGAATTCCGCTACCAGCCCAATGTCGCCACCGTCCACACCGACGCCGCCGTGATGCCGCGCACCCGCCTCGCCTGGTCGAGATGGAATTACGAGATCGCCCGCGACTCCGGCGGCCGCCTCTCGACCGCCACGCACTACTGGATGAACTCCCTCCAGGGTGTCTCCGACCGCGAAAACTACTTCGTCTCCATCAACCGCCCCGAGGCCATCGCACCCGCCCGCGTGCTGCGCCGGATCGACTACGAGCACCCGCTCTTCAGCCTGGGCGCCGTCCGCGCGCAGGCCGAGATCCCCGCGCTCAACGCCGCCGCGCAGGGCGGCACCGAGACCTACTACGCCGGCGCGTGGCAACGCTTCGGCTTTCACGAGGACGGCCTGCTCAGCGCCGTGCGCCTGAGCGAGCTCCTCCTCGGCCGTGATCCGTGGACGTCCACCCTCGCCGCCGGCCTCGCCCGGGCCTGAAGCTTGCACCCGTCCGTGGCTCGGGGTTGGCTGCCTCACGGCCACGCCCCGGGCATCCACCCCATTGGCTCGGACGTAGCTACTCCTCAAGCGAGCCTTCATGAATTCCTGTCTCTACGAGTGTCACGTCATGCATGCGCGGTTTTCCCCGCGCGCGCACCGTTTCCTCTACCGCATCTTCCTCTTCTCGATCGACCTCGACGAACTGGACGCCCTGCCGCGCCGCCTCGCGTGGTTCTCCGTCGGCCGCCGCAACCTCTACTCCTTTCGCGAAACCGATTTCCTCCCGACGGGCGAACCACTCCACAACGCCACCGCGCCCGCGAGTCCGTCCGCCATCGGAAATCGTGAATGCCAAATCGTAAATCTGAAGGCCCGCGTCCACGCCTACGCCGCCCGCCACGGCGTCGATCTCGCCGGCGGGCGGGTGCTGCTCGTCACGTTGCCGCGGGTCTTCGGTTATCTCTTCAACCCCGTTTCGTTCTACTTCTGTTACGATCGCCACGGCGCACCCGCCTGCGCCATCGCCGAGGTCACGAACACGTTCAAGGAGATGAAGCCCTACTTCCTGGGGCCCGACACCCAAGCCGCCACCGTTGGCGAGTTCCGCCTGCGCCTGCCAAAAGACTTCTACGTCTCCCCGTTCTCCGACGTCGATGTCGCCTTCGACTTCACGCTCCGCACCCCCGGCGACCGCCTCTCGATCCAGATTGACGACTACGCCGGCGCCGAGCGCACCCTCACGAGCACGCTCACCGGCCCGCGCCGCGATCTCACGTCGGCGCGGCTCGCTTGGTTCACGCTCAAATATCCCCTCATCACCCTGCGCATCATCGCGCTCATCCATTGGCACGCCATCAAGCTCTGGCTGAAACGCGTGCCGTGGTTTGCCAAGGCCGCGCGCCCCGCAGCCCAGCGCGATCTCTACCGCCCGCACGGCTCGCTCACTCGCCCGACTTCCCCTAAAAATCCACCGCCCACCCCCGTCCTTTCTCGCCGAAGCCTCGGCGAAGGCGGACTCAGGCCCTCCGACGTCGCATGAGTCCGTCCTCCAGCGCCACCAACGCCGTTTCCTCCCCGCTCGCCCGCAGCCGCCCGCCTTCGGTCTGGCAACGCGCGGTGCTCGACGCCTTCGGCGCCATGCCGCAGGGCCGCCTCACGCTCGAGCTGCCCGGCGGCGCGTGCCATGAATTCGGCGGAGCGCCGCCCGCCCACGCGCTCCCGCTCGGCCTGCCCCCCCACGCGCACGTGCGCGTGCGCCGCGAGGCGTTCTTCAAAAAATGCTTCTGGGCCGGCGACATCGGCTTCGCCGAGTCCTTCATCGACGGTGACTGGGACACGCCCGACCTCGCCGCCGTGATCGCGTTCTTCATCCTCAACGTCGATTCCGCGCCCACGCTCTCCGGCTCGCGGCGCGGCCGCTCCGCCGCCCTCAACCTCCTGCGCTTCGCCAACCGCCTCGGCCACGCGCTCCGCCCCAACACCCGCGCCATCGCCCGCCGCAACATCGCCGAGCACTACGACCTCTCCAACGACTTCTTCGCGCTCTGGCTCGATCCGTCGCTGATGTATTCCGCCGCCAAGTGGCCCGCGCACGCGCCCGACCTCACGCTCGAAGCCGCCCAGCGCGAGAAGAACGACGCCCTCTGCCGCCACCTCCGCCTCAAGCCCACCGACCGCGTCCTCGAGATCGGCACCGGCTGGGGCGGCTGGTCGCTCCACGCCGCGCGCACCTACGGCTGCCACGTGACAACCGTCACGATCTCCCGCCAGCAGTTCGAACTCGCCCGCCAGCGCGCGATCGACGCCAAGCTCGCCGACCGTGTCGAAGTCCAGCTTTGCGATTTCCGAGACATCAAGGGTTCCTACGACAAGATCGTTTCCATCGAAATGGTCGAGGCGCTCGGCCACAAATATCAGGCGACGTTTGCGGAGGTCGTCTCGCGCTTGCTCAAGCCCGAGGGCCTGCTCGCGCTGCAATTCATCACGTGCCCGGATGCCCGATACGGCCAATTCCGGCGCGGCGTGGATTTCATCCAAAATCACATCTTCCCCGGCTCGCTCCTGCTCTCGCCCAACCGCCTCAACGGCCTGCTGGCGCGCGCCGGCGGCTTCGTGCTGCACGCGATGGACGATTTCGGCCGCGACTACGCGCGCACGCTGCGTCTCTGGAGGGAAAGCTTCGACGCCAAGCGCGAGCAAGTGCGCGCGCTGGGCTTCGACGAACGCTTCGAGCGCAAATGGACCTACTACCTCTGCTACTGCGAGGCGGCATTCGCGCTCCGCAACATCTCCGTCGTCCACACGCTGCACACGCGGCCGAACAATCTGGCGCTCTGACCCACGATGATCTGGTTTCTCCGCGTCCTGTTTCTGCTCGTCATCGCCTCGATGCTCGCGGTCACCTCGTGGGCGAGCCTGCACCAGTCGCTCGGCGCGTTCGTGCGCAGCGCCACGTTTCGCGAGCCGTGGGTAATCGCGACGCTCTTCGACGCCTACTGGGCGTTCATCGCGTTCTACGTCTGGGTGGCGTGGAAGGAACAATCCCTCGCCGCTCGCGTGCTGTGGTTCGTCGCCATCATCGCGCTCGGCAACATCGCGATGGCGGCCTTCATGCTGCGCGAATTCTTTGCCGTCTCCGCCTCCGACACGACCGCGCTCACCACCGTCTTCACCCGCCGCAACCCCGGCGCGCTCCTGCTCCCCGGTCTCCTCACGGCGGGGAGCGTCGCGGTCTACCTGCTCGCATGAGCACTGATCTCGTAGCCCGCCTCGGAAGAGGCGGGAACGTCGCACCCCTCGTGTCCGTTCCGCCTCCTTCACTCCCGCCCGAGTCCAACGCCCTCGCGTCGCGCCCCGGCTTCTGGCGTCGCCGCGTCATCGATCCCATCCGCGCGCAGCTCACCCAAGGCGTCTCGCCCGACCAGATCGCGCTGACGCTCGGGGTCGGCACGTCTTGCTCGCTGCTGCCATTTCTAGGCTTCACATCGCTGCTCAACCTCGGCGTCGGCCTCGCGCTGCGCATGAACCAGCCGATTCTCCAGACGCTCAACCAGCTCCTCGGTCCCGTGCAACTCCTGCTCATCCTCGTGCACGTGCGCCTCGGGGAATGGATCTGGGGGGCCACGGGTGATCAATTCACCGTGGGCGAAATGGTGCGGGTGTTTCGCGAGAGTTCGCTCGCGGAGTTCTTGGCGAGGTTCGGGTGGGCCGGGATCCATGCGCTTTCCGCCTGGCTGCTGCTGGCGCCCGTGATCGTCGCCATCGTTTATTTTTCCGTGCGCCCGGCGCTGCGCCGCGCCGCCACCCTCGCCGCCTGATGACCACGCTCGCCCTTGCCTTCACCGCCACGGCCGCCACGTGCGCCGTCTTCGCCGCGGCTTATGTTTTCGCCCGCCGCATCGACAACTACGGGGTCGTGGACGTCGTGTGGTCGTATGCCTTCGCCGCGCTCGCGGCCTTCTACGCGCTCGCCGGCCAGGGCTGGCCCGTGCGCCGCGCCCTCATCGCGGCCATGGTCGCCGTGTGGAGCCTTCGGCTCGGCACGCACCTGTGGGTGCGCGTCGCCGGGCATCACCCGGTCGAGGACAGCCGCTACGTGCAGCTGCGCCGTGACTGGGCGGGCGTGTTTCACGCGAAGATGTTCGGGTTCTTCCAGCTTCAGGCGATTTCCGTGGTGGCCCTCGGCGTCGCGTTTCTTTTCGCGGCTCAAAACTCCACGCCTGCTCTCCACCTGCTCGAGTTCGCCGGCGCCGCGCTGTGGCTCCTCGCGATCTCCGGCGAAGCGCTGGCCGACGCACAGCTCGCCGCCTTCAAGCGCGACCCTGCGAACAAGGGTCGCGTCTGCGATGTCGGACTGTGGCGCTTCAGCCGGCACCCCAATTATTTTTTCGAGTGGCTCATCTGGGTGGCGTATTTCCTCTTCGCGCTCGCCTCGCCTTGGGGCTGGCTCGCGATCGTGGGACCGGCCGGCATCCTCTTCCTCCTCCTGCGCGTAACAGGCATACCCATGGCCGAGCAACAAAGCCTCCGCAGCAAAGGCGACGCGTATCGCCGCTACCAACAGACCACGAGTGCCTTCGTGCCATGGTTTCCCCGGAAACCCGCGCCATGATTGACACCCTCCTCGAAAAAGATCTCGTGCCCGACACGCTCGTGCGCGTCGGCATCCGCCGCCTGCTCGCCCAGCGGCTCCGCGACGAGTCCGCGCGCTACGATCGCGCCGCCTACGTCGCCGATCTCAAGCGCCGCCCGCTC
>JANOCA010000294.1:0-5917 GCA_031411915.1 Opitutaceae bacterium
GACGGCGGGCGGGAGCTTCTGCATGTGCGTGCAGGCGGAGGCCACGAGGAGCGGATCGATCGGCAGCCAGCGAATGGCGCCGGCTTTTTCATCGGCCTCGAGACGGCGCACGGCGGCGCGCAGGCGGGATTCGGTGAAACCCTGCTCTCGCTGCTGGCGCTTTAGCGCAGCGAACACCTCCAGCCGGCCATGCAGGCAGCACGCCGCCTGCTCCGGCTGTGTCTCAAGCCAGCGTTCCACCTCGTCGGAGCCGTGTTCGCGGACGTAGAGCTTCGCCAAGTAGGAACTGTCCAGGTAGATCATCGCCCGTCGCGATCGGCCGAGATCAGGTCCGTGGAGTCGAGATCGCTCGACGGCAGCTTGGCCCAGTCGCGTTTGGTGAACTTGACCACGGGCGACGGATCGATGAACGGCTGCAACGAGGCGACCCGCTCGCCGCGGTCGGTCACGATCACGGGGCTGGTCTTGGCGGCGCGCACCCAGTGGCCCGTGCGCGCATGGAGTTGCTTGATCGAAATGGTCTTCATAGGGGCGACGGTGTCACTGGTTACACCTCGGTCAAGCGGGGAGCTGCCCGCGCGAGAAAACGGCTCGCGTGCGCAGGATGGAATTCGTCTCGTGACGCATGCCCTCCGGCAAATCCCCCGCCCGGAAACTCACGCTCCTCGTCGGCACGGTGAAGGGCGTTTTTCTCTACCACGGCGACGAGCGCCGCGCCGCCTGGCGCCTCACGGGGCCGCATCTCGGCGGATGGGAGATCTTCGCGCTGTGCGGCGACTCGCGGCGCGGGCGCATCCTTGCCGGCACCGGGCATTTCATGCACGGGCCGACGATTCGCATCTCCGACGATCTCGGGGAAACGTGGCGCGGCGTGAAACGCGATCCGAGATTCGCGACGAGCTCGAAGGGCCCGAAAGGCGGGAAGGCCGAGCTGAAGCACATCTGGCAAATCGTGCCGGGGCACGCGTCGGAGCCGGGCACGTGGTTCGCCGGCGTCGACGATGCGGCGCTGTTCGTGAGCCGCGACGACGGCGAGACGTGGACGGAGCTGAAGGGCCTGACGCGCCACCCCACGCGCCCGCGCTGGATGCCGGGCTTCGGCGGGCTGTGCCTGCACTCGATTGTCGTCGATCCCGCGAATGCGCGGCGGATGTGGGTGGGCATCTCGGCGGTCGGTGTCTTTCGCACGGAGGACCGCGGCGAGTCGTGGACGCTCTGCAACCGCAACCTGCCCAACCCCGCGCCCGACTTCATCAAGGACCCGGAGATGGGCCGCTGCGTCCACAAGCTCGTGCTCGATCCGGTCCGGCCGGGCGCGCTGGCGATGCAGTATCACGGGGGCGTGTTTGTGTCGGACGACGCGGCGGATTCGTGGACGCGCATCTCCACCGGGATGCCGCACGAGTTCGGCTTCCCGATGGCGGCGACGTCGCGCGGCGATCTTTTCGTGGTGCCGCTGCTGGCGGACACGAATCGCGTGGTGCCCGATGGCGCGCTGAAGGTCTGGCGCAATCGCGGGCGCGGCCGCGCGTGGCGCGCGCTCACGAAGGGCCTGCCGCAGAAGGAGCACTTTGTGGGCGTGCTGCGCGACGCGATGGCGGCCGACACCCTCACGCCCGGCGGCATCTACATGGGCACGACGGGCGGCGAGTTGTTTTTCTCGCGCGACGAGGGCGATTCGTGGACGCGCCTGCCGGGATCGTTTCCGCGGATCACCTCGCTGAAGGTGTGGGAGCGGTGAGCGGCCTGTAGGGCCTGAGCTTGCTCAGGCCGTTGCGAACAAAGGCCCGAGCAAGCTCGGGCCCTACACGATCACGGCGCCTTCTTCGTGTTTTTCTTCTTCGCACTGTCAGCCGGCAACGGCCCGGCGAAGGGCGGGCGCTCGAAGGTCTGGCCGTCGCCCGTCACGCGCGGATCGCCGGCGGCGCGCAGCGTGGCCATGAGGCGTTCGCCCATCTCCGCCTTCGTCTTCGCGTAGGCGGGATCGCCGGCGACGTTCTTCACCTGATGCGGATCCTTGCGCAGGTCGTAGAGTTCCTCGGCGGGGCGCGGGCCGAACGCGTGCTCGTAGTGCCATTTCCACTTGGGGTCGTCGCGGTGCGCGACGATCCAGGCCTTGGTGGGGCTCGCGTCCATGTCGGCGAGGCCGAGGCGGGTGTTGTCCTCCAGCGCGGCGAGGGTCGCGGTGTGCGCGGTCTTCACGTCGCCCATCGGCATGCGCGCCTCGGCGAAGTTGCGGATGTAGGCAAAGTCCTTGGTGCGCAGCGCGCGCATCGGGTAGGGGAGGAAGCCCTCGCGCGCATCCTCGACGTGGCGCTCGCGGCCGGTGATGACCCACGAGCGATCCGCCTCGATCTGGCCGGAGCGATCGGAGCGGAGGACGTTGAGCAACGAGCGGCCGTAAAGGCCGGCGGGAATCTTCGCGCCGCCGATCTCCATGAAGGTGGGCGCGAGATCCGGCAGGCACACAAAGTCGTCGACGACGCGGCCGGCCTTGCCGCCGGGCACGCGCATGACGAGCGAGACGGCGGTGCCGTGGTCGTAGAGGTTGCACTTGCCGGAGGGCACGCCGGGCATGCCGTGATCGCCGCTGAGGACGATGAGCGTGCGGTCGAGCTCGCCGGCGGCCTCGAGGCGCGCGCGCAGCGCGCCCACGTAGGCATCGACGGCCTGGCACTCGCCGAGGTAGTCGGCCACGTCCTCGCGCACCTCGGGGACGTCGGGCAGGAAGGCGGGCATCTTGCCCTTCAGCGCGTCGGGCTCGATGCCCCAGAGTTTCTTGCCGGAGCCCTTGATCCATTTGCGGTGGGTGGTGGTGGTGCCGAAGAAATAATGCCACGGCTGGCCGGACTTTCGGTCGGCGAGGAAGGCGTCGAAGTTGCCGCGCACCTCGGCGAGCAGCTCCTCGCGCGCGGCGGCGACGCTCTTCCCGTTTGCGACGCGGGCGGTGACTTCCTCGGAGAAGTTGTTGGAGGCGCGGCCCGCCTTCTCGTAGGCGTGCTGCTGGCCGCCGAACGGCGCGTCGGCCGGCGTGCCTGGGCTCCAGACCTTGTAGCTCTTGCCGATGTGGTAGCCGGCGTCGCGCAGCAGCAACGGGAAGCTCGGGATCTTCTCGTCCCACACGGCGCCCTGCAGGATCGCGGCGCGGCCGGTGTTGAAGAAGTAGCGGCCGGAGAGCAGCGAGCTCCGGCACGGCGTGCAGGACGGGGCGTTGACGAACGCGCGGCGGAACGCGACGCCCTCGCGGGCGATGCGGTCGACGTTGGGCGTCTTGATCGCGTCGTTGATCGAGGGCGCGCCGTCGATGCCGGCGTAGGCGGAAGCGTAGCGACCCCAGTCGTCGGCGAAGACGAAGAGGATGTTCCAGCGCGGGGCGGTGCTTTCGGCGGCGGCGAGGCGCGTGGTTAGGACGGCGAGGACGACGTGGGTGAGGAGGCGCATCGGGGGAGAGGGAGGGTTGGGGAGACGGGGAGACGGAACGATGGGATGCCGGGAGCGAAAAGTGAGGCGGAACGGAGGCGCGGGGCGAGTCAGGATTTGGGAACGAAGGTCAGCCGCAATTCCTGCACGCGCGGATCGCGTTCGGGCGTGAGCGTGAAGAACACCTCCACGCGGCCGTGCTCGCCGTGGAGCGGGAACGTGCCGCGGAGCTGGTTCTCCGGCACGATGGGGCCGACGGACTTGACGGCGCCGAGCTTCGCGAGCGTCTCGCGCGCGTGGCTGCGCCACGACTCGAGCGAGCGGTCCGGAAAGAAATTCTCGGCGACAATGGTGGCGGCGAGCGCGGCATCCCACGTCTGCACGAGCTGCGCGACCTGCGCGGTGCGCGCGGCGAGGACAGGAGAGGGCGGGACGGCGTGGCGCGGGAGTTTTCCTTTTTCGATGATCCAGTCGGCAACCTTGGCGTTGACGGCGCCGGTGCCGGCGTAGGTGACGTTGGCGAAGGAAAGGATCGCGAAGCCGTGGTCGGGGTAAAAGCGCCAGTTGCTGCCGAATCCGGGCAGGCCGCCGCTGTGGCCGACCCGCACGACGCCGCGGCTGTCGAACGTCCACCCGAGGCCGAAACCATAGGCGTTGACGATGGGTTGCGGGCTGCCGTCGAGCGCCTTGGCCTGTGCCGCGAGCCCCGAGAACATCGCGGGCAGGTGCATCTCGCGGAGAGAGGCGCGGCGTGCGATCGGGTTTTCGGGATCGCTGCGTGGCGGCCACGCGGCGAGGTGCAGCGCGGCGTAGCGCGCGAAATCATTGATCGTGGTGAGGAGCCCGCCCATCGCGCCGTAGGTGCCGTCATGCAGCAACGGCTCCAGTTCCCAGGCATCGGTGGTGCCGCGGTAGCCGAGCGCGAGCTTGGCGGCGGGGACTTCGGAAAACTCCCACACCGTGTCGCGCATCCCGAGCGGGCGGAGGATTTTCTCCGTGATGAAGCGCTGGTAGGGCTGGCCGGAAACGCGCGTGATGATCTGGCCGAGGAGGGCGTAGGCGAGGTTGCTGTATTCGAAGGCGACGCCGGGGGCGTCGGAGAGCGCGAGGCCGTCACGGAGAAAAGCCTGGAGTTCGGGCACGGTGTCGGCGAGCTGGCGATCGCCCCACGGGTTGTCCTCGGGGAATCCCGGGCTCATCGTGAGCAGGTGCCGGATCGTGATTGCGGGGGCGTCGGCGGTGAGCGGCGCGGTGCGCGCGAGCTCGGGCACGTGGCGGGAAACCGGATCGTCGAGCGTGAGCTGGCGGGCGTCACGGAGCTGCAGGATGGCGAGGGCGGTGAAGCTTTTCGTCATCGACGCGATGCGGAAGCGAGTGTCCGCCGCGGCGGGGATTTTCCGGGCCACGTTGGCAAAGCCGTGTGCGCCGGTGTGGACGAGCGCGCCATCGAGCACGACGCCCCAGACGAGGCCGGGGAAATGCCGTTTCGTGGCGTGATCGCGAAACTCGCGATCGATCTCGGGCAGCAACGCATCGAGGCGCGCGCGGCGATCGGGGTCGGAAAAACGCGGCGTGGCGTAGGCGTTGGGCGTGGCGACATCGGCGGCGACGGCGCGGACCGCGAGCGTGAGCAGGAGAAAAAATGCGGCGGGCTTCATCGGGGAAAAGGCGTTGCGGGCGGGGGGTGGGCGCGGCAGGAGGGAGCCGCGCGATGATGACCCACACAGCGAAAGCACTCCTCCTCGGCTTGGCGATGGCGATTCCGTGGGCGCTTCCCGCCGCGGATCGCACGCCGGTGCGGACGCTGAAAATCACCGTGCTCTCGACCATGCTCGCCGACGGCGACGAGCTGGGGGAGTGGGGCTTCGCCGCCTTGGTCGAGGCTGACGGAAAGAAAATCCTCTTCGACACCGGCGCGAAGACGGACGTCGTGCAGAAAAACCTCCGCACGCTCGGCCTCTCTCTCGCGGACGTGCCCGACGTGGTGCTGAGCCACTGGCACGGGGACCACATCGGCGGCTTCATGACGCTGCGGCGCGAGGGGTTGGCGCGGAACCCCGCCGCGCTCGCACGCACGCACGTGGCGGCGGGAATCTTCGATCCGCGGCACGGCACGCCGCCGGGCGTGGAGTTGAACCGCATGATCGCCCTGCGGCCGGAGTATGAGGCGACGGGCGGAAAGTTCATCGTCCACGAGCGCGCGGTGGAATTGCAGCCCGGCGTGTGGCTGACCGGCCCCGTGCCCCGCAAGCACCCCGAGCGCAACTGGAGCGGCGACACCCGCGTGCGCACCGCCGCCGGCGAGCGCGAGGACACGCTCGCCGAGGACATGGCGGTCGTGATCGACACGGCGGAGGGCCTCGTGATCGTGACCGGCTGCGGGCACGCGGGGGTAGTGAACATCATCGAGCACGCGCGCAGCGTCGTGCGACCGGCGCGCGTGCACGGGCTCATCGGCGGCATCCATCTGTTTCGTGCCAGCGAGGAAACGCTGAAG
>JANOCA010000295.1:0-18458 GCA_031411915.1 Opitutaceae bacterium
GAGCTTGGTGGGCGCGCTGCGCGAGTATGCCCAGCTGCCGACGGTTCATCTCGTCTTTCGCCTCGACCGGGAGACGAGCGGCGTCGTTGTGCTGGCGAAGGACGCAAAGATGGCGAGCCGGCTCCAAGTCGCGATGCAGGAGCGAAAGGTCGGCAAACGCTACCTCGCGATTCTTACCGGTGCATTGCACGCGGCGGCGACCGTCGATCAGCCGTTGGGCGACGACATCTCCAGCCCCGTCTTCATCAAGTCGGCGGTCGTAGCCCCGGGGGAAGGACAAAGCGCGGTGACGCATTTCATGCCGCAGTCGAGCGGTGGCGGATTTACACTCGTAAGCGTGGTGACGGAGACCGGCCGCAAACACCAGATCCGCGCGCATGCGCAGTGGCTCGGGCACTCGCTCGTCGGCGACAAGATATACGGGCCTGATGCCCGGCTGTATCTCGACTTCATCGACCACGGTTGGACCGATGCGCTCGCCGCCCGCCTCCTTCTGCCGCGGCAGGCGCTGCACTGCGCCGAGATCGATTTGCGACCGGCCGGGCTGGCCCACGTCTTCACGGCGACCATGCCGGAGGACATGCGGGCGTTCTTGAGCGAACGCGGCGTTGAATGGAGTTTTGTTTAACGTCCAGTCAGCGCTGTGCGCAGCACCGGCTCGAACAGATGCGCTTGGCGCACAAAACCGAGATCATTGGGGTGCGAGCCATCGGTCGCGCCTTCGGTATCGTGGCCGAGCAGGTCGTCGCCTTCGACGTAGTGCAGGCCCTTCACGCCTTCTTTCTGCAAGGCGGCGAAGGCCTCGCGCAGCGCGGCATGATTGTCGGTGTGGTGCTTGTTGCGGGCGGGGAGAATCCAAGAGTTGGTGTTGCGGCGATCCTCGACCAGCACGATGGGCGTGTCGGGGCGCGCGGCGCGGAGTTGTTTCACGAGCGGGATCGTGCGTTCGCGCACGAGGGCGGCGCCCATGTTGGGCAGGCAGTCGATCACGTAGACGGCGGCGTCGATCTTGATGAGGAGATCGCCGACGGCGGCGTCCATGCGCCCGTTGCCGGAGAAGCCGAGATTGATCACGGGGCGATCAAAAGTGCGGCCGAGGATCGCGGTGTGGACCATGCCAGGGCGCGAAGCGCTCGCGCCGTGGGTGATGGAGGTGCCGTAAAAGACGATGGGCTTGGCAGTGCGCGGGGCGAGCGGCTCGAATTTCGCCTCGGGTGGCACGCCGAGGGACAGTTTCTCCACACCGTTGTAGAGCGGCAGGTAGGCGGCGTATTCGCGGAAGCCGGGCTTGAGGCCGGCGATGATTTCCTGACGCACGGTCTGTCCGTCGGGCCGGGTGACGCCGACCCAGCGCCATTTGCCTGCGTCATCGCGCGCGTAGAGATCGATGCCGCTCGCGCCGATGGCTGTCATGTTGGCGCCCGCGAGCCGAGTCTTGAACAAGGTGTAGTTGGCCCAGAGCACGGTGGCATCGGTCTTGAAGCGCACCATCATGCCGGCGCTGTCGCGGCTGAGGCCCCACACGGCGTCGGTGACTTTGCCCTCCGCCACCGAGGGAAAGCGATCGAACCAGCGCTTGCGCTCCATGTCGCCAAACGCGCGGCCCTCGACGCCCCACGTGGTGATGTCGTGCCAAGTGAGCGCCGGCTCGGGCGCCTGCTTGGCCTTGGCGGCGGGAGTGGATTTTTTCGTCGCGGGCGCCTGGCCGAGCAGCACGGGCACAGCCAGGAGACTCGCGAGGAAGAGCAGACGGAAACGGGGTGAGGGGAGCATGGCGCGACCGTGGCAGCTCCGCGGCGAAACGGTCAAGCGATACAGTGCAGCGGCCGATGGGGCGGAACACCGCGAGCGCGATTGCGTGCGTCGTGCCAAAACCCTACTGCAACAGCATGAATTCCCTGCTCAACGATGCGGCGGCGCGTGCGATTCGCTACCTGGAGACTCTTGATCAACGCGGCGTGGCGCCGACGCCCGCGGCGGTGGCGGCGTTGCGGACCTTCGACGAATCGCTGCCGGAGAAATCTTCCGATCCCGTGGCGGTGCTACGCCAGCTCGACGAGATCGGATCGCCGGCGACGACGGCGATGGCGGGCCGGCGGTTCTTCGGCTTTGTGATCGGCGGCTCGATTCCCGTGACGCTCGCGGCCAACTGGCTCGCGAGCGCGTGGGATCAAAACGCTGGGCTCGGCAAGCCGACGCCCGGCGTTTCGTTCCTTGAGGAGGTTTCGCTACGTTGGCTGATCGATCTGCTGCGGCTGCCGCGCGAATGCGGCGGGGCGTTTGTCACGGGCGCGACCGTGGCGAATTTCTGCGGCCTCGCGGCGGCGCGGCACGCGGTGTTGAAGCGCGCGGGCTGGAACGTCGAGGCCGACGGGCTATTCGGCGCGCCGCCCATCACGGTGATAGTCGGCGGCGAGATTCATCCGTCCGTCTCGAAATCACTCGGTATGCTGGGCCTCGGCCGCACGCGGGTGGTCAGGGTGCCGGTCGATGGGCAGGGGCGTTTGCGCGTGGAGGTGATGCCGCCCATAGCGGGCCCGACGATTGTGTGTGCCCAGCTCGGCAACGTGAACACCGGCGCGTGCGACGACCTCGCGGCGATTTGCGCGCGAGCCAAGCCCGCGGGCGCGTGGGTGCATGTGGATGGTGCGTTCGGCCTCTGGGCCGCGGCAACGCGAACCCGCGCGCACCTCGTCGCAGGCGTGGGCGAGGCGGACTCGTGGGCGACCGATGCGCACAAATGGCTCAACGTCCCCTACGACTGCGGCCTCGCCTTTGTGCGTGATGCGCACGCACTCAAGGCGGCGATGGCAATCACCGCGGAGTATCTGCCGACGGAGGGCGAAATCAGAAACCCGAGCGACTTCACGCCCGAACTTTCGCGCCGGGCGCGTGGCGTCGAGGTGTGGACGGCGCTGCGCACGCTCGGCCGCGAGGGCGTGGCCGCGATGATCGAGGGCAACTGTGCGTGCGCGCGGCGCTTTGCGGAGAAGCTCAGCGCGGCCGGTTGCGAGATTCTCAACGAGGTGGCGCTGAACCAAGTGCTCGTGGCGTTCGGCGACGCGGAGAGAACCAAGCGCGTGATCGAGGGCGTGCAGAGTGATGGCACGTGCTGGGCCGGCGTCACGGTCTGGCAGGGCCGCACCGCGATGCGCATCAGCGTATCATCGTGGGCGACGACCGAGGCCGACGTGGACCGCAGCGTCGAGGCGATCGTGCGGGTGATGCGCGAAGTGAGTTAGAAGCTGACTCGCCGAAGTGGCGGCCTAGCCTCCGAGCCCATGATGATCACACGCACCGCCCACCTCACCACGAAGCGCGGGCCGGCGGAGTATTTCACCGGCGCAGTCTGGCTCGACGACCTCACGGGCGGCGCGCCGTCGCGCGTGAAGGTGGCGCGAGTTTCCTTTGAGCCCGGCGCGCGCACCGCGTGGCACACGCACCCGCACGGGCAATTGCTGCATATCCTGAGTGGGGTGGCGCGCATACAGCGAGCGGGCGGGAGCATCGTGGAAGTGCAGGCGGGCGACTCCGTGTGGTTCGCGCCCGGCGAACTTCATTGGCACGGTGCGACGCCGAACCGCGCGATGGTCCATCTCGCCGTGCAGCAGGCCGACGAGGGGGGCAATGCGGCGACATGGCACGAACTGGTGAGCGACACCGAATATCGCGGCCCGCTCTGAAACCGGCGCGGCGGCGGGTTACGCTCCCGCCAGCGCGTTCACCGTGTTGAGGTGATCGGCCCCGGTGTATTTCTGCGATTGCTCGTCGGCGTGGTAACTCGAGCGGACGAGCGCGCCGCTCTCGACGACACCGATCCCGAGGCCGAGGCCGAAATTTTTCCAGTGCACAAACTCCTCCGGCGGCGCCCAGCGCGCGACGGGCAGGTGCTTGTCGCTCGGTTGGAGATACTGGCCGATGGTGAGGATGTCGGTCTTGTCGGCGGCGATGTCGCGAAGCGTCTGCTCGATCTCAGCGGGCTGCTCGCCGAGGCCGAGCATGATGCCCGTCTTCGTCACGAAGCCGCGTGACTTGGCGTGGCGCAGCACGGAGCGCGAGCGGTCGTAGCGGGCCTGCACGCGCACGGGCTTCTGCAGGCGCTCGATCGTCTCGAGGTTGTGGTTGAAGATGTCGGGCTTGGCATCGAGCACGATGTCCACGTGCGCGGTCTGGCCCTTGAAGTCGGGCGTGAGCACCTCGATCGCGGTCTGCGGGTTGCGGTGGCGGACGGCACGGATCGTCATGGCCCACACGCTCGCGCCGCCGTCGGCGAGTTCGTCGCGGGCGACGCTCGTGATGACGCAGTGGCGGAGGTTCATCTTCGCCACGGCGTCGGCCACCCGCGCGGGTTCGCCAAGATCGAGTTCCGTGGGCCGGCCCGTGGCGATCGCGCAGAAGTTGCAGGAGCGCGTGCAGATGTTGCCGAGAATCATCACGGTCGCGGTGCCCCGCGACCAACACTCGCCGAGATTGGGGCACTGCGCGCTCTGGCAGACGGTGTGGAGCTTGTTCTCGTCGACGAGCCGGCGCGTGGCGGCGTAGCCGGGGCCACTGGGCAGCTTGGCGCGGAGCCAGGTCGGTTTGCGGAGGGCGGTCATGAAAAAGTCGGAAGGTGATTAGCGCGGGTCCGGGCGCAAACCGCGAGGGCTTTCTGCGCCGGAAAACACGGCCCACTGCGTGCGAAACGCCTGCTCCACGGCGCTCTTCACCTCCGCGATTGCCACCTCGCGGCCCAGCTCGGCGCGCAGCGAAGTCACCGTGCCGTCGGCCGACGCGATGCCGCAGGGCACGATGCCGCCGAAGTGCGCGAGGTCGGGGTCCACGTTGAGCGCGAAGCCGTGGTAGGCGATCCAGCGCCGCACCGCAACGCCGATGGCGGCGATCTTTCGCCGCCCGGTCCAGATGCCGGTGAGACCGGCGCGCCGCGTGGCGGTGAGGCCAAGCGTGGCCAGCGCGGTGATGACTACTTCCTCGAGGAGGCGCAGGTAGGCATGAAGATCGCGGTGCACTGCGAGCGAGACGATCGGATAGCCGACGATCTGGCCGGGGCCGTGGTAGGTGATGTCGCCGCCGCGGTTCGTCTTTTCCACCGCCACGCCTTCCGCGGCGAGTCGTTCGGCATTCCACACGAGGTGGGTCTCGGCACCGGAGCGCAGGCCAAGTGTGAACACCGGCTCATGCTCGGTGAACACCAGCGTGTCGCCGATCTCGCCGGAGAGACGCTGCTCGACGAGCGCGGCCTGACGAGCGCAGGCGTCGCGATAGGCTGTGCGGCCCCAATCGAGGACTGCGAGCGTGGGCGGAGCGACAGCGGGCATGGGATCAGGCGCGGCTTGGTTTCGTCGTAGCGGAAGCCGTGAGGCTTTCGTCGAATCACGAAACGCTCACGCGTTCCGCTACGATCCTTCAGCTCTGCGGCTGGAGCGTTTGCAGGAGTGCCTGGAAATGGGGGTGGCGTTTCAGGCCCTCAAGATCGGGGTCCTGCAACATCCATTCGACATCGCGGTAGCCGAGCGCGACGGCGCGCTGGAGCTCGGCGAGCGCGTCGGATTTGCGCTTCGAGAGGGCGAGGCTGCACGCGAGGTTGTAGCGCGCGGTCGGGTTGGCCGGCTGCAGTTTCACCAGTTTGCGATCCATCTTCAGGCCGTCGGCGATGCGCCCCTGTCGCGTGTAAAGGCCGCCGAGCAGCTCGACGACCTGCGCGTAGCCCGGATCGCGCCGCAGCACCGACTCGAAGAACTGGATGTCGAACTCGCGATCAGCGGCCTTGGATTTGGACATGGTGGAGGGAGAGGAGGGAGTTCAGGCGCGGCGCGGGCAGGTGCCGGTCTGGCGGAAGGCATCGCAGTGCGCGCTCACTTGCAGGCGCTGCGTCACCGGCGTGAGGCCGAGCTTGGAGGAGACGGTGCTGCCATACCACGACATGAACGGCGCGCTGATCTCGAAGATTTTATCGCAGTCGATGCACACGACCTGCGCGACCTGCGTGGCGCCGCCGTCACGGCTGGGCCGGTAGAATTTCTCGTCGGCGCCGATGTCCACTTCGCGCAGCAGCGCGCTCGCCGTCATGAGCGGAAGTGTGCGGTAGACGCTGGCGCGCGAGACCGAATCGTCGATGGCCCGCACGTCGCGCAGGAGCTGCTCGGCGGTGAAATGTTCGGTCTGGGCAAACGCCGCCTCGAAGATCGCCAGCCGCTGGCTGGTCACGCGGAGGCCTTTCTTCGTCAGATAGGCCCCGAATTTCTCGCGCGCGGCGGTGGTGGTCACGGCGCGAATGTCCGACGCGGTGGCCGCGGGTGTCAACGGGATCGTTTTGGTGGTTAACGGTGCGCAACGTGGAGATTGCGCGCGCGCCGCCCGGCCGCCCACAGTGGCGCGATGATCGTCGGCGTCCATCCGCTCGCGGGGTTCGACAAGGTGCTCCACTACCGGGTGCCGGAATCGCTGTGCGCGTCGGTGGCCGTCGGCACGCTCGTGCGCATGCCGATCGTGAACACAATGAAGCTGGGCATCGTCGGCGAAATCGGGGCGCCGAGGGATTTCCCTCTCGAGCGGCTCAAGTCGATTGCCCAGGTCGTCTATCCTTTTCCCGCGTTGCCGCCGGACTTGCTCGGCCTCGCGCGGTGGATGGCGGGCTACTATGCGTGCGGACTCGACAGCATCATCGAGACCATGATTCCCGCCGCCGTGCGCCGGGGCGCGGGGCTCAAACAGGAAAAGCTCCTCGCCATCGCGCGGAAGCTCTCCGCCGACGAAATCGACGCGCTGGAGAAGCGCGCGCCGCAGCAGGCGAAGCTCTACCGTTTCCTCGAACAACAGTTCCGCCCGCAGGCCAAGGGCCTCGTGCTCGCGCGGCTCGGCCAGACGGCGGCGGTCGTCAACGCCCTCGTGAAACGCGGCGTGCTCCGCGAGGAGACGCGGCGCATCGAGCGCGTCGCCTACGCCGACGATCATGAGTCGGGCGAACTCGTGGCCGCGCAGCCGCACGCGCCCAACGCCGAGCAACAGGCCGCGATGGACGCGATCGGGGCGAGCCTCGCCGAGGGCAAATTCGGCGTGTCGCTGCTCCACGGCGTGACGGGCTCAGGCAAGACCGAGGTTTACCTGCGCGCCATCGACGCCGCGCTGAAGACGGGTGGGGGCGTGGTGTTTCTGGTGCCCGAGGTCGCGCTCACGCCGCAGACGGTCGCGCGGCTGCGTTCGCGGCTCGAGGCGATTGCCCATGGGCAACGCTGCGTCGTCTGGCACAGCCACCTGAGCGAAGGCGAGCGGCTCGACGGCTGGCTGGCTCTCGCGACCGGCGAGGCACGCGTGGTGGTCGGCGCGCGGTCGGCGATTTTTGCGCCGGTGCAAAACCTGAAACTCATCGTCGTCGATGAGGAGCATGAACCGGCCTACAAGCAGGACGAGACGCCGCGCTACCACGGGCGCGACGTGGCGGTGATGCGCGCCAAGCTCGCGGGCGCCCATGCCGTGCTCGGCAGCGCCACGCCCTCGCTCGAGAGCTTCACCAACGTCGAGGCCGGCAAATATCGCCTGCTCCAGCTCACGCAGCGCGTCGATGCGCGCAAACTGCCCTACATCGACGTCGTCGACCTGCGCATCGAGGCGGCGAAGCAGCGCGGGCTCCCGGCGCTCTCCGGCAAGCTCGTGCGCGCGATGCAGGATCGCCTCGCGAAGCGCGAGCAGACGATCCTCTTCATCAATCGTCGCGGCTACTCGTCGTCGATGCTGTGCCGCTCCTGCGGACACGTGGAGGAATGCACGCATTGCAGCATCGCGCTGACCTACCACCGCACCGACGAGACGCTACGCTGCCACCTTTGCGGTGATCAGAAACCCGCGCCTGCGCGGTGTCCCAAGTGCGCCGCGCCCGACATCCGCTGGCGCGGCCTCGGCACGCAGCGCATCGAGGAGAGCGTGCGCCGCGTGGTCCCGCGCGCGCGCATCGAGCGCATGGACACCGACACGATGTCGAAGAAGAACCGCTTCCGCGAAGTGCTGTCCGCCTTTCGCGCCGGCAAAATCGATGTGCTCGTAGGCACCCAGATGATCGGCAAGGGCCTCGATTTTCCCAACGTGACGCTCGTGGGCCTGATCGACGCCGACATGTCGATGCACATCCCGGATTTCCGGGCCAACGAGCGGACCTTCCAGCTCCTCGTGCAAGTGGCGGGCCGCGCCGGCCGCGGTGATCGCGCGGGCGAGGTGATCGTGCAGACCTTCACCCCGCAGGCGGAGGCGATCCAATTCTCGCGGCATGCGGACTACGCGGGCTTTGCGGCGAGCGAGCTGAAGGTGAGAAAGGATTTCCGGTATCCGCCCTATCGCCACCTCATCCACCATCTTTTTCGCGGGCCGAATCCCGACAAGCTGAAGTTCTTCGCCGAGCAGTGGGCGAAGCTCGTCGAGAAGACGTTCGGCGATCGGGTGGAGCTGCGCGGCCCGTCGCCGTCGCCGATCGAGAAAATCAAGGACGAGTATCGCTGGCAGCTCTGGTATTTCACCACCACGGTCACAAAGGTCGTGCCCGAGCTGGCCAAACTCCGCGCCGAGTTTGCGTGGCCCGACGACATCACGCAGGTGATCGACGTGGACCCGGTGAACCTGATGTGACCGTGCCGCTCAGTCGGTCCGCAACGCCTCGACCGGGCTAAGCATCGAGGCGCGGATGGCGGGATAGAGGCCGGCGACGATGCCGACGAGCGCGCTGGACGTGATGCCGATGGCCATCGCCCAGAGCGACAGTTCAGGCCGGTTTGCCTCCACCACGAATTGCTGCAAGACGAGGATCAAGGCGACGCTCGCGACCAGGCCGAACAACCCGCCGGACACGGCGAGCGTGAGCGACTCCGCGAGGATTTGCACAAGGATGTCGGTGCGTTTGGCGCCGAGCGCGCGCCGCACGCCGATCTCGCGGACGCGTTCGCTGATGGAGGCGAGCATGACGTTCATGATGCCGATGCCGCCCACGATGAGCCCGATCGCGGCCACGCTGCCGAACGAGGCGAAATAGCTCGCGCGGGTCTTCTCGAAACTCTGGAGCAAGTCCTCCCGCGTCTCGAGGCGGATGTCCTGGATGCCGCGGTGGGTGTGCGTGAGCACGTTTTTGATCTGCTCGAGGGCGTGCGGCATGTCGTTGAGGTCAGCGAGTTGCACGCTGAGGACGTCGACATTCTCGTCGATCCGGTAGAGGGTCTGCGCGGTGGTGAGCGGGATGAACACGGAGTAGTTCTTTGAGCTCACCCGCCCGCCACCCGCGCCGCCGCCGGCGAGGTTGTAGTCCTTGAGCACGCCCACGACGGTGAAAGGCTGGCCATTAATCGTGATGACGCGGCCGAGAGGATCGATGCCGCGGAGGAAGAGGGTCTGCGCGACGTAGGCGCCGAGCACGACGACCTGCGTCTGCAACTCCAGATCGAGATCGCCGATGAGGCGGCCCTGCGAAACCTCGAAGCGATCCATCACGAAGGTGGACGGCAGCACGCCGCGGACGGCCTGGCCGGTGGCGCGCCCTTGGAAGTAGAGCCGAGCGCCGCCGGGGATGTTGACCTCGGCGGACACGCGCCGGGCGAGGGGCACGGCGTCGAGGATGGCCTCGACGTCCTTGAGGGTGCGGCCGGGCGAAAGCGCCGCACGCTCGCGCTGGCTTTCCGGCGCCGGGCCGGAGGTGACGGTGATCCGCTCGATGCCGCCCGTCTCGTAGATGACGGTCTCGAAGCCGCGCATCAGTCCGTTGACGACGCCGATCATGCCGACGAGGGCGGCGGCGCCGAGCATGATGCCGAAGAGCGTGAGGAACGAGCGCAGCTTGTGCGCCCAGACCTCGCGCCCGCCGCTGAGGATGCCCAGCAGGATGAGTCGCATGGCGGCAGGATCAGTTGGAACGGCCGCGGCCGCGAACCGCGGTGCCGGACTTCGATTTCGCCGCGACCGCCGGGGTGACGCCCGCGGGGACCTCGCCATCGAACTCCACCGGGCGCGTGAGGGCGACCTCGTCGTTGGGCTCGAGGCCGGAGAGCACCTGCACGCGCCGGGTGTCGGCGATGCCGGTCTCGATTTCCTTAATCTCGAACCGCTCGCCCTTCAGCAAAAAGACGTAGCGCACCGACTCGGCGGTGGAAAACACGCCCGAGAGCGGCAGCGCGAGCGTGTCGTCCGCGCGGGCGAGCGTGACCGTGACGGTGGCCGACATTCCAGGTCGGAGGCGATCGTCGGCCTCGGCGAGCACCACATCGACGGGAAAGACGCGCGTGCGATCGACGCTGCTTTCGAGCGCGCTCGTGGAGATGCGCTTGATGGTGCCGGGGACGACCATGGTGCGAATCGAGTCCACGCGCACGCGGGCCTCGTCGCCGACCTTGAGGCGGGCGACGTCGATTTCGTTGATGCTGGTGCGGACCATGAGCACGGATAGATCGGCGACCTCGCCGAGGAGCATGCCGCCATTTTGGGCCGCGGCGCCGGTGATGACCTGGCCCTCGGTGAGATCGCGGAGGAGCAGGGTTCCGTTGTGCGGGGCGCGGATGACGGTCTTGGTGAGCTTGTCGTTGAGGTTGGCGGCGCGGGCCGCGGCGATGGCGGCGTCGTTCTCGGCGAGGGAGGACGTCACGCGGGCGTCCTCGAGGTCCTTGGTGGTGACGACGCCGTTTTTCTGAAGATCGAGGAGGCGTTCATAGTCGCGGCGGGCGCGGGTGGCCTTGAGCTTGGCGGCCTCGATGCTGCGCTCGATTTCAGTAATCTGGGTCAGGAGATCCTGCTGATCGAGGCGGAGTATTTCCTGGTTACGCTCAACTTTCTGCCCGTCGACGCCGAGAATCTTGACGATGCGGCCGTTGACCTCGGAGCGGAGTTCGGTGGAAAACACGGCGCGCAGGCGGCCGACCGCGACGATTTCCTCGGAGATGGAGGCGTTGCGGGCACGGGCGGTCGGGATCTTGTCCTGCCGCTTCCCGCCCATGATGCTGGGGCTGATTTTCTGCCAGCCGATGCGCCCGCCCCAGATGCCTCCGCCCACGACAACGGCGATGATGATCAGGCGGAGGATGATGCGGGGGGCGCGGGAGGGAGCGGGGGAAACGGCCATGGATGGGGTAAGACGGCGGCGGACTATCTTGGAAACACATCGCCCCGGGATTCCGCGAGAAGAAACTTCGACGGAGAGTCGGTCGCGGCCCTCAGCGGATTTGCGGATTGATTGCGCTTCTTGCCGCGGTGACGGTCCTCGAAAATGAGACTCTACTTCATGGGCATCGGCGGCACGGCGATGGGCAACGCGGCGTTGCTCGCGCGTGCGGCCGGGCACGAGGTGCTTGGGGCTGACAGCGGCGTCTATCCGCCGATGAGCACGGTGCTCGCGCTGGCCGGGATCGCGCTGCACGAGGGCTACGATCCGGTGCGGTTGGAAAAGCTCGCGCCTGATCTCGTCGTCGTGGGCAACGCCATGTCGCGCGGCAATGCCGAGGTCGAGTGGCTGCTCGATACGCGCGCGATTCCGTTCACGTCGCTGCCGGCGATGCTGCACGATTTCGTGCTGAAACGCCGCCGCAACATCGTGGTCTGCGGCACGCACGGCAAGACCACCACGACCTCGCTCACGGCTTTCCTCCTGCGCGAGGCGGGGCGCGATCCCGGATTTTTGATTGGCGGCGTGCCGCAGGATCCGCCGGTGGGGGCGCACCTCGGCGCGGAAAAGGATCCGTTCGTCATCGAGGGGGACGAGTATGACAGCGCGTTCTTCGACAAGCGCAGCAAGTTCATCCACTACGCCCCGCACGTCGCCGTGCTCAACAACCTCGAGTTCGACCACGCCGACATCTTCCGCGACCTCGCGGATGTGCAGCGGACGTTCACGCACCTCGCGCGCATCGTGCCGCGCAACGGTTGGATCGTGGCCAATGGCGACGACGAGAACCTGCGCGCGCTCGGGCCGATGGCGTGGACACGGGTGGTGCGCGTGGGCCTCGGCGAGGGCAACGACACGCGGATTGTCGATTTCAAGGAGAACGCGGCGGGCGCCGAGTTCACGCTGCTGTGGCGCGGCGCGCCCTGGGCCCGCGTCGAGTGGACGCAGCCCGGCATCTACAACGTGCGCAACGCCGCGATGGCCGCCACCGCCGCCGGTCTGGCGCTCCACCCCGAGAATCCCGCCGCGCTGGCGCTCGGCGCGCTGGCGCGTTTCCGCGGGGTGAAGCGCCGGCAAGAACTCCTGCTGAGCAATGCGCGCTTCAACGTAATTGAGGATTTCGGGCACCATCCGACCGCGGTGGGCGAGACGCTGCGATCGCTTCGCGCGCGATTTCCGGGCGCGGCGCTCACTGCGCTCTTCGAGCCGCGCAGCAACACCACCCGGCTCAAAATCATGGAGCCCGCCTTTGTCGCCGCGCTCGCGCACGCCGACTCGGCCTATCTGGGCCCGGTGCATCGGCCGGAGAAGCTCCGGCCCGAGGAGCGCCTCGATACCGAAGCGGTGGCGCGGCAGCTCGCGGCGCGGGGCGTCGAGGCGCACTGCGCGCCCTCCAACGCCGCGCTGCTCGAAAAACTGATCGCGCACACTATTGATTCTCGGTCGCCGCGCTCGCGGGTGGTGGTGTTCTTCACCAACGGCACTTTCGACGGCATCATGGGGAAATACGTCGCGGCGGTCCGGGGCTGAGGCGCGGACGAGTTGCCGCTTGCGTCGTCGGCGCGCATCGCCTCTCTCGCGCGAACGTCATCCCCACCGCATGAATGTGTCGCCTCGCGCCTTCGTTTCCCGCGTCCTGATCGTGTTTGCGATTTCCTTGGCTGCCGTGTCCGGCCAGCGGTCGGCGGCGGCGGAGAATCCGATGCTCGAGCGGGTCTTCCCGTCGATTATCCGCATCGAGGCGATCCGGTTGCGGCCGAGCGACGGGCGGCTCACCAAGCAGTGGTCGGGCGGCAGCGGCGTGCTCATCTCCGCTCAGGGTCACCTCGTGACGAACTGCCACGTGACGGAGGACGGCGATTTTTTTCGCTGCTATCTTTACGACGGCACACACGTCGAGGCGAAGCTCATCGGGCAGGACGCCCTCACCGACCTCGCCGTGCTCCAGCTCGACCTCGCGCAACGGGCCAAGGACGCGGCGCCGCTGGTCGTGGCGAAATTCGGCGACTCGTCAAAACTCGCCGCCGGCGAGGAAGTCTTCGCGCTGGGGAGCCCGGGTTTCCTCTCGCAGTCGGTGACGCGCGGCGTGGTGTCCAATCCCTCGCTGGTGCTGCCCGAGCAGACCGTCGGCCGCATGATGCTGCGCGGGGAGGACGTGGGCCTGTTTGTGCGATGGATCCTGCATGACGCGCGGATTTTCGGCGGCAACAGCGGCGGCCCGCTGGTGAACGCCCGCGGGGAAGTCATCGGCATCAACGAAATCGGCGTCGTGAGCTTGAGCGGTGCGATCCCAAGCAACTTGGCGAAGAGTGTCGCCGAGCAGATCATCTCCACGGGCCGAGTGACCCGCGGCTGGTCGGGTGCGACGGTGCAGCCGCGGCTCGAAGCCGACGGCGAGGCGATCGGTGTGGTGATTGCGGACATCGTGGCGGACTCGCCGGCCGCGCACGCGGGATTAAAGCCGGGTGACGTGATCCTCGCGTGCGACGGCCACGCCATCGAGGGCGCCGAGGAAAAAGCCGTGGCGCATTTCAACCGACTCGAAGCGGGCCAGTCGCCTGGTAGCGATCTCGTGGTCGAGTTCAAACGCGGGGGCGTCAAGAAGGCCGCCCGCGTGAAGCTCGCGGGCCGGGAACCCGCGCGCTTGGACGATGTGCAGCTCAACACCTGGGGCGCGGTCGTGCGCGACCTGACGCAGCGCGTCGTGCGGGCCGAGCGTCTGCCCGACGCGACGGGTGTGTGGCTCGAAAATATCCGCCCTGCCGGTCCCGCGGGCCAGGCCGAACCGATGTTGCGGCGCCAGGATGTGCTGATCGCGGTGGATGGGAAACCGGTGGGCAACGTCGCCGAGCTGCGGGCGATGACCGAGAAGCTCATGGAAGGCGTGCCGAAGACGACTGTCCGCCCCGTGATCGCGAGTGTGCGGCGGGACGGGGCGGTGCTGAGCTCCGTCGTCGAGCTGCGGGCGGAAGACCCGCGCAACATCACGCCGCTCGCGCGCAAGGCATGGCTCGGCGTCTCTTCCCAGCCGCTGACCCCGAAGCTGGGGGCGCGCCTCGGCATCAAGTCCGAGGGCGGGGCGCGCGTGACGCGCATCTATCCTGGCACCGCGGCCGAGGCTGCGGGCCTGCAAGTCGGCGATGTCATCCTCGCCATCGATGGCAACGCCGTCACGGCCCGCCGGCCGGAAGACACCGATGTGCTGGCGCGGCAGATTCGCCAATACCGCACCGGCGCCACCGCCAAGTTTTCTCTCTGGCGCGAAGGCGCGGCGAAGGATCTCGAGGTCGTGCTCGAAGAGCAGCCTGTGCCCGCGGCCGAGATGTCGTGGTGGCAGGACCTCGCGCTGGAATTCTCCGCGCGCGAGATCGCGTTTGATGATCGCGTGCGTCTCCAATTGGGCATCGCGGCCCAAGGCGCGATCGTGGAGAGCGCCATTTCCGCGGGTTGGGCCGCGCTCGCGGGCCTGCGCGCGGACGATGTGATCGAGCAGGCGGGCGGGATGCCCGTCGCCGGACTCGAGGATCTGAAGCGCGCGCGCGCCGCCGCGGAGGACAAGGCGTGGTGGGTGCTGCTTGTGCGCCGCCGCAGCCAGACGATGTTTGTCGAAATCAACCTGAAGCCCGCGAAATCCAAATGAAACGACTCCTCCCTCTCATCGTCGCGATCGGTGCGGCGCCTCTGTTTGCCGCCTCGGCTGGCGAGGCCGGCCGCGCCCTCATGAAGCGCTACGCTGACGCCATCGTCAACGTGGAGCTGGTCACGACGATAAAGGTGAAGCAGGGCGACCGCGAGGCGCCGGCCCGTGATCAACCGATCGAAATCAACGGCACGGTCATTTCGCCGGACGGGCTGACGGTGACGAGCCTTGCCGCGGTGGATCCGCGGGTGCAGTTCGAGGCGATGCGCGCCCAGCAGGGCGGGACACGGGGCATTGAACTCGTGAGCGCGGACTTCAAGGAAGTGAAGCTGCGCCTCGCCGACGGCAAGGAAGTGCCCGCGCGTTTCGTCCTGCGGGATGCCGACCTCGATCTGGCGTTCATGGCGCCGGAGACGGCCGATCCGGAACGCAAATACGCGTATGTGAACCTCACCGAGATGGCCGACTCCGCCGTGATGGAGCGCGTCTACTTCGTGGCCCGCGCCAACAAAATGCTGCAGCGCACACCGCTGGTGCGGTCGACCGAGGTGGTCGGCATCGTGGAGAAGCCGCGCCGGTTGTTTCTTCTTGGTGATCAATCCGTGGCGAGCCCGGTCTTCGCCGCGGATGGCCGTGTGCTCGGGATCTTCCTGCAGCATTTCGCGAGCGGACGTCCGAGCGGGGTCGTGGTCCTCCCGGCGGCTGACATTGCCGAAATGGCGAAGCAGGCGGCTGCGGCCCAGGCGGCGCCGAAGCCGGCGAACTAGGCGAGGCGGTTGCGGAGGCCCGTCGTGAGTTGTGGCGCGCGAGTGCCCGTGATCGCGCTGGCGTGCTCGATACGAGTGTCGTCGATCTCCAGCGGCACGGCGGTCAGAGGCAGATCGACGGAAAACTCGCTGCCTTCGCCCAGCTCGCTGCGCACGGTGATCTCGCCGCCCATGAGGTGGGCGAGGCGCTGACAGATGGCCAGGCCAAGGCCCGTGCCGCCGTATCGGCGCGTCGTCGAGCTGTCGACTTGAGTGAACATCTGGAAGAGCCGGCCGACTTTTTCGCGGGCGATGCCGATGCCGGTGTCGCTCACGCGCAGCGTCAGTTGCCCCGGACCTGATTGGATCGCCGGTGGTTTCCAACCCAGAGCGATGGTCACGCTGCCCCGCGCGGTGAACTTGAGGGCGTTGTCGACGAGGTTGACGAGAACCTGCCGAAGCCGAAGCGGATCGCCCTCGACCACGAGCGAGACGGTGTCGCCGGCATCGAGGCGAAGCTCGATGTTGCGCTGCTGCGCGCGCGGGCCGAAGAGCCGCCGCACATCGTCCGCGATTTCCGAGGGGCAGAACGGCACGCACTCGAGGGTGAGGTGACCTTTCTCGATTTTCGAGAGGTCCAGGATGTCGTTGATGAGCGTGCCGAGGCGCACGCCTTCGTTGCGAATCGTGTCGACGTAGCTGCGCTGCGTTTCGTCGAGGCGGGATTCACCGAGGAGGTTGGCGAAGCCCATCACGGCGTTGAGCGGCGTGCGGATCTCGTGGCTCATGACGGCGAGGAAATCGCCCTTGGCGCGGTTGGCTTCGTCGGCGTCGGTCTTGGCCTGCTGCAGCCGGCGCTCCGCCTCGGCGCGGTCGCGCAGCTCCGCGCGCAGGAGCGCGCTGCGGTTCGCGGCGAGCAACGCCACGGCGCAGAGCAACGCAGTCATGCCAAGAATCGTTGCGCGGGTGAGCAGCATGGAGGCGTCGAGCGCGGGTTCCGGCGGGGCCGTGAACAATTCGATCCGGCTGGCCAGCAAGGCGCCGGCGACCGCGGCGGAGACCGCCAGCGCGCACGCGGCGAACGAGAGTTCGCGGCCGGCACCGAGGCGGGCCGTGTGACGGCAGCACGCCAGCCAGCCTGCGCAGGCGAGCGCGATCACGAGAAACGCGTCGAGGTGATGCCGCGCGGCAGACAGATAGAGTTCGGAAAGCGCAGGCATCACCGGCCCAATCTGGCGTTGCGCGAGGGGGCTGCAAAAGTGGCGACTACGTAAGCGGGTTAAGTAGTCGTGGCCCCGCAAAAGGCGGAACCGTCACTGCGCCTGCCGGGCGATCTTGCGGATGGCGGGGGCTTGGCCGGTCGGCAACGCGAGCAGGTCGTAGTCCTCGTAGCCGGTGACGTTGACCGAAACGAATTCGCCGACCGGTGCCGTGATGGGCAGGTAGACGCGGCCATCAATGTCGGGAGCATCGGCCTCGCCGCGCGCGACGCCTGGTTCCTCGACGAGGACCTTGAGCGTGCGGCCGGTGAAGCGCTGGCTGACCTCGGCCGCGATCTCGCGCTGGAGCTTCATGACCCGGTGCCAGCGGGCTTCCTTGGTCTTCTTGGGAATCTGCGTCTCCATCTTGGCGGCACGGGTGCCTTCCTCCTGCGAGTAGCGAAACACGCCGAGGCGCTCGAATTTCGCCTCGCGGATGAACTCGCAGAGCTCGTCGACATCGGCCTCGGTCTCGCCCGGAAACCCGACGATGAACGTCGTGCGGATCGCGATGCCGGGGATGCCCGCGCGGATGCGCCTGATCAGATCGCGGATGTAGGCCGACGAGGTCTCGCGCTGCATCAGGCCGAGCATGTGGTCGCTGATGTGCTGGAGCGGAATGTCGATGTAGCGCGCGACTTTCGGGCACTCGGCGATCGTGCGGATGAGTTCGTCGCTCCAGTGCGCCGGGTGGGTGTAGAGCAACCGAATCCAGAAATCGCCCTCGATGGCGTTGAGCTGGCGAAGCAGGGTGGTGAGGGCCGTGCCGCGCGAGGAATCAACGGGCGTGCGCGGGTTGGGCCGTTCCTCCCACGTGTCCATGCCGAAAAACGTCGTGTCCTGGGAAATCAGATTCAGCTCCTTCACGCCCTCGCGCACGAGCTGCCGCGCCTCGGCGACGACGCTCTCGACCGTGCGGCTGCGGTGGCGGCCGCGAATCTGCGGGATGATGCAGAAGGTGCACGGGTGGTTGCAGCCCTCGGCGATCTTGATGTAGGCGAAGTGCCGCGGCGTGAGGCGGAAGCGCGGCGTGTCGTAGTCGGGAATGAAGGTCGAGCGACCCTCGATGAAGACCGGCGGCAGATCGTCCGCGGCGCGATCCTTCGCGAGGATTTCGCGGATGATGGGCGCGACCTTCGTCACTTGGTCGAGGCCGATGAAAGCGTCGACCTCATTGTGCAGCTCCGACTTGAGGTCCTTCGAAAAGCGCTGGGACATGCAGCCGGCCACGATCAGCTTTTGGTGCGAGCGGAGCTTCTTCATGCCGCGCTGCTGATGGACATCGAGGATGTGGCCGATCGATTCCTCCTTCGAGGAGTCGATGAACGAGCAGGTGTTGACGATGACGACATCAGCCTGGTCGGCGTCGGGCACGACCGTCATGCCGGCGGCATGCAGGTGGCCGACCATGATTTCGGAATCGACGAGGTTCTTGGCGCAACCGAGTGAGATGAGGCTGACTTTCGTCATGGGAAAAACAAAACGGCCCCGACTGGTCGGGGCCGCGACGCGGGTGAGGGAGTTCGGGCTGGGACTACTTCTTCTTGGCGACGAGCTTCGCCTTGGCCTTCTTGCGCTTGAGGTAGGCGGCGCGGCGTTTGCGTTTGATATACTTGTTCAGTTGTTGGCCCATGATGTGTGAAGAGAATTGGCGGTCATGTTTCAGAGGGGGCGGGATGAGTCAAGCG
>JANOCA010000296.1:0-3928 GCA_031411915.1 Opitutaceae bacterium
GCCGCGGTATTTTTCGCGGAGGATGGCCTACATCGCGTGGTTCGCGGACTCCCGGTCGCTGGATAAATCGCGGACTTTCTTGGGAATCCGCGGGGCGCGCGCCTCCGCGTGGCGGGGGCCGAGGGCCTGCGCCATGATGGCGTTGTAGTCGTCGTGCACGGCCTTGAACTCGGCGGCGAGTTCCTCGACACCGTGGCCGGCGGTGACGGCGAAACCGCCGACGTAGTCGATGCGGCCGCTCTCGCGCGGCGCGATGTAGTCGGCGAGGCAGTGGTTGAACTGGCCGGCGGGTTTCTCCTGCTGCTGGCGGAGGCAGTGGAAGGTGTGAATGAGTTTTGGCGCAGCGACTGTGGGTCGGGCTTTATGCCCGACATCAGATTCTGAAGTGTTGGGCATAAAGCCCAACCCACATGAACTGGGATCGTAGACCTCGACTGAGTCGCCGATGGCGTTGGCGGGCCAGAAGGCGATGACGGCTTTGGCGGTGTAGCGTTTTTCGGCGACGATGCGGGCGAGGAGTTTCTGCGCGTCGGCGAAGAGTTTTGTAGCCTCGGTCCCGACGACGGCATCGGTGAGGATGTCGGGGTAGCGGCCGTGGAGCTCCCACGCGCTGAAGAACGGCGACCAATCAATGTAGGTCACAATTTCTTCGAGGGAGAGGGGTAGGGCGCGACCGCCGGGCGCGCCGTTCGGGTGGTGGTCGTTTGCGGTGGAATTCGGCGGGCCCAGCGGTCCCGCCCTACCGGTCGATTCAGATGAGAAGACCCGCGTCCCGAGGAACTCTGGGCGCGGGATGTCCACGGTGGGCCAGTCGAAATTCTGTTTCCGCGCGCGGGCTTCGGCGAGGGGGAGGAGGGCGCGTTTGTTCTGCCGCTCGCCGAACTCGATGCGCTGGCGCTCCTGTTTTTCGCCGACTTCGGCGAGGAAGGCGGGCTTCTGCGCGGACGAGAGGAGCGAGCTCACGACGTTCACGACGCGCGAGGCATCGAGCACGTGGATGACGCCGGACGCATACTCGGGCGCGATTTTCACTGCGGTGTGCGCGGGGCTCGTCGTGGCGCCGCCGATGAGGAGCGGCACGGTGAAATTCTGCCGCTTCATCTCGCGCGCGACGGAGACCATCTCGTCGAGTGACGGCGTGATGAGACCGGAGAGGCCGATGACGTCGGCCTGTTTCTCGCGCGCGGTGGCGAGGATTTTTTCGGCGGGCACCATCACGCCGAGGTCGGTGACCTCGTAGTTATTGCAGGCGAGAACGACACCGACGATGTTCTTGCCGATGTCGTGCACGTCGCCCTTCACAGTGGCCATGATGATGCGGCCATTGGGCTTGGCGGTGCCGCCGCCGGCGATGTGCAGGCGCTTTTCCTCCTCCATGAACGGCGTGAGGTAGGCGACGGATTTCTTCATCACGCGCGCGGACTTCACGACTTGCGGGAGAAACATTTTTCCGGCGCCGAACAAATCGCCGACGATCCGCATGCCGTCCATCAGCGGCCCCTCGATGATGTTGAGCGGACGCGGATATTTCGTGGTATTGGCGCGGGCCTCCTCGGTGTCCGCTTCGACGAACTGATCGATGCCTTTCACGAGCGCGTGGCTGAGCCGTTCTTCGACAGAGAGTTTGCGCCACGCGTCGGCGGCCGAGGGCTGCGGGTTGAGAGCTGAAAGACCTGCGCCCGAATTCTTCTCGGCGGCTTCCTTGGCTTTCAGTTCGTCGGCGAAGGTGACGAGCCGCTCGGTGGCATCGGGGCGGCGGTTGAGGAGGACGTCCTCCACTTTCTCGAGGAGGTCGGGCGCGATCTCCTGGTAGACGCCGAGCATGCCGGCGTTGACGATCGCCATGTCCATGCCCTCGCGGATCGCGTGGTAGAGGAAGGCGGTGTGCATCGCCTCGCGCACGGGGTTGTTGCCGCGGAAGGAGAACGAGACGTTGGAGACGCCGCCGCTGACCTTGGCGTGCGGGAGCGTCTGCTTGATGAGCCGCGTGGCCTCGAAGAAATCGACGGCGTAGTTGTTGTGCTCCTCGATGCCGGTGGCGACGGTGAGGATGTTGGGATCGAAGATGATGTCCTCGGGCGGGAAGCCGATTTTCTGCGTGAGGAGATTGTAGGCGCGCGTGCAGATGCGGACCTTCTCGTCGCGCGTCGCGGCCTGCCCCTGCTCGTCGAACGCCATCACGACGGCCGCGGCGCCGTAGCGCATGATCAGTTTGGCGCGGCGGAGAAACTCGGCCTCGCCGTCCTTCAGCGAGATCGAGTTGACGATGCCTTTGCCTTGGAGGCACTGGAGTCCCTTTTCGAGCACGGTCCACTTCGATGAATCGAGCATCACCGGCACGCGGCAGATCTCGGGCTCGGCGGCGATCAGGTTGAGGAACTTCACCATCGTGGCCTCGCCGTCGATGAGGGCTTCGTCGACGTTGATGTCGATCACGTTGGCGCCGCTCTCGACCTGCTGGCGCGCGATGGCGACGCAGGCGTCCCACTCGCCGGCCTTGAGTGACTTGGCAAACTTGGGCGAGCCCGTGATATTGGTGCGCTCGCCGATGACGAGGAAGGTGGAGGCGGAGTTCTTCAAGCAGAGGTCGGAGATCAGATGTCAGATGCTAGAGGTCAGAAATTAGATTCCAGATGACGGAAGTGGAAAGCTCGGTCGAGTGCCGTCGCTGACATCTGGCCTCTGGCATCTGACCTCTGCGGTCAGGCGACGGCCAAGGGTTCGAGGCCGCTGAGGCGGAGGGCGCGGGCGGCTTGCGGCAGCATGCGCGGCGCGCGGCCCTTCACGGCCTGGGCGATCGCGGCGATGTGCGGCGGCGTGGAGCCGCAGCAGCCGCCGACCATGTTGACCCAGCCGTTGGCTGCGAATTCACCGAGGACTTTGGCCATGTCGGCGGGAGACTCGTCGTAGCCGCCGAAGGCATTCGGCAGGCCGGCGTTCGGGTAGCACGTCGTGTAGCACGCGGCGATGCGCGACAGTTCCTCGACGTAGGGACGCATCGCGGCACCGCCGAGCGCGCAGTTGATGCCGACGGAAAACGGCTTCGCGTGTGCGATGCTCGCGTAGAACGCGCCGATCGTCTGCCCCGAGAGCGTGCGGCCCGAGGCATCGGTGATGGTGACGCTGATCATCACGGGCACGCGCGCGGCGTCCCCGCGTTGATCGAACACCTGCTCGATCGCGAAGAGCGCGGCCTTGGAATTGAGGGTGTCGAAGATCGTCTCGACGAGCAGGGCGTCCACGCCGCCGTCGAGGAGCGCCTCGATCTGCTCGGTGTAGGCGCCGACGACCTGGTCCCACGTGACGGCGCGGTAATCGGGGCGGTTGACGTCGGGCGACATCGAGAGCGTGCGGTTGAGCGGGCCGATGGCGCCGGCGACAAAGCACGGGCGGTTGAATTTCTCTACGGCGGAATCCGCGGCGCGGCGCGCGCAGGCGACGGCGGCGAGGTTGATGTCGCGCACGAACGGCTCGCACTTGTAGTCGGCCATGCCGATGGAGGTGCTGGAAAACGTGTTGGTCTCCACGAGATCGGAGCCGGCGGCGAAGTAGTCGGAATGGATTTTCTCAATCACGTCGGCGCGCGTGATCGAGAGGAGGTCGTTGTTGCCCTGAAGATCGTGCGGGTGGGACTTGAAGCGTTCGCCGCGAAAGTCGCCCTCGGTGAGCTGGTAGGTCTGGATCATCGAGCCCATCGCGCCGTCAAGCACGACGATCTTGGAGGCGAAGAGGCGGTGGAAGGCGTCCGCGGCTTCGGTCGGGCGTTGGGCGGGCGTTGACATGGTGGAAATTGCTATCGCCACGGACTTGTTTGGCAAGGCACATATCTTCGCATCCGCATTCGTTGATGCGTATGTCAAAGATGGCGCTTGCACGTGGAGAGGCGAGTGCGTGCGCTGCGGGCGTCAGTCGTTCTTTGTTTTTATCC
>JANOCA010000297.1:0-11186 GCA_031411915.1 Opitutaceae bacterium
CGTGCCCGCATGCCCGGCCTTGCCCGTCCACGTCAGCTTGAAACGACTCTGCCCCGCGATGGCCGACACCACGCCGACGGCGAGCTTCTTCCGTTCGAGCACCGGCCCCTGCTCGATGTGAACCTCGACGTAGCCGAGCAAGTCGCCGCGCCGATGCGCCGGCTGGGGCAGTGAAAATTTCCCGCGACCGAACTTCTTCAACGCTTGGCCCACACTCACTCCGGCATCGTCGCGCAGCGCCAGCGTCTTGGCCGTGAGGCGGCCGGTGTAGCCTTCGCTCCCGAGGTAAGCGCTCGCAAACCGCACGCCCTCTTCCTCGGAAAATCCGATCACCTCGACGGCAAAGGGCAGTTTCACGCCACGACGCTTCAACTCGCCCAGCGCAACCATCGGCAGCAGCGCGCCCAGCGGTCCATCGAAGCGCCCCGCATCGCGCACGGTGTCGAGGTGCGAGCCGAGCAGCAGGGTTTTCGCGTTCTTCTCCGCACCATCGAGTCGTCCGATCAGATTGCCAACCGAATCCTCGCGCACCGCGAGGCCGGCTTTCTTCATCCATCCCGCGACGAGCGCATTGGCCCGTCGCATTGCCGGGGAAAGAAAAGTTCGCGTGAGTCGCCCTGGCTCGTCGCTCACCCGCCCAAGTTCATCGAGCATCGCCGCCAACCTTTTCCCGGCCGTCATGCGCGATTCAGCTCCCGCGGTAGGTCTGGTAGGCCCAGGGCGTGACGAGCAGCGGGACGTGGTAGGGCGCGGCCGCATCGGCGATGGAGAAGCGCACCGGCACGCGATCGAGAAACAGACTGTCGCGGTGGTGCGTCACAAAATAGTCCTTCACGAAGAACAGCAGCTCGTAGCGGCCCACGGCCATCTCGGCCTTTTCCAGGAGCGGCGCGTCGGTGCGGCCGTCGGCGTTGGTCACCGCGGCCTTCAGGAGGTGCGGCTTGCCGTCGAGGTTCCAGAGTTCGATGCGCATTCCGGCGGCGGGTTTGCCAGTGGTGAGGTCGAGGACGTGGGTGCTAAGTTTGGCGGGCATGGGGGAAAGTGATAACCACGGATCTCACGGATGAAACGGATAAAATCCAGAACCGATCCGGGTTCACCCGTGAAATCCGGGTCAGAGGGGTTTGACCAGGTCGTCGAGGCGCAGCTGCGCGATCTTCGCGATCTCGCCGAGGGCGGTGACGAATTCGGTCTCGGGGGAGTGAGTGATGCGGGCGCGCATCGCCGCGAGGATCGTGGCGCGGTTGTTGAGGCGCGCGCAGATGATGAAGGGAAAACCGAAGCGCGCGGTATAGTCGCCGTTCAGGTTTTGGAAATTGGCCACCTCGGCGGCTGATAGCGCGGTGAGCCCCGCGCTCGCCTGCTCGCGCGTCGACTCGGCGGTGAGCTGGTTTTGCTGCGCGAGCCGGCCGGCGAGATCGGGGTGAGCACGAATCAGGGCGAGTTGCTTGTCCTTCGGCGCGGCACGCATGGATGCGCACAGCGCAGTATGCAGGTGCGAGACATCGCGGAAAGGCCGGTGCGGCCACGTCTCCTCCGCGACCCACGGTGAGTGCTCGAAGAGATGGCCGAGCGCGGCAGTGAAGGCAGCGCGGTCGAGTGAGTTGAGATGCGCGATGGTCATTGGCGATGGGTAGGGCGCGGACTCCGCTCCGCGCCTTCTGAAGCGCCGAGCGGAGTCGCCGCCCTACCTACGGCAGCAGTTCGTAGGCCTGCAAAGAGAGGAATTCATCGAACGTAGCGCTCGTCGACATCCGCATGAACAGTTCGACCGCGTCCTTGAAGTGCCCGCTGTCGTAGCGCGCGTCGCCATACTCGGCGCGAATTTTTTTTAGTTCGTCGGCCAGCAGCTCGTCGTAGAGCGTCGCCGTAATCGGACGACCGTCGTCGAGCGTCGCGCCAAACTTGAGCCATTGCCAAAGCTGCGAGCGGGAGATCTCCGAGGTCGCGAGATCCTCCATCAGGTTGTGGATCGGCTCCGCGCCGGAACCGCCGAGCCACGCCTCCAGGTAGCGCACGCCGACGTGCAGGTTCCACCGCACGCCGTTCTCCGTGATGGGTCCGTGCAGAGGCGCGAGCAGATCGGCGGCGGTGATTTTCACGTCGTGAAACCGCCCGAGCTGGTTCGGTCCTTTCATGTGCTCACCAAACGCCTCGATCGCGGCCTGCACGAGACCTGGATGCGCGACCCAGGTGCCGTCGTGGCCGTCGCGGGCCTCGCGCTCCTTGTCGGCGCGGACCTTCGCCAGCGCAGCGGCGTTGGCCTCGGGGTTGTTCTTGATCGGGATTTGCGCGGCCATGCCGCCCATCGCGTAGGCACCGTGACGGTGGCACACGTTGATCACGTGCAGCGCGTAGGCGCGCATGAACGGCACCGTCATCGTGATCAGCGTGCGATCGGGGAACAGATACTCGGGGCGGTTGCGCAGCTTCTTCACGAAGCTGAAAATATAGTCCCAGCGCCCGCAGTTGAGCCCGCTCGCGTGCTCGCGCAGCTCATAAAGAATCTCCTCGCACTCGAAGGCTCCGAGGATCGTCTCCACGAGCACGGTCACGCGCACGCTGCCGCGCGGGAGGCCGAGCGCGGCCTGCGCGTGGATGAAAACGTCGTTCCACAGTCGCGCCTCAAGATGGCTCTCCATCTTGGGCAGGTAGAAATACGGGCCGCTGCCGCGGGCGAGCAGCTCGCGCGCGTTGTGGAAAAAGTAGAGGCCCCAGTCGAAGAGTGACGCGCTGATGCGCTTTCCCCCGAGCAGCGCGTGCTTCTCCTCCATGTGCCAGCCACGCGGCCGGGTGACGATGGTCGCGGTCTTTTCCTTCAACGCGTAGTTTTTTCCCTCGGGCGAGGTGAACGTGATCGTGCGGCGCACGGCGTCGCGCATGTTGATCTGGCCCTCGATGACGTTTTCCCACGTGGGCGAGTTGGCGTCCTCGAAGTCCGCCATCCAGCACTGCGCGCCCGAGTTGAGCGCGTTGATCGCCATCTTCCGCTCGACGGGTCCGGTGATCTCGGTGCGGCGGTCGACGAGGTCCGCGGGCGGCGGCGGCACGCGCCAGTCGCCGCCGCGGATGTGCGCGGTCTCGGGCAGGAAATCCGGCAGCTTGCCCGCATCGATCTCGCGCTGGCGCTCGGCGCGGCGCGCGAGCAGCTCGATCCGCCGCGGGCCGAAACGCCGCGCGAGATCCGCCACGAAGGCGCAGGCCTCGGGCGTGAGCACCTCGGCGTAGCGCGGGTGCAGTGGGCCGGTGATTTCGAGACCGCCGATGGCCTGGGAACTCATGGGCGCGCAGCGTGGTTATGGCGTTGTCAGGTGTCAGCAGGATATTCACGGTGCGCGCACCAAAAAATTCATGAGTGCGGAAAATCACATGCGCGCGGCGATCGCCGAGGCCGAGACCGGGATGCGCAGCGGGCGCGGCGGACCGTTTGGCTGCGTCATCGTCCGGCGCGGCGAAGTCATCGCGCGCGGCAACAATTGCGTCACGTCCACCAACGATCCCACCGCCCACGCCGAGGTCACCGCGATCCGCGAGGCCTGCGCCAAGCTCAAGACGTTCCAGCTCGACGACTGCGAACTCTACACGAGCTGCGAGCCATGCCCGATGTGCCTCGCCGCGATTTACTGGGCGCGCATCCCACGGGTTTTCTATGGCAACACCCGCGGCGACGCCGCCGCGATCGGTTTCGACGACGACTTCATCTATCAACAGATCCCGCTGCCGCCGGATCAACGCGCCATCGCGATGAAACCACTGCTGCGCGACGAAGCGCAGGGGGCGTTTCGCGAGTGGTCAGCCAAGATGGACAAGGTCAAATACTGATCGGGTTTCCACCCGCTTGGTGACGCAAAAAGCACTGGCGTTCCGCGTCTGGCCGCGTTGCCTAGCCGGACCATGCTTACCTCACCCCGCGGGCGCGTCGCCGCCCTCGTCGCCGTAGCCTGCGTTTCCTGCGCAGCTCCCCTCACAAGCTTTGCGCAAGACCCAGCGCCGGCCGGCGCGGTCGAAAACTCCGTCGTGAAGATTTTCTCCACGGCGCGTTTTCCCGATCCCTACAAGCCTTGGACGAAACAGGCGCCGCGCGAGTCCACCGGGACCGGCGTGATCATCGACGGCAAGCGCATCCTCACCAACGCCCACGTGGTCCTCTACGCGAACCAGGTGCAGGTGCAGGCCAACCAGTCGGGCGACAAGATCCGCGCCACCGTCGAGGCGATCGCGCAGGGCATCGACCTCGCGGTGCTGAAGCTCGAGGACGAATCCTTCTTCGACAAGCGCCCCGCCCTGCCCCGCGCCACGAAGCTCCCCGCCGTGAAGGACTCCGTGATGGTCTACGGTTTCCCCACCGGCGGCACGACGCTCTCGATCACCAAGGGCATCGTCTCGCGCATCGAGTTCACCGGCTACGGCATGTCCACTGCGGGCCTGCGCATCCAGATCGACGCCGCGATCAATCCCGGCAACAGCGGCGGCCCCGCCGTCGATGGCGACAAGATGATCGGCCTCGCCTTCAGCCGGCTCGGCGGCGGCGACAACATCGGCTACATCATCCCCTGCGAGGAAGTGGAACTCTTCCTCGGCGACGTCGCCGATGGAAAATACGACGGCAAGCCCGCGATGTGGGACGCGCTGCAGACTTTTGAGAATCCCGCGCTGCGTCCCTTCCTCAAAGCGCCGAGGGGCATCGACGGCATGATCGTCACCGAGACCGACATCAGCGACGACTCCTACCCGCTCAAGCCCTGGGACATCATCACCGAGATTGGCGGCGTGCGCGTGGACAACGAAGGCATGGTGCGCGTCGGCGATCTCCGCCTGCGCTTCCAATACATCATCCAGAAGGCCGCCAAAAACGGCCGCGTGCCGATGAAGATCGCGCGCAACGGCGTCGAGCAGGCGATCGAGCTGCCCGTCACCGCGCGGCGCCCGATGCTCATCCCCGATCTCGATGGGGCCTATCCCTCCTACTTCGTCTATGGGCCGATGGTTTTCTCCACGGCGACGCAGCAGTTCCTCGGCGGGCTGAACAACGCCATGGTCGCGTTTGCCGCGATCGGCAACCCCCTCGCCGTGCGCCGCGCGGACCGGCCGGCTTTCCCGGATGAGGCGCTCGTCGTGGTGTCATCCCCCTTCTTCTCCCACCGCCTCGCGCAGGACTACTCGCCCGCCCAGTCGCGCGTTGTCTACAAGGTCAACGACACCGTCATCAGGAACCTGCCGCACCTCGTCGCGACGCTCCGCGATCTCAAGGACGAGTTTGTCGTCTTCGACTTCGTGGGCCGCCGGCTCGAGAATCTCGTTTTCCCGCGCACGGAGATGCTCGCCGCCACCGAGGAAATCCTCAGCGACAACGGCGTGCGCTCCCTAGGCTCGCCCGACACCCTGGCGGTGTGGAACGAAAAGAGTAACTGAGCGGGACGCGCGCTCCCACAGGCTTCCGCCACGCACTTGCCAATCACCGCATCGCCCTCCACTTTTCCGACCCTATGCATTTCGACAATCTCCAGCCCGGCCTCTCCGCCCCGCTCCCGCGCCTCGATGACGACGAGGACGATGATGATGCCCCGGAGAACAAGACCTCCAAGAAGGACGGCGGTCCGGTGGCGATGCTCATCCAGCGCAAGTTCCTTGAGCAGCGGAAAATCTTCCTCTGGGGAGCCGTCACCGACGCGACCGCCAAGGACCTCACCGAAAAGCTTCTCTATCTCGAGGGCGTCGCCCCCGGGAAAGAGATCACGTTCTACCTGAATTCCCCCGGCGGCTCGATCACCGCGGGCATGGCGATCTTCGACACGATGAAGCTCATCACTTCGCCGATCACGGTGGTCGTCACCGGCATGGCCGCCTCGATGGGTTCGATCCTGCTGTGCGGTGCCGCCAAGGGCCGGCGCCTGCTCTATCCGCATTCGCGCGTGCTCATCCACCAGCCGCTCATCTCCGGCCGCATGATCGGCCCAGCGAGCGACATCAACATTCAGGCGAAGGAAATGGAAAAGCTCCGCGCCGAGCTGAACCAAATCCTCGCGACCACCTCGGGCCAGTCGATCGACCAGATCAACAAGGACACGGACCGCGACTTCTACCTGAACGCCACCGAAGCCATCGCCTACGGTCTGGCGGATCGGATCGTGGACAAGGTGTGAGGTGAGAGTTGTCTTTGGGTGGGGACGGCTCTCCGAGCCGACCTGAGTTCCAGGACAACTCGCCCATGAGGCCAGATTGATTGCGCGCACGCCAGGCCGGTTCGAAGAACCGGGCCCCATGGCTTTCCAGCTTGAGCGCGCAAATCGTTTCCGTGTGGGCCAGCGCACTTGCGCGCGCCAAACCGCGCTCGCAAGCGAGCTGACCTACGGTTGTGAAACCAAACCGGAAAGCCGTGGAACCGGCCCCACCCCCCGACAACGTGCGTCTGGCATTTTCTTGGGGGCGTGCCTAGCGTTCCGGCCATGCGTTTTCTTTGCTCGCTCCTCGTCGCGCTGATCACCGCCGGCCCCCTCGCGGCGTCCACCCATCAGATGGCTCCGCTCGACACGCGGGCCTTCGCCGCGGCCGAGCCCGGGGCGATCGCGGCGGGCGGCATCGTGCCCAATTTCCGCCTGACCGATCACCGCGGCGTCACACGCGAGCTTTACTACGACACGACGGCCAAGGCCACCGTGCTCGTCTTCACGACGGCGGGCAGCCCCCGCGCGGTCCAGACCGCGGCGGCGCTGCGGGCGTTGCGCGCGCGCTTCTCCGCCAGCGACGTGATCATCTGGCAAATCGATTCCAACGCCGGCGCCACGCGCGTGTCCCTCGCCGCCGAACAACTCCTCACCAACAACGATACTCCCGCGCTCATCGATGACGCCCAACTGGTCGCGACCGAGCTCAGCGTCACCCGCGAGCTCGAGACCTTCGTGATCGGCGCGATGCCTTTCTCGATCCTCGCTTACCGCGGGCCGCTCGACAACGCCGACCCCGCGGGTCTCGCCGCGCCGACGGAAAATTACGCAGCCGACGCCATCGCCGCCGTCCTCGCCGGCCGCGCGCCCGCCCGGACCGCCGTCCCCACGCCTGCCGCCGCGCCGCTCCTCGATCTTTTGCCCGCGCCTTCGATCAACTACGCGACGGATGTCGCGCCCATCGTGCTCCGCCGCTGCGTGGCCTGCCACTCGACGGGCAACATCGCGCCGCACACCTACTCGAAGTTCGAGGACCTTTCCACGCGGGTCAGCGCGGTCCGCGCCACGGTGCTCCAGAAGCGCATGTCGCCCTGGCATGCGGACCCGCAGTATGGCGTCTTTGTCAACGAACTGCTCCCCACGCCGGCCGAGAACGCCACGCTCCACGCCTGGGCGCGGGCCGGCGCTCCGCGCGGGACCGGGCCCGACCCGCTCGTGGGGGCCGCCGGAGCGGCGCCGGCCTGGCCGCTCGGTCAGCCCGACCTCGTGCTCACGATTCCCAAGCAGGATCTGCCGGCGAGCGGCGTCATCGACTACCGCTATATCACCGTGGCCGTGCCGACGACGACCGACCGCTGGCTGCGCGCCGCCGTCGTGCGGCCGGGCAACCAACGCGTCGTGCACCACGCGCTGCTGTTTGAGGGCTCGACCGCAGACTTGTTGTTCACCGCGCTAACGACCGGGCAGCTCCCCGGCCTCGGCGGCTACTTCGCAGCCTACACCCCCGGGATGACGCAAAGCGCTTTCCCTGACGGCACCGGCAAGCTCCTCAAGGCGGGCAGCCAAGTCACGTTCCAGATGCACTACACGGCGAGCGGCCAGCCCGAAAGCGACCAAACCCAAATCGGCCTCTACTTTTTTGATCAGCCGCCGCCGCGCGAACTCCGCACCAACGCCGCCGTCAACGTCTCGCTCTCCATCCCGCCCGGTGCGCGGGAATACGAGCGCACCGCAAGCTTCACCGCCTCCGCCACCCGCGACGTGATGCTCTACGAACTCAACCCGCACATGCACTACCGGGGAAAACGCTTTCGCTTCGAGGCCACCTACCCCGACGGCTCGACCGAGACGCTGCTCAACGTCCCGCAGTATGACTTCGCTTGGCAATCCGGCTACCGCCTCGCCCAGCCCAAGCGGCTGCCGCGCGGCACGGTTATTCGCGTTAACGGCGCCTTCGACAACTCCGCGCTCAACCCCGCCAACCCGAACCCGCGCTCGACCGTGACCTTTGGCGAGCAGAGCAACGACGAGATGTTCATCGGCTACATCAACTACGCCGAGTTGCCGACGACCATGGCGATGCTGCCGCCCACCTTCGCCGGCAACGCCACCGCGCGCACGCGCGTCGGCGAGACCTTCTCGCTGGCGGTCACCGCCGCCAACTCGCCCACGACGTATCGCGCGGCGGCGCTCCCCGCGGGCCTCGCGCTGAACGCCACCACCGGCCTCCTTTCCGGCCGCCCTACCGCCGCAGGCCGTCACAGCATCACAATCACGGCGGAGAATGCCGCCGGCTCCGCCGCCACGCTCGTCGATCTGGCGATCGCGCCGCCGGCGGCTCCGGTGTTCACCGCCCAGCCGCGCAGCGCGCGGGCGCGGCTCGGCGGGAGCGTGACGCTCACGGCGGCCGTCGCCGCTGCGCCCACGCCGATTTACACGTGGTATTTCCGCGGCGGCGAATTCTGCAACACCGACACTCCCGTGCTCGCGTTGACCGATCTCACCGCGGCACATGCGGGCGAATATTTCTGCGTCGCGACGAATGCCGCCGGCACCGCCCGCAGTGCGACCGCCACGGTCTCGCTCGAGTTCAGCGGCCTCGTGAATCTCTCCGCCCGCGCCAGCGTCGGCACCGGCGCCAACGTCGTCATCCCCGGCATCACGGTGCGCGGCGACAAGCCGAAGACGCTCCTGATCCGCGCCGCGGGCCCCGCGCTCGCGGGCTTCGGCGTCGCGGGCGCGCTGGCCAATCCCGTGGTGAGCGTGTTCAACGCCGCGGGCGACAAGATCCTCGTCAACGACAACTGGAGCGAGGTGCCCGATGTCGCCGCGGTGCGCGCCGCCGCCGCCGCGCAGGGCGCGTTCACGTTGCCCGAGGGCAGCCGCGATGCCGCGATGCTCGTCACGCTCGCGCCCGGCAGCTACACCGTGCAAGTCGCCGGCAGCGGGACCGGCACGGCCGCACAGGGTGTCGCCATCGTCGAGGTCTACGAAGCCGACGCCACGACCAGCACGCTCGTCAACCTCTCGTGTCGCGCGCGGGTCGGCACCGGCGCCGATATTTTGATCGCTGGCTTTGTCATCCAAGGCACCGAGCCGCGCCGCCTCCTCATCCGCGCCGTCGGCCCCACGCTGGGCAGCCTGGGTGTCGCCGGCGTGCTCGCCGATCCCAAGCTCGAGGTCATTGCCGCCGGTTCCACCACGCCGATTGCCAGCAACGACAACTGGGAGGCTTCGCTGGCTCCCGTGTTCACGAGCGTGGGAGCGTTTGCCCTGGCTCCCGGCAGTCGCGACGCTGCACTCGTCATGACCCTCGGCCCTGGGAGTTACACTGTCCAAGTGAGCGGCGTCGGCACCGGCGCCGCGGCGCAGGGCGTGGCGATCGTGGAAGTTTACGATCTGCCGTAGCTGTGCACCCGCTCGCGGCCCGCCGCGATGGAACCGGACCGATCAAGTCGCAGGTTCTTCGAGCAACCGGCGGGGCAAATCGCGGACACCGTGCATCACCCGCTCGATGCTCACCTCCGTGCCCGCAAATTTATAGAATACCAGATGCGCGGAGAACTGCGTGACGACCGCCCAGCGGTGCATCCCCGTCAACTCAGGCACGCGAAAACGACACCGTCGACCCAAGGCCGGATGTGCCGCTAGCCGCGTTACGCTCGCGTCGAATGCGCGCAGCTAACGCTCGGCCACCTCAACGCCAGCGTTTTCCGAAAACCAGCGATACTGCCCGGCGAGATCAATCTCCGCGCGACGGGAGATGCTCGCGGAAAAATTCATGGCCCCGACTTCGCCAATTGCCGAACCCGCTCCAAGGTCGAGGCACCATACAGCTCGTGCGGGCTGCGCACGCCCTCAAGCAAGGCGGCCTCCAGCTCAGCCGATTCCAATCCGTCGCGGACTTGCAGCTCGCACAGCGCATCACACACCACCTCGCTCACATCGACATAACGGCCGCTCCGCATCTTCTCACTGATGAAATCCTCGTGCTCTTTGGTGAGGGCGATGTTCATGGCCGGAAAATTGCCAGCAAGCCCGCGAGTCTCAAGTCGGAAGTCCCCTGTGGCCGCATCTCCGCCCGCGATGGGAAATCAAAACTCTGACCGTCCGCTCCCAAGCAGGAGTGCGTCGCCATTCCTCCGGTGTTTCTTCGACTTCGCCATGTCTCTCCCGCCCCGTTTGCTTCGGCTCGCGTTCCCTCTCGCCTGCGCCTCGTTCGTCTCCGCCGCACCGCTCGCCTTCGACCTCGGCCCCGGCGGCGTCCCGCGCGACGCACTTTACTCGCGCGAGCGTGGCCACGGTTTCGAGCCGGGCACGAGCGCGACATCGTCTCACTTCACCGTGCGCCTCCCGCACGAGGGCAACTGGCGCGTCACCGTCATCGCCGGCTCCGACTTCGCTGCGACTGACATGGCCATCAAGGCCGAGCTGCGCCGCCTCATGGTCGAGCGCATCACCGCGCCGCGGGGCGGCTCCACGCGCGTCAGCTTCGTCGTCAACACCCGCACGCCCGTCATCCCCGCCATCGGCGACATCAAGGCCGGCGAGGTCCGTCTCAAGGCCCCCCGCGAGAGCGTGCAGGAAGCGTGGGCCTGGGACGATGCGCTCACGCTCGAGTTTGTCGGCGCTGCTCCCGCGGTGCGTCGCATCGAAATCGAACCGGCCGAGGTGCCAGCCCTCTTCCTCATCGGCGACTCCACCGTCTGCGATCAATCGAAGGAGCCCTACAATTCATGGGGCCAGATGCTCACCCGCTTTTTTCAGCCGACCGTGGCGATCGCGAATCACGGCGAGTCCGGCGAGACCTATCGCGACTCGATCGGCCGCCGGCGGCTCGACAAGATCCTGAGCGCGATGCGCCCCGGCGACTGGTTGCTGATGCAGTTTGGCCACAACGACCAGAAGCAAATCGCCGCGGGCAACGGCGGGCCCTTCACCACCTACAAAGCCGAGATCAAGCGCCACGTCGACGGCGTGCGCGCGCGCGGCGGAGTGCCGGTCATCGTCTCGCCGATGGAG
>JANOCA010000298.1:0-9927 GCA_031411915.1 Opitutaceae bacterium
CACCGGCAGAATCCGCCGGGTGCGATACGTCGCGGTGCCCTCGCCGGTGTAGAGACCGATGCGGGAATATCGGCCGTCGTTCACCGTGATTCCCGGCGACGAGAAAAACGCTCCGTCGTTCCAGTCCGGCCCCGCCGTCTGCACGATCTTCCAGTCGCCGTCATTCACCGAGGAACGCACGGCGCGAAACCTGACATTGGACAGCGCCATCACCCCGGCGGAAAAAACCGAATCGCGCTGCTTCATCGGATCGTAGGAACTGAGCGAATCCGAAATGTTGAGCCGCCCTTCGACTGTCAGGTCGCCGAGGGTGTATTCGAATCGGGGTGCGTAGGACTTGCCGTTCCCGATTTTCGCCACGGCCTGCGGTTCGACGGAAATGCTGGCGGTGGCCGCGGATGTGAAGTCGGTGAGCACCTGATCGCCGAGGATGCGCGTGGTGCGCGCTCCGGTGTTGAAGGTCGCCATGCGCTGGCCCGACCAGACATCCGAGTGGTTGTAGCTCACGCCGAGGGAGAGCACGAGGTGCGGCGTGGCCTTGAAGTCCACGGTCAACGACGCCGCGAAGCGTTCGATGGTCTGGTGGACTTGGCGGATGCCGATCGTGGTGAGCGCGACCGGGTCGGGCGAGGCCGCGGTGGGCGTGTAGTTGTAGGTCATCGTGGTCGGCGCCCGCTGGAGGTAGGAATTCGATTCGCTGAAGCCGAGGACGACGCCGAGCCGGCCCTTCAAAAAAATATCGGAGTAGTCGATCTGGGCGCTGGGAAAAATCTTTGACGACCGGTCGTCACCCGGCCCGTAGCTCCGGAATTTGAACTGGTCGGATTGCATGGTCACGCTGCCCGAAGCGGTGATCCGCCGGCCGGCGCGATCAAAGGCCCGCTTCGTCTTCAGATTGATCGTGCCGGCGGGTGAGCTCGCATCCGCGTCCGCGCTGATCGTCTTGGAGACTTCGATCGATTCCATCGCGCTCAGCGAGACTTGCTCGAAACTGAACGCGCGGCCGGCCGCCGTATTCGCGTCCGCGCTGGCGGCGCTCATGCCGTCCACCGTCACGCCCGCGTATTCCGAGGCCAACCCGCGCAGCGAGACATAGCGCACCGTGCCGTCGAAGGCGTCGAAATTCACCCCCGGAAGATGCTTGAGGAACTCGCCGACATTTCCCTCCGCGACATCGCCAAACACATCGGAGGAGACGCTGTTGGTGATGTTCATCGAGTTGCGCTGCTCCATGATCGCCTTCGCATTACCCTCGCGCTGGCTCGCGACGACAAAGGCATCGAGCTTAACCGTGTCCCCGGCGGAGGCGGCGGCCAGCGCACTGGTCAGTTCGAAGTCCCGCGTGGTTGTCACCCCGGCCACCACCCGCACCGGCGCGGTCACGCGCCCATAGCCGGTGTAGGTGACTTCGACCGTGACCTCGCCGGGCGCAAGGCCGGACAAACGGAACACGCCGCCGTCTCCGGAAGCCGTGGAGGGGCCGCCGACCACGCGCACCTCCGCATTGCGGAGAAACTCGCCGGCAGCGAGATTGAGAATCCGGCCCGTGATGACACCCGTATCCGAAGCCGGTTGTGCGCGGGACGGGGTGACCGCAAGTAGGATCGCCCCCACCGCCAGGATGCCACGGCCTACCGAAAGCCAGACAGCGCGCAGCCGTGAGGGGTGAAACAGCAACCGGGGCGGAATCGGGTGTCGCATGGGTAAGAATCAGAACGTCGTCGTAGCCGAGACGCGCCACGTGCGGGGGTTGGCGTAGCCGAGGGACTTGTCGGCGTAGAACTCGTCGGTGACGTTGTCCACGTTGACCTGGAATTTCACGCGGCGCTGGAAGATGCGCGTGGCATAGCCGGCCATGAGGTCGAGGCGGCCGTAGCCATCCTCGACGACGAATTTGCGCGCAAAGGAGGCGTCGAGCGGGATCGGGCCGTCGCGGCGTTGGTAGCCGGCGCTGAGCGTGAGGCCGGTGAGCGGCTTCGCCGTGAAATCGTATTTCACCCAGAGGCTCCACGAGTCGGGCGAGTTGCCGCGGAGCGGGAGGCCGAGGGTGTCGGGCCGGCCGTCGTTGTTGAGGTCGGGCGAGCTGGCGGTGTTGATCACGTCGGAGACGATTCGCGCGTCGATGTGCGCGTAGGCGGCGATGACGCTGACGTTGCGCACGGGCGTCCACACGAGGTCGAACTCGAAGCCTTCGGAGCGCTCGCCGTCGGTGAGCGAGGCGCCGTTGATGCCGAGGACGGCGGCGCCGCTGTTGACGCGGCGGACGTTGGTCTTGTCCACGCGGAAGACGGCGGCCGTGCCCGTGAGGGTGTTGCGCAGAAGAGTGAACTTGAGGCCGGCCTCGTCGCCCACGCCGGCTTCCGGCGGGAAAAACGGCGAGTTGGGATCGATGGTGCTTGCGCGGCCGTTGGGGCGGAACGACTCCGAGCGCAGCGCGTAGAGCGAAACCTCGGGCGTGAGCGCAAAGGTGGCGCCGTATTGCGGCGTCCAGGCCGTGCGGCCCTGCCCGCGGAGATCGCTCCAGCGCGTGCCGGCGAGCACGGTGAGGCGGTCGTCGAGCAGCGTCATCTGGTTGGTCACATAGGCGCCCTGCTGCCAGACGGGCTTGCTCCATGGGCTGTTGACCACCGCGCCCGGGCCGCCGGTCGTGCCGATTTCTGCGAGCGTGGGGTAGCGGCGCACGCCGAAGATGTCGGCCTCGGTGCCGGCGTCGAAGAGGAAGCGTTTCGTCGTGAACGGGCTGTTGTTGGCCCACGCGAAGAGCAGCTCCTTGTTGCCGATCTCGGAGCGGTCCCAGCCGGTGACGAGCTTGTTCTTCGTGCCGAGCACCTCGAACGTGGCGAGCACGTTGAGGTTGAACGTGCGGTTGATCGCGCCAATCGAGACGATGCCGGGGCGGTCGAAGTAGGAATGATTGTCGTTCACCGCGATCCGGTTGCGGGTGACGGTCGTGCGCTGGAGGCGGTTGCTGTCGCTCGCGCCGTGCACGGCGCTGAGGAGAAGGCGGTCGCCGAGCTTTTGCGTGAGGGTGACGGAGTAGAAGTTCGCCTCATCGTCGTAGGTGTCGCTGGGCGTGAGCGCGCCGAGCTCGACGGCGCGGGCGAGCGCGGCGCCGGTGAGGAGTTGCTGCGTGAAGGGAGCCGGCCGGTCGGAGGTGAGAAACACGTCGCCGAGACGCTCCTGGATGCCGCCTTGCTTGCGGTGCTGCGCGTCGAGGGTCACGCGCGTGGTCGCGGTGGGGTTCCACTCGACGACGGCGCTGAGGAAGTCCTGCTCGTCGCGCCAGAACTTGCGCCAGCCCTCCGTGTCGAGCCGCGAGCCCATGATCCGAAGGAGCAGCTTCTTTTCGACGACGGGCTGGTTGAAGTCGAACTCGGCGTATTTGTAACTGTCGTCGCCAAAGCCGAGGCGCACGGAGGCGTAGCGCTCGGGGAGCGGCTTCTTGGTGATGACGTTGATGACGCCGCCGGGATCGGAGGCGCCGAAAAAGATCGAGCTGGGGCCCTTGAGCACCTCGATGCGGTCGAGGTTCGCGGAGTTGGTGATGCCCTGCATCCGGATGCCGTTGCGCAGAATCTGCGAGGTATGGAACCCACGCACGACGAACTGCTCGCTGCGGGAGCCGCCGCCTGAGCCCTCGTTGCGCGCGCCGAGGCCGACGCCGCTCACAAAGCGGATCGAGTCCTCGACGCGGCGCGTGTCCATGTCGGAGATGAGCGCCTCGGTCACGACTTGGATGCTGGCCGGCATGCGCTTCACGTCGGTGGCGATGAGCGTGCCAGAGACGGTCTGCTCGGCGCGGTAGCCGTCGGCCGGCTTGGCGGAGACGGTGAAGGCGTTGAGGGTGATGACGTCGGAGTCGCGCGGCGCAGTGCCGGGCGCGGGGGCGGCGGTCTGGGCGTCGGCGGACTGGCCGGCGAGAAAGCCGAGGACGGCGGCGAGGACGGGGCGGGTTTTCATGGGAGCGGAAGTCGGAGGAGGGGTTTCGGAATGGGAATTGGCCTGCATGGTGCCGCGCGGCGCCGGTGCGGGCGCAGGCGGGCGGGCCGTGCGGCCGACGGTGAGGGCGCCGGTGTCCGCGTCCTGCGACACGATCAGATCGGTGCCGGCCACCATGCGGTCGAGTGCTTCGCGGGCGGTGAATTCGCCCTGCACGGGGTGGGTCTGCACGCCGCGCACGAGGTCAATCGGGTAGACGATCGGCGTGCGGGCTTGCTGGGAAAACTGCCGGAGGGTGACGGCGGCATCGCCTTCGGGCAGGCGGAACGTTGTTTTCGGCGGATCGGCCGCGACGGCCGGCGCGGTCACGAGCACCGCACCAAGCCAAACGAGCGCGAAAGACCAGAGCCGCGCGAGGCGGCGGAGTGGGGTCATGGGGTTCTCATGCGGGCGGGCCGGCGCGGGAAAATGGGAAGGGGAGCGCGGGTCCGGTGGCTGTAACGAACGGCGGCGCGATTTCCGTTAGCAGAGTGAGAAATTTTTTCGCCACAGAGGTCACAGAGCGCCGACACAGAGGGCACGGAGCCAAACCGTTTTTCTTTGTGGCCTCTGTGTCTGAGTTCTGTGCCCTCCGTGGCCGGCATTGGTGTCTTTCAAGTTTGGCCCGCTCACCGCGCGGCCGCGCTGCGCAGCACCCAGGGGCCGTTGGCACGGCGCTCGACGGCGATGCCGAAGCTCGCCTCAAGCAGGCGCGCGAAGGCCTCGGGTTCGTCGGCGCGGAACGTGCCGGCGACTTTCACGCGGCCCGCGGCGGCGTCGCCGATCGCGAGCTGGCGCGTGTTGCGGAGATTGAACTCCACGATCACCGACTCGAGCGGCAGCGCCTCGAACTCGAGCCGCACGGTGCGCCACGCCAGTTCGCGTGCGACGACTGCGGGATCGGCGGCGCTCACCACCGGACGCTCGCCGGGCGTGGTGCTCGCACGCTCACCGGCGGCGAGCGGGACGGGCGCGCCGCCGCCGGACTCGATCTGCACGCGGCCCTCGGTGACAATGACCTCGATCGCGTCGCGGACACGGCGGACGTTGAAGGCGGTGCCGACGGCGCGCACGGTCACGCCGCCGGCCTCGACGAGAAACGGCCGCGCGGCGTCCTTGGCGACGGTGAGATGCACCTCACCCTCGCGCAGGCGCACGCGGCGCTCGGCGGCGCCGAAGGCGAGCTCGAGGCGCCCGCCGTGGTTGACCTCGGCGATCGAGCCGTCGGCGAGCGCTTGCAGCTCGGGGCGTGCGATCACGCGCACACTGGGTGCGACAAAGCCGGAATCGGGGGCGAACGATGGAACCGAAAAAAACCACACGGTGGTCGCCGCTGCCATGCCGAGGCCGGCGATTGCCGCCACCCACGCGGCCCGCCGCGTGTCGCGGGCCGGGGCGGGCGCAAGCAAGTCGGGGTTCGGCCGGGTGCTGTCGGCTGGTTGCCAGGCGGCGAGCGAGTCGAGCGTCGCCCACGCGCGGTCGAGGCGCGCAAGTGCGGCACGGTGGCGCGGGTCGGCGCGCAGCCACTGGAGAAACGCGTCCTGCTCGGCGGCGGTGAGCCCGCGGTCGCGGCGCGCGAGCCACGCTCCGGCCTCGGCGGCGAGGGCGTCAGCGGGAGGAGGTGCGGGAATTTTTTCGGGCGCGCTCATGTCTTCGGCGTCGTTCACGGCAGGCCGAGGCGCGCGAGGTAGTCCGCGCAGCGGCGCACACCCACGCCCACCTGCGCCTCGACGGTGTGCTCGGCGATGCCGAGCTGGCGCGCGATTTCCTTCTGCGGAAGGCCGTAGATTTTTCGCAGCGTGAGAATCTGGCGGCAGCGATCGGGCAGCGTCTGGATGGCCTCGGCGAGGAGCGCGAGTTCCTGGCGGCGACTCACGGTCTCGGCGATGCCGGGCGCGTCGTCGGCGAAGGTTTCCCCCTCGTCGTCGGCAAGCGCCTCCATCGGCACAATTTGGCGGCGGCGGAGCTGGTCGATGGCGAGATGTCGCGCCGTGGTGAAGAGGAGCGGCTTGACGCTGTGCTCGCGCAGCGGGTCGCGGGCGCGGAGCTGGAGCACGCGCGCGTAGGTTTCCTGCACGAGATCGTCGGTGTCCCCAAGGGCGGGGAAGCGGGCCCGCAGCCACGCGCGGAGCGCCGCGTCGTGCGGCTGCACGTCATCGGCGAACCAATTGGCGTCGTCGGATTCCGGGGGCATGGGGCGGTGATCTTCCTAACGATTCAACCCGGCGTTTCCGCTAGGCAAAAAAGCGGGGCGGGCGCGGGCGGCTACCGGACGTTGAGCTGGGCGAAGGTCTTTTCAATGTCGGCCATCAGGTTGATGACGGAGGCGACGCCCCATTCGATGAGTTGTTCGCCCTTGGCGGCGGTCGCCTTGCGCGCGTCGCCCCACGTGCCGGACTTCGTCGCGCGCCACACGCTGCCCGGCGCCGAGAAGAAAAACGCCGTGTGCAGCGCGGGCGACTTGGTGATGGTTTCGGGAAAGTTGAGATACTCGACGTTGGCCAGCGCCATGTCCACGAGCGCGGGATCGATCGCGAGCAGCATGGAGGACTCGGCCTCGCCGGCGTGCATGCCCTTGCCGCCCTCGCTCATCACGCCGAATTGCGCTGGCGTGAGGCCGTCCCAGTAGTTGAACGGAAACGCCTTCGTGCCGGCGGGGAGTTTCTCCGCGACCTGCGCGCACGCGTAGGCGAGGGCGTAGGTGTTGTCGTAATGACCGTTGAGAAAAACGATCCGCTTGAAGCCGGCGTTGGCGAACGACTGCGCGAGATCGCGCACGACACCCATGAAGGTCTCGATGCTCAGGCTGAACTCGCTCGTGAAACCGCGGTGCGGGTAGGAGAGCGTGTAGGTGAGCGGCGGGGCCAGGAGGGCGTCGCCGCGCTGCACGCACACGCGGCGCGCGATCTCCTGTGGGAGAAAAATGTCGGTGCCGATGGGCGCATGCGGGCCGTGCTGCTCCATCGCGCCGACGGGGATGTAGACGGTGCCGTGGGTGCGGAGAAACGCCTCGACCTCGAGGTTGGTGTTTTCGGCGAGGAAGACGGAGTTTTTTTTCATGGAAGGGTTCAGGCGCCGGCCGTTTGCCACGGCAGGCGGTCCAAGTCGATGTTGCCGCCGCTGAGGATGAGGCCGACGCGGCGGCCGGCGAAGAGCGCGGGATTCTCGTGCAGCGCGGCGAGCGGCACCGCCCCCGAGGGCTCGACGATGATCTTCATCACTTCCCAGAGCTGGCGCGTGGCGGCGATGATGCCGGCCTCGCTCGCCGTGGCGATCGCAGCGACGTGGCGGTGAATGATGGGAAACGTGAGTTCGCCGAGCGAGGTGCGCAGGCCGTCGGCGATCGTGGTGGTCGAGGCGAGCGGGATGATCTTGCCGGCGGCGAACGACCGCGCGGCGTCGTCGGCTGCGGTCGGCTCGCCCCCGATTACGCGGAGGCCGGGGCGCAGGGCCTTGGCGGCGAGCGCGGTGCCGGCGAGCAGACCGCCGCCGCCCACGGGCGCGAGGATCACGTCGAGGTCGGGCACGTCCTCAAGCAGCTCGACCGCGGCGGTGGCCTGGCCGGTGATGACGCGGAGGTCGTTGAACGGATGGATGAGTGTCGCGCCGGTGCGGGCGATGATCGCGGCGGCGGCGGATTCGCGCGCGGCGAGCGTGGGTTCGCAGAACGTGATTTGCCCGCCTTGCCGCGCGACGGAGTCGATCTTCGCCTTGGGGGCGTTGCGCGGCATCACGATGTAGGCTGGGATGCCGCGGAGCCGCGCGGCGCGGGCGAGCGCGGCGGCGTGGTTGCCGGAGGAGTGCGTGGCGACGCCGGGCGCGGCCTCGGCGGCGGAGAGGGAGAACACGGCGTTGGTCGCGCCGCGGGCCTTGAACGCGCCGACTTTCTGGAGGTTCTCGCACTTGAAGAACAGCCGCGCGCCGGTGAGCGCATCGAGCGTCGCGCTCGTGAGCACCGGCGTGCGATGGATGTAGTCGCGGATGCGCGCGTGGGCGGCGCGGATATCGGCGAGCGAGATGGGATCGGCGGCGGACATCGTGAGAAGTGATCAGCCCCGGGCGCCGAGGATGCGATCGGCGATGGCGGCGTAGAGGTCGACCCCGTGGATGAGCGCGGCCTCGTCGATGTCGAAACACGGGTGATGGTGGCCCGCGGGCAGCGGCGTGCCGATCTGCACGTAGGTGGCCTGGCCGCCGCGGGCCTGCACGGCCGCCATCATCAACGTGGCGTCTTCGGAGCCGCCGAGCGGGAGCGAGTCCACGATCTCGCGCGTCGCCGCAAGGGACGCCGCGGCGTCGCGCACGACGGCCTTCAACTCCGGATCGCACGATGCGCTGCCGGCCTCGCCGACGATGCGCAGATCGACGGAGACGCCGTGCATCTCGGCGGCGGCGCGCGCAGCGCGGAACGCCTCGGCAGTCATGAAGGCGTTGACGGCGCTGGTGGTGCCGCGGACCTCGGCCTCGACGAGCGCGCGGTCGGCGACGACGTTGCGGCCGCTGCCGGCGACGAGCGTGCCGGCGTTGGCGCGCGTCTCGCCGCCGGCGTGGCGCGGCAGGGCGTGGAGCTGCAGCACGAATGTGGCGGCGGCGAGCAGCGCGTTGCGTCCATCCTGCGGCGCAATGCCCGCGTGGGCGGCGCGGCCGCGGAACTCGGCGTCGAACTTCGTCGTCGCGAGAAACGCCTCCGAACCGCACGCGATGAGCCCTTGGCGCGTGGCGCTGATCCCGAGGTGGCCGGACACAAAACGGTCCACGTCGGCGAAGACCCCGGCGGCGACCATGGGTTTTCCGCCTGAGCAGCCTTCCTCGGAGGGCTGAAACACGATTTTGAGTTTTCCGCCCCACGTGGCGGCGCGTGACGCGGCGAGCGACGCGAGGCCAAGCCCGATCGCGGTGTGGCCATCGTGCCCGCAGGCATGCATCCGACCGGCATGCACGGAAGCGAAGCCACCGCGGGCGGGCGCGTGCGCGGGGTCGGCGCTTTCGCGGATCGGCAGCGCATCCATGTCCACGCGGAAAGCGAGGGTCGGGCCGGAGCGCGGAAAGGTGAACTCCGCGACGACGCCAGTGAGGCCGTCCCCCATTTTTTCCACCCAGCGTGGATGGGCGCCCGCGGCCAGCGCCTCGGCGCGCGCGGCGGCGAAGGCCGCGGGCGAGGGGGCGTTCATCATCGCCGCGGGGTCCATCACCTCGCGGCCCAAGCGCACGGTGCAACCGGGCAAGTCGGCGAGCGCATCGCACACGCGCGACGCGGTGCGATACTCAAGGTAACCCAGCTCTGGGTGGCGGTGGAGATCGCGGCGCCAAGCGATGACTTGGTCGCGGAGGGCGGGAGTCATGGCGGGAGAGCGCGCGCCGCGGTGCGGAGGGAGGACTGATTACTCCGGCAGCGGACGGCCCTTGGTCTCGGGGAGGAAGGGCAGCACGATCAGGCCGAGGAAGTAGATGCCGGCGAGCCAGCACGCGGCGTCGCGGAAGGCGTTGAGCTGCGCGTCGGCCTTGGCGACGGCATCGGCGGTGGCGGGCAGGGCGGCGATGGCCTTGTCGCCGATGATTTTTTGCAGGCCGCCGAGCGTGATAGGGCCGGTGGCGGCGATGAAGCGGCCAACGTTGTAGCAGAAGCTCACGCCGGTGCTGCGCAGCCGGGTGGGGAAAAGCTCGGGCAGGTAAATCGCGAAGCCGGCGAAGATGCCGAGCTGGCAGAAACCCATGAGGCCCGTCATCCAGATGTCGGACTTGGTCTGGAAGTTTTTGTAGAAGTAGATCGTGACTGCGAAGGCCGCGAGGAAGCCCGCGGCGAAGATGATCTTGCGGCCGTAGATCGCGGCGAGCTTGGAGAACACGATCATGCCGAAGAACGCGCCGATGTTCTGCACGATCAGGTTGGCGGCGGTCCACCACTGCTTGCCGGCGGTGAGCTCGGCGGCGGAGATCGCGGGGTTGGCG
>JANOCA010000299.1:0-2935 GCA_031411915.1 Opitutaceae bacterium
CCGCTCGGCGGTTTCAAAACGCCCCCGCGGCGGGCTCGACCTACCCGGTGGCGGGGGGCCGCGGGCGGCCGCCCGCCGCCCCCTTTCACTGGCCAAGACCACTTCACTATGAGGTTCCGTGGTCTTGGCCAGTGAACCTACCAGCGGCGGGCGTCCCTGCCCGCCGTGGTTGTCCCGTCCGTTCTGAACCGGCGGGCAAGGACTCCCCTCGCCTCATGGGCATCTACGGCCCGCTCAGCGCCCGCGCGATCTGTTCCCACTCGGCGACGAGCGTCGTGCCCGGGGCCGGCGCGCGGCGACCGGCGCGGGCATACCAGTAGCCCGCGTTGCCCTCGTCGCCTTCCTTGCGGTGCAAGTAGGCGTGGACCCACGAACCCTCCCGGCTGTGATCGGCCTGCGCGGCGTTGTGCGCCGCGTCCCAATCGCCGCGCGCATCGTGCCACAGCGCTTGCAAGGCCCCCCTCGCATCCGCCGGCGGTGCGGCGTCGCGCGCGATCGATTCCTGGAATTTCGCAAATGACATTTGCGCCAGCGTGGGGGAAGCCGCTTTGATTTCAATCCCGCCGCCATGCCGTCCGCCGAGCACATCATTTTGCGCGAGCTCCTCGCCGCCGGAAACGAGTGGGTCTCGGGCACCGCGCTCGCGGCCCAGCTCGGCGTGAGCCGCGTCGCCGTCTGGCAGCACATGGAAAAACTGCGCGCCGCGGGCTTCCGCTTCGAGGCGCAGCGCGCGCACGGCTACCGCATCGCGGCGCGTCCCGCCGCGCTCCACGCGCCGCTCATCGAATTGGAGCAGCGCGTGCGGCCGCGGAATTTTTCCCTGCACGTCCTCGACACCGTCGACAGCACCAACGACGAGGCTTCGCGCCAGCTCGCCGCGGGCCGCGCCACGCCGTTTGCCGTGCTCGCGCGCAAGCAGACCCATGGACGCGGGCGTTTCGGCCGCGCGTGGCACAGCGAGTCCTCCGCCAATCTCTACGCGAGCTTCGCCTTCCACCCGCGCGTCGAGCCCGAGCGCATGCAGACCTTCACGCTCTGGATGGGCGTCAACGTCTGCATGATGCTCGAAAAATTCGCCGGCGTCGCTCCGGGCATCAAATGGCCCAACGACATCCTCTTCGACGGTCGCAAGGCCGGCGGCATGCTCACCGAGGCGCGCATCGACGCCGACCGCATCCGCGATCTCGTCTTCGGGCTCGGGCTCAACGTCAACAGCCCCGCCTCCGGCTGGCCCGCCGATCTCGCGAAACGCGCCGTGTCGCTCGCCGAGATCACCGGCGCCCCGCTCGATCTCAACCGCCTCGCCGCGGCGCTCGTGGGCCGCGTGCTGCTCGCGTTCCAGACCTTCACCGACGGCGATCATCTGGAGACCTTCGCCGACCTCTGGAATCGCCACGATGTCCTCCGGGGCCGGCGCATCACCCTGCTCGAGGGCGGGCGCCGCCATCCGGGCACCGTCACGGGCCTCGACGACGAGGGCGCGCTGCTGCTCCGCGACACCCACGGCAAGGTCCACCGCTTCCGTGCCGGCGAGGTCACAATGGAAAAGGCGGCAAGTTGAACGTTGAGCGCCAGCCGCAATCCCTTGATCGTGTCGCCATTCCCGACCGCATGCCCGAACAACCGCCCGCCATCGAAGTCAGCCACCTGGTGAAGACCTACGGCGGTTTCACCGCGGTCAGCGACATCAGCTTCACCGTGGCGCAAGGCGAGATCGTGGGGTTTCTCGGGCCCAACGGCGCGGGCAAGTCCACGACGATGCGCATCCTCACGGGCTACCTCCCCGCCACCGCCGGCAGCGTGCACATCTGCGGCGTGTCCGTCGCGGGGCAGCCCGACGACATCAAGCGCCGCATCGGCTACATGCCGGAAAACAACCCGCTGCCGGAGGACATGCGCGTCTCCGAGTATCTTTATTTCCGCGGCCGCCTGAAGGAAGTCCCGCGCCGCAAGCTCGGCCCGCGCATCGACGAGGTGCTTGAGCTCTGCGACCTGAAGCGCGTCCGCCATAAGATCATCGGCCAGCTCTCGAAAGGCTACCGCCAGCGCGTCGGCATCGCCGAGGCCATCCTCGCCGAGCCGCCCGTGATTATCATGGACGAGCCCACCATCGGCCTCGATCCGCACCAGATTCTCATCGTGCGCGATCTCATCGCGAGCCTGCGCGGGCGCATGGCGGTGATCATCTCCTCGCACATCCTCCCCGAGATCGAGATGACCTGCGATCGCGTGCTGATCATCAACCAGGGCCGAGTCGTCGCCCAAGGCACGCCAGCGGATCTTCGGCGCGAGATTTTCGGACAATCGAGCTACCAGCTCGAGGTCAACGGCGCGCCCGAGGCGCTGCCCGCCGCCCTCGCCGAGGTCGATCCCTCGCTGCTGGTGGGCGAGCAGGCCGAGCCCGATGCCGCCGGTTTCCGGCGCGTCACGCTCACCACCAGCCGCCACGACGATTTGGGCGAGGTGTTGCTGCGCACGCTCGCCGCGCGCGATCTGCGCGTCCGCTCGCTGAGCCGCCGTGAACACACGCTGGAGGATGTGTTCCTCGCCGCCACTCGCCGCAGCTGGGACGCAGTCGCGCCACCGGCGCGAGGAGCAGGGAGCAAGGAGCAGGGAGCAGGATCAAAACCATGAGCCAGCTGCCTGCGAGATTTTCGCCCGGGCTGCTCAAACTTTCCTCATCCAATCTGATGAACATTCCCTTCCTTCCTTTTCCTCCCTTCTCTCTTCTCCTCGGAAAATGAAGCATTTTCCGACATTGCTCAGCCACGAGATCAGAATGCTCCTCGTGAGTCCCGCCACCTATGTGGCGGCGACGTTGTTCCTGGGCTTCATGGGCCTCATCTTCGCCAAGATTCTGGAAATCTACGCCGGCGCGCCGCAGGAGGCCTCGCCCGCGAGCGTTTATTTCCAGCTCTTCTGGCTGCCGTCGTGC
>JANOCA010000300.1:0-2926 GCA_031411915.1 Opitutaceae bacterium
AAGCCGTTCTACCAGCGCCTGCGCGCCCGCGGCAAACCCGCCAAGGTCGCCCTCGTCGCCGTCGCCCGCCGCCTCATCGAGCTGCTCAACCTCCTGCTCAAAAACCCAAACTTTGTCCTAGCCGGCTGACACCGTTGCTACAACTGAACCCACGCGCTCGCCTTCGCGCTCGCGAGCACGGACTCAATCACGCGCATGTTGCCCACGGCTTCGTCGAGTGGCGTTGGGACCGGCGTGTCGTCGAGCACGGCGCGCGCGAAGGCGTCGCCTTGGAGCGTGTATTGGTCGCACACGGGGAACGTGATTTCATCGGCGGGCTGGTTGTTGCGCTGATGCCAGAGGCGCGTCGGCTTGTCGGGCGGGGCGTTGCAGGGAATCTCGATCTCGATCCGGCCGCTCGTGCCGTAGATGTGCGCTCGCTGGTAGGGCGTGAGCTGCGTCCCGCAGGTGAAGCTCGCCGTGGCGCCACGGCCGAAATCGAGCAGGCCCGAGGCGATTCGATCCGTGCCGAAGTCCGGGTCGATGTCGGCCACGCCGAGCACGCGTCGCGGCTCCGCGCCGAAGATCAATCGCGCGAACGACACGCAGTAGCAGCCGATGTCCATCATGCCGCCGCCGCCGATCGCGGCGATGTTGCGGACGTTGGTGGGGTCGACGTTCCAGTAGGAGAAGTGGCTGTGCATCGACCGCAGCTCGCCGATGCCGCCCGCCGCGACAATCGCCCGCGCACGCTGCCACTGCGGGTGGAAACAATACATGAACGCCTCCATGATTTTCAGCTTGGGGAAACGACCCGCCGCCTCCGCGAGTTCCGCGGCCTCGCGCGCATTGAGCGCAATCGGTTTCTCGCAGAGCACGTGCTTGCCGGCCGCGAGCGCCTTGAGCGACCACGGCACGTGCAGGTGATTCGGCAGCGGGATGTAGACGGCATCGACGCCCGGGTCGGCGAGCAACGCCTCGTAGCTCGCATGGACGCGCGCGATGCCGTGCTGCCGGGCCGCGGCCTCGCCCTTGGCCGCTTCGCGCGAAGCGATGGCAACGACCGTGCCGAGCTGCGAAAGCTGGAGCGCGGGGATGACCTTGTTGACCGCGATCTTGGCCGCGCCGAGGACGCCCCAGTGGAGTTTTTGCATGGGGGGAGATTGGAAACTCGCGTCGCGCGATGGCGAGCGGAGAGTGGATTGCGGGGGGCGGCGAGGGCGCCGCGTCCCGAGCAGGCAGGTTCACGGCCGTGGAGCCCGCCACGTGAGAGGCGGGACAGTTTCGCGTCAAACTCGACGTCGGTCCCGGCTCTCACGAGCCGGGCTACCAGACTGCTGAAAACTCCAGGCCACGATGCGCACGCGCTTCTGGCCGTGCGCGAGATCGATCGTGCGCAGCGCGGTGGCGCCAGCGGCGCGGATGGCGCCGTGCAGGCCGGGCACATGCTCGCTATTCGAGACGAGCGTGGTGAACCAGCGGCACAGGCCGGGATGCGTCGCGCTTTCCGCAATCATGCGGCGCACAAAGGTCGCCTCGCCGCCCTCGCACCAGAGCTCGCGGTTGCGCCCGCCGAAATTGCGCGCGGGGTCGCGCTTCATCGAGAGGCCGAGGTTGCGGAGTTTGCGGCGCGTGCCGGCGTCGGCCTCGGCGGCGGACGTGTGGAAGGGCGGATTGCACACGCAGGCGGCGAAGCGTTCGCCGGGCGCCGTGCCGCCGGCGAAAATTTTTCCCGGTGTGCGCTGGAGCCGCAGCTCGACCCGGCCGGCGAGCGATCGATTGGTCGCGATGATGCGCTCGGCATTGGCGAGCGCCGCGGGATCGATGTCGGTGCCCACGAAGCTCCAGCCGTAGCTCGCGACGCCGAGGATTGGGTAGATGCAATTGGCGCCGACCCCAAGATCGAGGATGCGCACGGACGGGCCGCTTGGGATGTTGTTCGTGCGGTTGCCTGCGAGCAGGTCGGCGAGATGGTGCAGGTAGTCGGCGCGGCCGGGAATCGGCGGGCAGAGGTAGCCCGGCGGGATTTCCCAGTGCTCGAGGCCGTAGTGATGGCGGAGCAGCGCGCGGTTGAGCGCGAGCACCGCCGCGGGATCGGCAAAGTCGATCGTATCGCGGCCGACGGGGCTCGGGCGGACAAAGGCGGCGAGGTCCGGGCTGCGTCGGATGAGTGCCGGGAAATCGTAGCCGGCGCCGTGCGGGTTGCGCGGGTGCAGGCCGGGCTTGCGGGGCTCGCTGGGTTCGGCGGGTTCGTTGGGGACGCGGCGCCCCCGCCGCGTTTCGAGCGTGCTATGCCGCGGCGAAGGCGCCGCGGCTCCAGCTTTGGCGGACGATGACTTCACCACGAGAGGCGATCGCGCGGCCAGCCGAGGCGTTGGGCGGTTTGGGTGGTCCACGACCACTTGTCCGGATCGGTGCCAGTGAGCTTCACGGGCTGGCGCTCGGCGGCCATCGCGAGGGTTTGGGGAACGTCGAGGTAGCGGAGGACGTTGAGGTAGTCGGGGCCCGTGAGGTGCGAGATCGTCGGCAAGGCAAGCTCCACACCGGTGAGCCCGTCGATGAAGAGCGAGGCGTAGAGCGCGTTGACGGCTTGCTCGCGGCTCGCGGAGAGATGGATGCGAGTATCGCCCAGCAATTCCTTGGCGTGGAGCGCGGTGATGGCGCGCGTGATGTCCCACGCGCGCATGGCATCGGCCGTCTGGCCGAGCAGCATGTAGCGGCGGCGCACCTCGATCTGGTCTGCGGCGGAAAGCGAAGTCGCGGTTGCGCCGACGCCGCGCGGCGCGAACTGCACCAGGACGGTCTCGCCGCGCACAATCGCCTCAGCGGTGGCCGGTTCAATGGAGGGCTTCGCCCAAGCGGTGTCGTCGACGACGGCGAGAATTGCCCGAGGAGATTTTTGCGTGAGCGTCTTGCTCGCAAAGACTCGGAGCGGCAATCGCACGCC
>JANOCA010000301.1:0-3160 GCA_031411915.1 Opitutaceae bacterium
GGTCTCTTCGGCCGCTTCCCACTGCTTGCGCAACGCGCGGGACTCGGTATCCACGAGGCGGGCGAGCTCAATCAGCGGATCCTTGGCGGCGATGACGGCCGCAGCGCCGCCCTCGTAGAGCTTCTTGCGGACCGCGACATCGCGGACCTGGGTGCCGTTGATGAGTGTGGCGGCGCGGTCGCGCGGCGACTGGCCGGCGAGGACTTTCTGCACGACGGGATCGTCGAAGCCCGCGGTTTCGGCGAAGAACGTGAGCGCCTCGGCGAGCAGCACGATCTCGAGATCTGCGTAGACGGGTTTTTCGGAAAACAGGTTCTGCTCGAACGAGGCCTTGCGGGCATCGCCGAATTCGCGGAGGCGCTCGCCGTTGGGCTTCGGCCGCTCATCGCCGGCGCGGAGCAGGCTGCGCGCAAAGCCGAACGAATCGCTCATGAACGCGTGCCCGCCCTCGAGCAGGCGGTAGCGGCGGTAGATCTTGGCCTGCGCTATCGCGGTCTCGGCGAGGCGGTCGTAGGCGGCGCGCACCGCGGCGCCATCAGCGCGGTCGCCGACCTGCTGCTTGAAGGATTTTTCCTGCGCGGCCTTCGGCCCCATGATGGCGGGCGAGAAGAGGCCGGCCTGGCGGCCGTCGTAGACTTTGCGCGAGTTCTGGACGCCGAAGAGGTCGTCCTTGGCGCGGCGGGCGTTTTCCTCGCTGCGGTCGCCCCAGCTCTTGAGCAGGACCTCGAGGCGCTTCAGGCGCGGCACGATGTAGGGATACTGCGTGTCGCGGAGGAATTGCAGCTCGGCCATCGTGAACTGGCGGTTGGTGCTGCCGGGGTGGCCGGAGACAAACGTGAGGTCGCCCTCCTTGGTGCCGGCCTGCGACCACTTCAGGTAGTGCTGAATCTTCGCGGGCTGGCCGTTTTCGTAGGCGCGATAAATCGTGGCATCTAGGTTGAAGCGGGGGAACTCGAAGTTGTCCGGATCGCCGCCGAAGAACGCGGCCTGCTGCTCGGGCGCCCAGACGAGGCGCACATCGGTGTATTTCTTGAAGCGGTAGAGGTGGTAGGCGCCGCCCTGCCAGAGGGTGACGACGTCGCTGCGGAGACCGGTCTTGTCGAGCGACTCCTTCTCGATCTCGGCCATGATCTTGCGGCGGGCGGTGGCGGCTTCGGTGCCGGTGGCGCCGGCGGGGAGGCCCGCGTTGACGCGCGCGGTCACATCCTCGATCGACTGAAGGACGTTGAGCTCGAGATCGACGAGCTTCTTCTCGTCGGCGAGGGTCTTGGCGGTAAAGCCGTCGCGGAGGTAGTTGTTTTTCTCGTCGCTGATCTTCTGGAGATCGTCGGAGGCGACGTGGTGGTTGGTGATGACCAGGCCGTCGGCCGAGACGAAGGAGCCGGAGCCGCCGCTGTTGAAGCGGATGGAGGCCTTCATCAGATGCTCGAGCCACGCGTCGGTGAGATCGAAGCCGTATTTCTTTTTGATCTGATCGCGCGGCGGGGCGGAGTAGAGCCACATGCCTTCGTCGGCGCGGGCGGGGGCGGCGGCGAACGCAAGCAGCGCGGCGACGACGGGGAAGAGCAGGGGACGCAATTTCATAGGTGGCAACCACTGGCGCAGAGAGGGCCGGAAATCGAGTCGGAAGCGACGAAGCGCGGCGGGGCGGGTGCAGGAGTTCTCGTTCGTAGTTCCGGCTGAAGGCGGAACTACGAGCGCCGAATTGGGCATCGCGATGGCAGCTTATTGGAACCGCAGCATTGCCCTTCCGCTGACTTGGCCCACGGTTCGCGCGTCGAATATGAGGCGCACGCACTTCTTCCTGGCCATACTGGCGGTGGCAATGGCGGGCGCACCGGCGGCATGGGCCGCGCGTCCGCCCGAACCCACCGGGCCCCGCAGCGGCAAGTGGGCGCACGAGGCGCCCAAGGCCCCCGCGCCCGATGCGCAGGTCACGTGGGGGCGGCTCGACAACGGCCTGCGCTACGCGCTGCTCCCGCATCGCGGCGTGCCGGGGCGCGTGGCGCTCCAGTTCATCGTGCTCGCGGGTTCGCTCGACGAGCGGCCCGACGAACTCGGCATGGCGCACTATCTCGAGCACCTTTGCTTTGCCGGCTCGAAGAATTTCAACGCCGACGACATGACCGCGCTCTTCCAGCGGCTCGGCATCGAATACGGCAGCGACATCAACGCGATCACGACGTTCGACTACACGGCGTTCCGGCTCGATTTCCGCGACAGCGATCCGGCGCTGCTGCGGGAGGGGCTGCGGCTCTTCCGCGACTTTGGCGACGGCGTGACGTTTCCGCCCGCGTCCATCGAGCAGGAACGGCGGGTCGTGCGCGCCGAGCTGCGCAATCGCAACACGATCGCGGGCAAGCGCCAGTCGGCATCGCTGCCGCTCGTTTTCCGCGGCCTCAAGTTCCCCGAGCGCGAACCCGGCGGCGACGAGGCGCAGATCGCGAAATTCACGCGCGAGCAATTTCTCAATTTCTACAAACGCAACTACCGGGCTGATCTGATGGTGCTCGTCGGCGCCGGCGACCTCGATCCCGTCGCGATGGCGACGCTGGTGCGCGAACTGTTCGGCGACATGGTGCGGCCGGCCGAGCCGATCCCGGTGCGCGACGAGGGGCGGCTCGATGCGCGCGCGCTGCGCGCCGGCGTGTTCCGCGTGAGCGGCATGGGCTCCGCCGCCATCGAGGCCGCGTCGATCGCGGCGCCGTTGCCGCCCAAGGCCGACATGCGCGAGGCGCAGGTCGAGCGCGAGCGGCGGCAGTTTGTGATGGAGGTGTTCGCGGATCGCGTGCGGGCCGACGGCAACGGGATGGGGCCCGACGCGGGCTTTGAGGAACTGCTGGGGCATGGTCTCTCGATCGCCACGCTCATCGTGCCGGCGCAGGGCTGGCGCGAGGGTGTGCGATCCCTCGATCAACTCGTGCGCCTGACCATCGAGCGCGGCCTCGATCAGTCTGATTTCGAGACGCTGCGCCAGCGCCGGCTCAAGATGATCGGGCACACGATCGAGCAGTTGCCGACGCTCGATCCGGGCCTCCTTTGCGAGGCGCTGACCGAGGCCGTGGCGGCCCACACGGTCTTCGAAGGTTTCGCGGCGCAGATGAAATCGCGACGCGAGTGGCTCGAGCGCTTCACGCCCGCCGAGGGGCAGAAAGTCTTC
>JANOCA010000302.1:0-2604 GCA_031411915.1 Opitutaceae bacterium
CCCCTCCGACCCATGAAGACCTTTTCCCCGCGACTCGCTCTTTCCTTCCTCGCGTTCAACCTCGTCCCGCATCTCGCAGCCGCTGACGCCATTCCGCCCGTGCAGATGCTCGTGCCGGGCTTCACGGTCCGCGAGCTGCCGGTGCAGCTGCGCAACCTGAACAACCTCGTCTACGCGCCCGACGGCCGGCTCTTCGCGCTCGGCTACGACGGCAACGTCTGGCAGCTCAAGGACACCGACGGCGACGGCCATGAGGACGTCGCGTCGGCCTTCTGGGACAACAAGGGCAACGAGATCCCCGCGAGCATCGGCATGGCGTGGGGACCGGGCGGACTCTACATCGCGAGCCGCGGAAAAATCCTGCACCTGCGCGACAAGGGCGACGGCACCTCCGAGTTGCAGACGGTCACCGGCGGCTGGCTGCCGCCGACGGCCGCGGCCGGCTCGAACCTCGACGCGATCGGCCTCGCCGTCGATCCGCAGGGCAACATCTACTTCGGCCTCGGCGTCGATGCGTGGAACGGTGCGTATCGCATCAACAAGCAGACCGGCGTCTCCGACTACAATCCCTTCAGCGAGCGCGGCACGATCATCCGCCTCTCGCCGGATTGGAAACGCCGCGACATCATCGCGACCGGCCTGCGCTTCCCGGTCTCGCTCGCGTTCAACGCCGCCGGTGATCTGTTTTGCAGCGATCAGGAAGGCGCGACGTGGCTCGCCAACGGCAACCCCTTCGACGAGCTGCTGCACATCCAGAAAGGCCGGCACTACGGCTTCCCGCCGCGGCACCCGGTGCACAACCCCGGTGTGATCGATGAGCCGAGCGTCTTCGACTACGGCCCGCAGCACCAGTCCACCTGCGGTGTGCATTTCAACGAGCCCGTGGCCGGCGGCACCGCGATCTTCGGGCCGGCGTGGTGGCGCGGCGATGTGTTCGTCGCCGGCGAGTCGCGCGGAAAAATCTGGCGCACCAAGCTCGTGAAGACGCCCGCCGGCTACGTCGCGAAAAACGATCTCATCGCGAGCGTCGCGATGCTCGTGATCGACCCGGTGCCGACGCCCGCGGGCGATCTCCTCGTCGCGTGCCACAGCGGCAAGCCCGACTGGGGCACGGGGCCGCGCGGGCAGGGCACGATCTTCAAAGTCTCCTACACGAGCAAAACCGCGCCGCAACCCGTGCTCGCCTACGCCGCGAGCCCGACCGAGACGCGCGTGATCTTCGACCGCGCGATCGATCCGGTGCAGTGGCGCACGCTGGCGAAGCAAAGCGCGATCACCAAGGGCCTGCACGTGGCCGCGGGCGATCGCTTCGAGGCTTTTGTGCCCGGCTACCAAGTCGTGAAGGATCAGGCGACGATCGCGCGCGGCGAGGTGCCCGTGCTCTCCGCCGTGCTCGCGCCCGATCTGCGCTCGCTCACGCTGCGCACCGCGCCGCGCACGGAGGCGACCAACTATGCGGTGAAATTGCCAGAGGGCTCCGCGACCGAGCGGCCGCGCGACCCCGCGCGCAAGGAGCTGCCGCAGCACGCCGCCATCGACCTGCTCACCGATCTCGCGGGCGTCGAGGCCGAGTGGCGCGACGCGGCGGGCACCGTGCAGTGGCGCGGCTGGCTCCCGCACCTCGATCTCAAGGTCGCGCGTGAACTCACCGCGGCGAGCGAGGAACACGCGCGGCTCTTCGCGCTGCTGAAGACGCCGGGCCAGCTCACGCTCCGCGCGCAACTCGACCTTCACCTGATGCTCCGCACTGCGATCCAGCCGGGGGCGAAGATCGATTTCGAATATCCCGCGGAGACTGTCACGGTCGCGTTCAAGTCCGGCGGCCGGCTCGGATTGAAAACCCTCGGCGCCCGCACCGAGCAAAAATCGGCTGGCGAGGTGCAGTTCACCGTTCAGTCACAGCCCGACACCTGGCCGCCGATCGAACTCACCCTTGCGACCGGCGGAGACGAGCCGGCGCTCGATGTTTCATGGCGCACGGCGGAGGATTTCCGCCCGCGCGCACTGCCGTTGCGCCGCGCGCTGCTCCCTTGGGCAAAGCCGGCGACCGCTGCGACGGCCGCCACCGAGCGTCGCATCCCGGAGATCGCCGGGGGCGACTGGCAGCGCGGCAAGGCGGTCTTCGCCAGCGCGCAGGCCGCGTGCGCCGTGTGCCACCAAGTGCGGGGCGAAGGCGGCATCGTCGGTCCTGATCTTTCGAATCTGGTCCACCGCGACTATGCCTCCGTGCTGCAGGACATCGTGGAGCCCAGCGCCGCGATCAACCCGGACCGCATCGGCTACGAGATCAGTCTCAAGGATGGCACCTCGACCGCGGGAGTGGTCCTCGACGAGACGCCCGAGGGCCTCGTCCTCGCCGACGCCGCCGGCACGAAGCGCACGATCCCGCGCACCGCGATCGCGGGTATGAAGGCTTCGGCGGTTTCACTGATGCCGCCGGGCCTGTGGCAGAATCTCACGACGCAGCAGCAGCGCGACCTGATGACGTTCTTGCTGACCGAGCCGGCGGCGAAGTGAACGTGTTTCTTAGCAGCGGCGGGCGTCCCGGCCCGCCGAGGCTGGAGCGTCCGACGATCACCCTCAACCGGCGGGCAGGGACGCCCG
>JANOCA010000303.1:0-8130 GCA_031411915.1 Opitutaceae bacterium
TGCCGCACCACGAGATGGACCTCGGTCGCGGTGGTGCGATGGGAGACACCCGGCGCCGCCGGCACCTCGGCCTGAGCGAGCACGAGCGCCTCGAGCAGGGCGCGCTCGCCCGCCAGGAAATAGTCGATGAGCGGGTTGCGCCCGCAGGCGCACGCCTTGCGCACTTCCTCGTAGTTGGGCGGCCGCCTGCGGCGGAGACGCCGGCGCGATCGCCCCAGATCCGCCAACACTTCGTCGAGCGACCAGTCGATCAGGCGCACGAGCGCGTCGGGGTGGGCGAGGGGGTTGTCGAGTTTCTCGAGGCGCAGCAGGCTTTCCCACTGCCGGCGGATTGCCGGGCGGCGGGCGTGCAGCGCGCGCAGGAGAGTTTCGTCCATCGCCCGCATCATGGCGGGAAATCCGGGGCGCGGCTCCGCACGGCTTGACGAACGTGGCGCATTTCTTGCCCCGTGCGCGGCGGCGCGGAGGACAAGGGATGCGCAGCGTTGGACAAGCCGCGCCGAGCGCCGCGCACCGGGCGCGTGTAGCATGGGGCAGATAAATCCACCGCAACCATGAGAAAGCCCATCCCGCATCCGCACGATCCGTCCGAGGCTGAGATCCAAAAGACCGCCTACCACCTCTGGATCGAGGGCGGGCGGCTCGAGGGGGTCGAGCTCGACAACTGGCTGGCCGCGAAGGAACTGCTGCGCCACCACCACGGCGTCTCGCACCCGGTGAAGAAAAAGGCCGTCCCCGCCAGCCCGGCGGGGCAGCCCTGAACCGCGCGCGGCATGGCGGTCGTTCCCCTCACCCTTGCGATCAGCCTGGGGCTGGTCGCAGTGTTCGTGGTCTTCTTCCTGCGCGAGCACGCCCGCAGCCGCGGGGGTGGCGCCGAGCGCGACTCGCTGCTGCCGCTGGCGGAGGAAGGCAGGCGGACCAAGGGGCCGAAAGACCAGGGGGCCGTGAGCCCCGCGCCTTTGCCGTAGCCATCTTTCCACCACGCCAAATCCCCCGGGCATCTGGTCTCCGGACCCTTCCATTCCTCCCTCCATGTCCGATCGAAAAATCATCCTCGAGTTCAACGACAAGGTCGTCCGCCAGTTCCTGCTCGCCTCCGTCATCTGGGGCGCGGTGGGCATGCTGGTGGGCGTGCTCATCGCGTCGCAGCTCAATTTCTGGCGGCTCAACTTCGACCTGCCGTGGCTGACCTTCGGCCGGCTCCGGCCGCTGCACACCAACGCCGTCATCTTCGCCTTGGTGGGCAACATGATGTTCGCGGGCGTCTACTACTCGACGCAGCGCCTCGTGAAGGCGCGGCTCGCGAGCGACTTCCTCTCGGCCCTGCACTTCTGGGGCTGGCAGGCGATCATCGTGGCGGCGGCGATCACGCTCCCGCTCGGCTTCTCGCGCGGCAAGGAATACGCCGAGCTCATCTGGCCCCTCAACATCGCGGTCGCGCTCATCTGGGTCGTCTTCGGGGTGAATTTTTTCTGGACGCTCGCCCGGCGCCGCGAGCCCAGCCTCTACGTCGCGATCTGGTTCTACATCGCGACGATCGTCACGGTGGCGATGCTCTACATCGTCAACCACCTCTCGCTGCCGACGAGCCTCACGCACAGCTACCCGATCTTCGCCGGCGTGCAGGATGCGCTCGTGCAATGGTGGTATGGGCACAACGCCGTGGCGTTCTTCCTCACCACGCCGATCCTCGGCATCATGTATTACTTCCTGCCGAAGGCGGCGGAGCGGCCGGTGTATTCCTACCGGCTGTCGGTGATCCATTTCTGGTCGCTCGTGTTCGTCTACATCTGGGCGGGCCCGCACCATCTGCTCAACACGGCGCTGCCGGGCTGGCTCCAGACGCTCGGGATGACCTTCTCGCTCATGCTCTGGGCCCCGTCGTGGGGCGGCATGCTGAACGGCCTCCTCACGCTGCGCGGCGCGTGGCACAAGCTCCGCACCGACCCCGTGCTGAAGTTCTTCGCCGCGGCCGTGACGTTCTACGGCATGGCGACCTTCGAGGGGCCGCTGCTCTCCATCCGCTCGGTGAGCGCGCTCGCGCACTACACCGACTGGATCATCGGCCACGTCCACGCCGGCGCGCTCGGTTGGAACGGCTTCATGGCCGCCGGCATGATTTACTGGCTGCTACCGCGGCTGTGGAACAAGCCCCTCCACTCCGTATCGCTCGCCAACCTCCACTTCTGGCTCGGGACCGTCGGCATCCTCCTCTACGTGGCCGCCATGTGGACGAGCGGGATCACGCAGGGCGTGATGCTCAACGGCACGGCGGAGAACGGCACCGTCCTCGCCTATCCCAACTTCATCGACACGCTGAACGCCATCCGGCTGATGATGCTGATGCGCGTGGTCGGCGGCGGTCTCTACCTCGTGGGCTGGCTCATCATGGCGTGGAACCTCTGGCAGACCGTGCGCGGCGCGCAGCCCGTCAACGGCACGATCGAGGTGTTTGAGGAGGAACCCGCGGACGCGCACGCGCCGGACGGCAAGCTCACGCTGCTCGGCTCGGTCTTCAACCCGCCCGTCCTCTTCTCGATCCTCGGCACGGGCTTCGCCTGCGCGTGGATGTTTGGCGGCGACTTCACCAGCATCGCGGGCCTGGTGGGCCTCCTCGTGTGCGTGGTGCTCGCTTACGCGCACTTCGAGTCGCGCGGGAAAAACTGGGCCGCGTGGTATGACCGCCTGCTCGTGAACTCGCTGCCGTTCACGATTCTCACCTTCATCGCCGTGGCGGCCGGCGGCCTCATTCAAATCATCCCGACCGTCCTCGTCCACCGGGCCGCCAACGTCGAGGATCGGCGCCAGATTCCCTACACGCCCCTCGAGCTCGCCGGCCGGGATCTCTACGTGAGCGAGGGCTGCTACAACTGCCATTCGCAGATGATCCGCACGCTCGTGCCCGACGTGCTCCGCTACGGCGACTACTCGCGCCTCGGCGAGTCGATCTACGACTATCCTTTCCAGTGGGGCTCGAAGCGCACCGGGCCCGACCTCGCGCGCATCGGCGGAAAATACCCGCACGTCTGGCACCTCCGGCACTTCGAGGATCCCCGCTCGATCTCGGCGGACTCCAACATGCCGAACTACCCGTGGCTCCTCCAGCGCGACACGGACGTCGCCGCGCTGCCGAAGAAAATCGCCGTCATGCGCACCCTCGGCGTGCCCTACCCGGCTTGGAGCGACCTCGAGATCGTCACGCGGGCCGGCGACCAGGCCCGCGCCATCGCGCAGGATCTGCGCGCCGCCGGCGCCTACGTCGCCCCCGAGAAGGAAGTGATCGCCCTCATCGCCTATCTCCAGTCGCTCGGGAAATACGAGCCCGTCGCGCCCCCGAAGGGCAGCGGCGTGGCGCAGTAGTCCGTGAAACCGAGAATCCTAAATCATTAGTCGTAAATTCCGCCCCCAATGTTCCGCCGCCTCATCCTCGAAGACCACGCCGCGATCTACACGATCGTGGCCTTCATCACCGCCGCCTCGATCTTCATCGCGTTTCTCTGGCGAGCCCTGCGGATGAAGCCCGCGCAAGTCGCGCGCTTCGCCCACTTGCCCTTTGAAACGGCGACTCCGCCAAGTGGGTCGGGCTTGGCGCCCGACATTCCGCGCACCGAAACCCGTCGGGGATAAACCCCGGCCCACACTCCCGCCATGACGCCGACACCGAATAATTCCCGCGACGAGGATGCCCTCCGCCCGCACGTCTTTGACGGCATCCAGGAATACGACAAGCGCTTGCCCAACTGGTGGCTCTTCACGCTCTACATCACGATCGTTTTCTGGGTCGGCTACTGGGCGTATTACGAGTGGTTCCGCGCCGGGCCCGACGGACCGCGGGAAGTCACCGCCGCGATGGCGCAGATTGAGGCCGCCCGCCTCGCCGCGGCGCCGGCCACCGACGACGCGAGCCTGTGGAAGATGAGCCAGAACTCCGTCTTCGTGGAGGCCGGCCGCGCCACCTACGTGGCCACGTGCGCGAGCTGCCACCACGAGAAGCTCACCGGCGGCATCGGCCCCAACATGCTGGATCAACTCTGGGTTCATGGCGGCCGTCCCACCGAGGTCCTTGCGATCGTCGACAAGGGCGTGCTCGCGAAGGGCATGCCGGCGTGGGGCCCGATGATCGGGCCGAAAAAAGCGGCGGAGGTCACGGCCTTCATCCTGAGTTTTCACCGCGAAGGCGAACCGATCCAGAAGCAGGACGCATGGGTTCCCATCGTCCCGAAATGACGCCGCCGCGTGCTGCAATCCCTGCCCAACCGTGACTCTGTCACGACCATCCGCGCCGACGGCTCGCGGCCTTTCCTCCATCCCGCCGATGTGCGCGGCCGTTTCACCCGCGCGCGCCGGTGGTCGGCCTATGGGCTGATCGCGTTCTACCTCTCCCTGCCGTGGATCAAGATCGGGGGCTACCCGGCGGTGTTCCTCGATGTGGCGGATCGGCGGTTCCACTTGTTCGGCCTCACGCTGGCGGTGCAGGACCTGTGGCTGATGTTCTTCGTGATCACGGGGCTGGGGTTTTCGCTCTTCTTCATCACGGCGTTGCTCGGCCGCATTTGGTGCGGGTGGGCCTGCCCGCAGACGGTCTTCCTCGACCATGTCTTCCGCCAGATTGAACGCCTGATTGAGGGTGATGCGGTGCAACGCCGCGCGCTCGATGCGGCGCCACCTTCGGCGGGCCGGTTCCTCAAACGCTCGCTCAAGCACACGCTCTACGTGCTCGCGGCGGCCGTGATCACCCATCTCTTCCTGGCCTACTTCGTCTCGCTGCCCGAGGTCTGGGCGATGATGCACGAGCGGCCCGGCGCGCATTGGGGCGCGTTTCTGTTCATGGCGGTGGGCACGGGCGCGCTCTACTTCAATTTCGCGTGGTTCCGCGAGCAGCTCTGCATCGTCATCTGCCCTTACGGCCGCATCCAGTCCGCCCTCATCGACGATCACTCGCTTGTGATTGGCTACGACACGAAGCGAGGCGAGCCGCGCGGACGCGCCGGCACGCCGGACGCCGGGGCGTGCGTCGACTGCAACAAATGCGTCCAGGTTTGCCCCACGGGCATCGATATCCGGCAGGGACTCCAGATGGAGTGCATCGGTTGCACGGCCTGCATCGATGCCTGCGACGAGGTGATGACGCGCCTCCATCGTCCGCGGGGCCTCATCCGCTACGATTCGCAGAAGGCGTTCAGCGGGCAGCGCACCCGTTGGTGGCGGCCGCGCACCGTGCTCTACGGCGTGCTGCTCATGGTCGGCGCTTCGGTGGCGACGTGGGCGCTCTCGACCGTGCGGCCCGCGAATCTCGGCGTCACGCGGATCCCCGGCGCGCCTTACGTCGTCAGCCCCGATTCCGTGCGCAACCAGTTTTTCGTGCGCATCGTGAACAAGCGGAATGTGCCCGCGCGTTTCGTCGTCCGCCTCAGCGAGGCGCCGGCCGATCTCGTGCAGAACGGCTTCAACGCCCCGGTCGAGATCCCCCCGCTCGGCGAGATCGCGCAGCCGCTCGTGCTGCAGCAGCCGCGGGCGGGCTACACCGGGCCGTTTCACCTCGTGGTGCGCGTGCAGGACGAGGCGGGGACATTTTTCATCGAGCGCAAGGCGGAGTTCCTCGGCCCCGAGGCCCGGCTGCTGCGCGAGGAGGAGGCCGGAAAATGAAGTCTCAGGAAACAGGTTGCGGTTCCGCAGGTGGGGCCGGCTCTCCGAGCCGGCCTGAGTTGCGGGGCGATTTCCAAGTTGCCCGTGCGAATGATGCTGGAACTCAGGCCCGCTCGGAGAGCGAGCCCCACCGTTCGATCCCCGGCAGCCCCTCGCGCCTCTGGCTTTGGTTCGCCGCCGCCTGCCTCGTCCAGCTCCTCGTCTGGGGCGCGTGGATCACGTTTGCCTCGAAACATCGCGTGCAGGAAGTGCCGCTCGCCACGGCGCCTCCGCGCTGAACGCCCATGGAATTTGCCGCCGTCAATTCCCCCGCGACCGCCTTTGTGGCGGGCCTCGTCACCAGCCTGCACTGCGCCGGCATGTGCGGCCCCCTCGCGTGCTCGCTCTTGCCGGTGCGAGGCGACGCGGCGTCGGTGCAGGCGGTGAGCTCGGTCTATCACGGCGCGCGGCTGGCGGGCTACATGGTCCTCGGCGCCCTGGCCGGAGGGTTGGGCGGTCCGCTCCTCGGGTGGTTTGCGCACCCGGTGCTGCGCTGGCTGCCTTGGACGATGGTTGCGGTCTTTGTGGCGCTGGCGTTGCGCTGGGATCGGTTTTTGCCGAAGCCGCTTTTTCTGACGCGAATCGTGTTTCGCGTGCAGGCGAAGGCTCGCGGCGGCTCGAGGCTCGGCGCCGCTGCGGTCATGGGTTTGGCCACGCCGCTGCTGCCGTGCGGTCCGCTCTACATCTTGATCGCGCTGGCCACGCTGTCGGGGTCGGCGCTGCGCGGGGTGGAGTTCATGCTGGCCTTCGGTCTTGGGACGGTGCCGCTGCTGTGGCTGGCGCAGACGCAGTTTCACTGGGTGCGGCAAAAACTTTCCCCGCTGTGGCTCGCCCGCGCGCGCGTGGGCCTCGCGCTCGGCACGGCGGTCGTGGTGGGCTGGCGGCTGCGCGGCACCCTGGGTTTCGCGGGGCCGGATCCGATGACGTGGGTGTGTTTCTGAGATGAGTGCGATCACCGTAGCTCGTGATGTAGGCGGGGTGCCCTCACCCCGCTGCGAAGGCGGTGGATCGCGGGGTGGGGGCACCCCGGCTACAACTTGCCGCCACTGCGGCGCGGCGCTCATCGATGCGCGGATGCGTGAGGCGGGTTTCTGCTGCGCGGGCTGCAGCTACGTTTTCCGGCTCGTGCATGAGCATGGCCTCGAGGGCTACTACCGCATCAAGGATGATGTGACGGCGCCGGCGGACGCGGCGGTCTTTCAGCCGCGCGACTACACGTGGCTGGAGACGTTGCAGCGCGAGGCGGAAGGTGGGGCCAGCTCTCCGAGCGGGCCTGAGTTGCAAGGTGAAGAGCGGGCTGGAACTCAGGCCGGCTCGGAGAGCCTGCCCCACCTTCCAATCCCGGAACTCACGCTCGACGTGCAGGGCATCTCTTGCGCGGGCTGCGTATGGTTGATCGAGCGGGTGTTCCTGCAGGAGCGCGGGGCCCGCGACATCGTCGTCAACGCCCAGTATGGCACGATGCGGCTGCGTTGGCTGCGCGGCGAGTTCTCGGCCGTGGGCTTCGCGCGGCAGTTGCAGGCGCTGGGTTATCTGGTCGGGCCGGCGGGAGCGCACGATGCGGAACCGGAGAGCCGCGGACTGGTGAAGCGCCTCGGGCTCTGCGCGGCGTTCGCGATGAACGTGATGCTCTTCGCGTTTCCCTCGTATTTCGGGATGGAGCCCTCGTTCGAGTATGCGCGGTTGTTCGGGCTGCTCGCGCTGGCCTTCGGGACGCTGAGCGTGCTCGTGGGTGGCGGATATTTTGTCGGTCGCGCCGTGCGGGCCGCGCGCGAACGCGTGCTCCACATCGACCAGCCCATCGCGATCGGGATTGTGGGCGCCTACGCGGGGTCGCTCTACGGCTGGCTCGCGCACGAGGAGCGTTTCGTGTATTTCGACTTCGTCAGCGCCTTCATCGTGCTGATGCTGATCGGGCGTTGGGCGCAGGTGGCGGCGGTGGAGCGCAACCGGCGGCGGCTCCTCGCGCACCAGCCCCGGCCCGCGCCGGTGCGGCTGGAGAATGGCACGACGGTCGCGCCCGAGCAGGTGCGGACGGGGCATGCCCTCGTGATCGCAGCCGGCCAGACGGTGCCCGTGGAATCGCGGCTGGCCGACGACGAGGCGACCTTCTCCCTGGCCTCCATCAACGGCGAGGCGGAGCCGCGGGATTTTTGCGCGGGCCAGCGCGTGCCCGCGGGCGCGGAGAACGTGGGCCGCAGCTCCCGCCGGCTGGTCGCGTTGCAACCGTGGACCGAGTCCCTGCTCGCGCAGTTGCTCGAACCCGCGGGGCGCGGCGGCGAACGCCACGCTTTGCTTGAGCGCATTGTGCGCGGCTACCTGATCGGCATTCTGGTGATCGCCGCATCGGCCGGGCTCGCGTGGTGGCTGGTGACGGGCGATGCGTTGCACGCCGGGGCGGTGGTGACGGCGGTGCTGGTGGTCTCGTGCCCGTGCGCGATCGGC
>JANOCA010000304.1:0-4001 GCA_031411915.1 Opitutaceae bacterium
AGACCGACACACACCCGGAGCGCACCGGTCCCGTGCACATGAACATCACGAACCCGCGCGAGCACACCCCGCCCATCGCGGGCGAGGATGCCACGGCGATCATGCAGCAGACCATCGACGCCACGCGCGCGCAGCGCGAGAGGACGGGGCAGCCGATGATCGTGCACGTGAATCATCCGAATTTCCGTTCGGGCATGACGGCCGAGGACATCATGCCGGTGAAGGGCGAGCAGTTCTTCGAGGTCTACAACGGCCACCCCGGCGTGGACAACGAAGGCGACGCCGTGCGCCTGAGCATGGACGCGATGTGGGACGCGATCCTCACCGTGCGGCTCGCGGAGCTGGGACTCGAGCCGATGTTCGGCGTGGGGACCGACGATTCGCACAATTACCACACGATTGGCCTGGGCAAGAGCAACACGGGCCGCGGCTGGGTGATGGTGCGCGCGCGCCATCTCACGGCCGAATCGATTGTGAAGGCGATGGAGGCGGGGGATTTTTACGCGACGTCGGGCGTCACGCTCGACGACGTGAAGCGCGAGCCGGCCAAACTGAGCGTAGCCATCAAGGCGGAGCCGGGCGTGACCTACCGCACGCAGTTCATCGGCACGCGGCGCGGCTACGATCGAAAGACAGAGCTGCTCACCGCGCCGGGCAAGGCCCCTTCGCGCACGATGCCGCACCGCCGCTACAGCAAGGATGTGGGCGCGGTGCTCGCCGAGGTCGAGGGCGCCAGCCCCAGCTACACGCTGCGCGGCGACGAAGTCTACGTGCGCGCCAAGATCATCTCGTCGAAGGCCAAGGTGAACGGCAGCGTCGCCGCGGAATTCGAGACCGCGTGGACGCAGCCGGTGGTGAACGCCGCCAAGCGATGAAGCGGTTTGCAGCGATCGGCTTGGCGTGGGTGACGGCGATGGCCGGCGCCGACGTGCCGGCGGGGTTGCGGCCGTTCTTCGCCCCGCCTGCCGAGCACGCCGGGCAGTTCGGCGCCTACGCGTCGCCGTTAAAGTTCAACGACGGCCGCCCCGTTGCTTCGCCGGCCGAGTGGCCGGCGCGTCGCGCGGAGATCCTCGCCTACTGGCACAGCCGCATGGGCGCATGGCCGCCGCTGGTGGCGCGTCCGCGAGTCGAGCTTTCGGAGCGGCAGATGCGCGGCGAAATCACGCAGCACCGCGTCGAGATCGAGGTGGCGCCGGGTGTGATGCAGCACGGCTACCTGCTGGTGCCGCCGGGTCGCGACGGCACGAAGCGCCCCGCCGTGCTCGTGGTTTTCTACGCGCCCGAAGTGAGCGTGGACTACGCCGGACCCCGACCGATCGAGGGTCAGGCCAAGCGCTACTTGCCGCGCAAGGATACCGGCCTGGAGCGGGCGTTTGCCCTGCTGCTCGCGCAGCGGGGATTCGTGACGCTCTCGATCGGCACGCCGGGCGACGACGCGACCAAGCCCGATCTCCGCGGCGCGCAATGCCAGCCGCTGAGCTACCACGCCTACATCGCGGCGAACTGCCATACGGCCCTCGCGCAGCGCCCCGAGGTTGATCCGGCGCGCATCGGGGTGATGGGGCACTCGTATGGCGGCAAGTGGGCGATGTTCGCCTCGTGCCTCTACGAAAAATTCGCCTGCGCCGTGTGGTCGGACCTCGGGATCGTGTTCGATGAGTCGCGCGCCGGCGTGAACTATTGGGAGCCGTGGTATCTCGGTTATGAACGCGGCAAGACGCGGACACGCGGGCTTATCACGCCCACGAACCCCGCGTTCGGCGCCTACCAGCGAATCGTCACGCAGGGGCACGACCTGCACGAGCTGCACGCGCTGATGGCGCCGCGGCCGTTTCTGGTCTCGGGCGGATCCGAAGATGGGCCGGCGCGGTGGCGCGCGCTGAACCACGCGGTCGCGGTGAACCAATTCCTCGGCCATGAGAACCGCGTGGCGATGACGAACCGCCCGGCGCATTCGCCGACCGCAGAGTCGAACGAGCAGGCATTTAAGTTTCTCGAGCACTTCCTGAAACCATGAGCCTTCGGTGGGCATGGTTCAGTTCTCTCATCGCGGCCGGTTCGTTGTGCGCGCAGGCGCCGCGTTACGAATGCCGCTGGACCGCCACGCCGCCGGTGATCGACGGCCGGGGTGACGATGCCGCATGGCGCGACGCGCAGCTCGTGGAGGGCTTCCGTCTCCCATGGTTGCCCGGCGCGCCGGCGGCCCGCGAGGGCACCCGCGTCCGCCTGCTCTGGGATCGGGAGTGGCTCTATTTTTTCGCGGAGATGGACGACGCCGACGTGGCCAACGCGATCACCGAGCACGACGGCCCGATGTGGAACGACGATGTGTTCGAGATTTTCCTGAAGCCGTCCGAGAAGCACGGGGGCTACTACGAGTTCGAGTTCAATCCCCACGGCGCGATCTTCGATGCGTTTTTTCCGGGCGCGGAAAGCGTGCGCAACCTCGCCGCGCTCGTGAAGCGAGAGCGGTTCCATGTCGAGCTGCGTGTCGCGGTGCGCGGCACCGTCAACAATCCCGCCGATCGCGATCAGGGGTGGACGGTGGAAGGGCGCATCCCGTGGAACGACTTTGCGCCGACGGGTGGGCGGCCGGCACCGGGTGAGACGTGGCACGTGAACTTCGCGCGCGTGAACGGCGCGCGCCCCGCGCAGGAACTCTCAAGCGCGGTGCCGCTGGCGCGGCCGAGCTTTCATCGCACGGCGGACTACGCGCCGCTGGTGTTTTCCGGCCCGCCGGCCATCGCGCGCGGGGCTTGGACCGGCACCAGCTTGCTCACGTCGCCGGAAGCGCCGACCGGTTTTGCCACCGCACCCGCCTGGCCCCGGCTTGCCGCGCGTTCGATGGTGACGCTCGCGCCGACACCGGATGGGCGCTGGATGTGGTTCCTCGATCAGGAGGGCGGATGGGGCGCCGGCATGCGGCTCGGGCGCTTCCGCGCCGACGGCGACGGCGCCGATGCCGAGACGCTCATCGATTCGGCTGACCAGATCTCGAACATCGCGTTCCATCCGCGATTCGCGGAGAACGGTTTTGTTTTCCTCGGCACCAACGGTCCCGACGCCGAGCGCGTGCGGCACTCGCGCCTCGTGCGCTACACCGTGCGGGACGGCCGGCCTGATGCGGCGACGCGTCTCGTGATCATCGAATGGCCGAGCGGCGGGCACAACGGCGGTGCGATCGCGTTTGGTGCGGATGGCATGCTCTTCGTGACGAGCGGGGACGGGACTTCCGACAGCGACAAGGACCGGGTGGGGCAGGACCCGCGCACGCTGCGCTCAAAGATCCTGCGCCTCGACGTGGACAGACCCTCGCCGGGACAAACCTACGCGGTGCCGGCCGACAATCCCTTTGCGGGCGATGCGCGGTTCGCCCCCGAGACGTGGGCCTACGGCATGCGCAATCCGTGGCGGCTCACCTTCGACGCGACGAGCGGTCAGCTCTGGTGCGGCGAGAATGGCCAGGACGCGTGGGAGTTCGTCCACCTCGTGCGGCGTGGCGCCAATTACGGCTGGAGCGCCTACGAAGGCAGCCGGCGCTTCAGCACGAGCCGCCCCGTGGGGCCGACGCCGGTGACGCCACCGACGCTGGAGTTTTCGCACGCGGAGTTCCGGTCGCTGACGGGCGGCCTGGTCTATCGCGGCAAGGTTTTCCCCGAACTCTTAGGCGCCTATGTCTTCGGCGATTTCAACACCGGCCGCGTCTGGGCCGCGAAGCACGACGGCACGAAGGTCGAGTGGGCGCGCGAGCTCGTCGACACGCCCTTGGCGCTCACGCACATCACCGCTGACGCCGACGGCGAGATCGTGCTGACGGACTACGGATCGCCAAGGGCGAACAAGTCCGCGATTGGCGGGGTGCATCGTCTCGTGCGCGCCCCGCCCCGCGCCCAGCCGGCGAAACCGTTCCCCAGACGCCTCTCGGAGACGGGGCTGTTTGCCGACACAACGCGGCTGGTTCCGGCGGGTGGCGTCATGGCCTACGAAATCAATTCGCCCGG
>JANOCA010000305.1:0-16115 GCA_031411915.1 Opitutaceae bacterium
CGCATCCCGTCCGTCGCTGCCCCGGCCTCAACCCTTCGTCTTGAACGTCCGCGTGTGGCCGCCGCTCGGGATTGAGATCGTGTAGCTCTTTCCGTCGGGCGCGACGGACATCTTGATAAGATTGGCCGGGCACTTGGCGGCCTCGGCGCCCGTGAGGTTTCCTTGGTTCGCCACGAACTCAGCCGACGCGTTGGTCTCGGCGGGCACGTTGTGGCTCTGGTGAATCTGATAGAGCGCCTGCACGGATCGCGCCGAGCGGATCGCGGCGAACGAACCCGCGCCGCCGCCTTTTTTCGGGCCGTTGTTCATGATCACCACCGTCGGCTCAAGGCTGCGGACGAGGATCGGGTTGTTGCTCGCATCGAGGCCGTGGTGGTTGGTCTGGTAGACATCGACCACGCCCGCGACGTTGTGCGGCGTCACGAGCTGCGCCTCGGTATTCCAAGTGAGGTCGCCGCCGTCGAAGAAGCGGAACGCGCCGAAGGAAAGCACGAAGACGGCGCTGTTGGCGTTGTCGCTCGTGTCGGCGGGCTTCGCCTCGCCCGTGCCGGTGAGCGGGTTCTTCACCTTCGCCTGCGCCGCGGTGGGCGCGACGATCTTTTGGTCCGCGGCGAGGCAGCGGAGCTCGAGCTTGGTGGCGCCGGATTTGAGCGGGATGACCGTCCCCGCCGCGAGCGTGGCGCGCTGCGCCGCGATCTCGCGGAAGGGTTTGATCTGAAGTTGAAACGACGAGCTCGCGCGCCCGTCGGGATCGCCCGCGGGGATTGAGCGCTGGTGGATCGTGCCGAGCGGGATCTGCTGCGCCACCTCCGCCGCACCGCCAAAATGATCGGTGTGCCAGTGCGTGATGATCACGTGATCGATTTTCGTGAGGCCGGCCGCCTTGGCCGCGGCGACGATGCGCGCGGGATCGCGGCCGCCGGGGTTGCCCGTGTCGATGAGCACGGACTCGCCCTCGGGCGTGACGATGAGCGTCGAGCCGCCGCCCTCGGAATCGATCCAATGGAAGTCGAGGGTCTTGGTTTTCTGATCGGCGCGGGCCAGCGCACAGGCGGCAAACAAGGCAAGCGAGAGACGGAGGGGAGTTTTCATGGGGAAATGTAGGTCGGGCTTTATGCCCGACATGCTGAGCAAACCAATCGGGGATAAACCCGACCTACGTTTTCGAGTAGAAGGCGTTGATCTTGTCGGCCACGTCGCGGAAGCCGATGTCCTCGCTGTAGATCACCTTGAACTCCGCGATGGCGGCCTCGGCCTTGCCCATCAGCTCGTAGCAGGAACCCAGCTCGTAGATCACGTCCTTCTTCGTGTCGTCCATGTTCGGCAGCTCGTTCTTCGCGGTGTTGAGCTGAGCGACAGCGAGGTCGAAGAGTTTCTTGGCCTTGAAGCAGCGCCCGAGGCCGACGAGCGAGGAGACGCGCACCTGCGGGCCCTTCTGCGCCTGCTGGAACTGCGCGATCGCGGCATCGGTCTGACCGACCTCGAGGAGCAGGTTGCCGAGCGCGAAGCGGGCGGAGTGATCGTTGGGGTAGCGCTCCACGTAGCGCTTGGACTCGGCGAGCTTGAAGTTGGCAAACTCCTTCTGCGCCACGGCGAGCTTGGCCTGCGCGGCGGCGTCCCCAGGCGCGGCGGCGACGGCCGCCTCCGCGTCCTTCATGTGCTGCTCGACCACGGCGGTCGCGAGTTCGGATTCCTGTTTCTCCAGCGCGGCGTCGGTCTTGCCGACGGGTTGTTCGCGGGCCTTGCGCACCCAGACGAGCGCCTCGTCGAGGTTGCCGAGCTGCCGGTAGGCTTGGGAAACGCTGCGGTAGTGGTTGAGATTGGCGGGTTCCTTGGCGACGCGCGCGAGCGCCTCGTCGAGGAGGCGGTTCGTCATGGTGTCGCCGGTCACGACCTTGGCGGATTGCTCGAGTGAAACGGCCTGCGCCTCGTCGCGGAGCTTGTCGCGGTAGCTGCTCTTCTGATCCCAGCTGTGCTTGTCGACGGTCTGCGCGACGGAGGCCTTGCGCATGAGGTTCTGCGCGTCGGCATCCGTGGGCTTGTCGCGCAGGATCTCATCGGCGATCTTCAGCGCGTCGGTGGGTTTGCCGGCGGTGAGGAGGGCCTCGCCAAGGGCGAGGAGATTGGCGCGATTCGCGGGCTCGAGTTCGCGCACGGCCTCGAGCGCAAACGCCGCCGTCTCCGGGAGTCCGAGCCCACCCGCGCCCTCCGCGAGGAGCTTCAGCGCGGCGACGTTGTTGGGATCCTTGGCCAGGAGACCCTCGGCGATTTCGAGCTGCTTGGCGGGCTCCTTCTTGCCGCCAAACAGGAAGGGCGCCGTGGAAAACGTGTTGAGGGCCTTGCCCATGAAGCCGCCGCTCCGGCCGCGCGCATGGCGCACCTGCGCGACCCGCTGAAGGCGGCGGACCGGCAGGCAGCCCGGCTGCATCTTCAGCACCTGCGCGGTGACTTCCATCACGTAGTCGAGGTTGCCACGCTCGAGCGCCACACGGGCGTTCTCGATGAGCTTCTGGTGGCGGGGGTCGAGCGAGGCGACGGGAACTTCAGGCATGGGGAAGGTCTACGAAAAGCGGGCGCCGGGCCCGGTCAACGAAAGACTCGGCGCATGACAAGACGTGCCCGCCGTCGGATCGTTTCCCCGCCGTGCCTGCGAAGCGGAAGTCAGCGTCAAATGAGCCCGTCCGCCGCGACCGCCGCCTTCAGGCGCGCGATGCCATCCTCCACGATCGCGTTGGTCGGACCTTCGACGAGGAGGCGGAGCTTCGCCTCGGTGCCGGAGTAGCGCACGAGCACGCGGCCCTGCGCACCGAGCTCGGCTTCCAGCGCGCGAATCGCGACCGGCAGATGGGCCAGCGTCTCGATGGGCGGCTTCTCGCGGACCTTGAGCGCCGCGGTGAGCTGCGGGAATTTCCTCAATGCGCCGCGCAGCACAGAAAGCGGCTGCCCGGTGGCGAGCATGACCTCGATGGTCTTGAGCGCGGCGACGAGGCCGTCGCCGGTGGGCGAGACATCCGAGCAGATGATGTGGCCCGAGGATTCGCCGCCGAGCGTGGCGCCTTCCGCCAGCATGCGCTCGATGACGTAGCGATCGCCGATATCGGTGCGGAGGACCCGGCCGCCGGCCGCGGCGAGGGCCGCGTCGACGCCGAGGTTGCTCTGCTGGGTGATGACGAGCGTGTTTTTGGGGAGCGTGCCCCGGGTCAGCGCGCGCGTGGCCAGCAGCGTGAGGATCTCGTCGCCGTCGAGGACGGAGCCGCGCTCATCGCAGAGGACGCAACGGTCGCCGTCGCCATCGTGCGCGAGGCCGAGGCGCGCGCCGGAGGCGAGCACACGCGCGGCCAGCTGCGCGGGGTGCTCGCTGCCCACACCGGCGTTGATGTTGCGGCCGTCGGGCGTGTCGCCGAGGCCCACAATCTCGGCGCCGAGCGCGCGGAGCGCGGCGGGCGTGGTGCCGCAGGTCGCGCCGTTGGCGGTGTCGACGACGATGCGCCAGCCGCGCAGCGCGCCCGCGGGCAGCAAGGCCACCGCGGCGGCGATGTAGTCATCGATGACGCCGACCGTCGCGAGCGGCGGAGCCGGGGAAAACACAGGGGCCTGCGCGAGAAAACCCTCGATGATCGATTCATCCTCATCGGTGAGCTTCACGCCATCGGGACCGAAAAACTTGATGCCGTTGTCGCTCGCCGGATTGTGCGAGGCGGTGATGACGACCCCGAGCCGCGCCCCCGAAGCGCGCACCGCCCGGGCGACCGCCGGCGTCGGCAGCACGCCCAACGACATCGGCTCGGCCCCGGCCGCATGCAGGCCCTGCGCAACCGCCGCCTCAAGGGCGGGGCCCGAGCCGCGCGTATCGCGCCCGATCAAGACGCGCCCCACACCGGCCGCCGCGCGCCGCTCGACCGCCGGCCGGCCCGCCTCGGCTGCGGACACCCGGCGTTCGCCGGGGCCTGACAGCCACTTCACGACCGCGTAGCCGAGGCGCGCGGCGAAAGCCTCGTTCACGACGGGACCGCCATAGGGGCCGCGCACACCGTCGGTGCCGAAATATTGCCGCTTCATGCCGAGTAGAATTCGCGGACCGCGGCGATCTTAGCCTTCACGGCGCCGCCGAGGAGGAGGTCGCGCGCCGGCGCAACGCCCTCGCGCACACTCGGCACGCGGCCGACGAGCCAGAGCGCGACCGCGGCGTTGAGCGCAATCGTGTCGACGAGTCCCCGGGGCCCGCGGCCCGCGAGCAGCGCGTCGACGATCGCGAGATTGGTCGCGACATCGCCTCCCACCAGATCGGTGAATGGCGAAGCCTCCAGCCCGAAATCCTCCGCGCGCCACTCGCCATCGATACGGCGGCGCACCCCGCAGCCGCGCACGCGGTTCACCGTGGCGGTGGTGAGTTCGTCGATGCCGCGCTCCGCGTCGATCACCCCGTGCGCCGCCAGGCCGGCCTTGACGCCGAGCGTTTCAAGCGCGCCCGCAAGCTTCGGCACCCACGCGGCCGAGAACGCGCCGAGCAGCACGTGCGCCGGCCGGCCGGGATTGATGAGCGGGCCGAGGATATTGAACACCGTGCGCTGGCCGCGGGCGGCGAGGAGCTTCCGCACGGGAGCGATGTGCTTGAAGGCCGGATGGTAGGCCGGCGCAAAAAAGAACACGAAGCCCAGCTGGTCGAGCGCGCGATGCAGTTTTTCCGCCGGCGCATCGAGCTGCACGCCGAGCGCCGCGAGCAAGTCCGCGCTGCCACACTTTGAGGTGATGCCACGGTTGCCGTGCTTCATCACGGTCACACCCCCACTCGCGAGCACCAGCACGACAAGGCTAGAGACATTGAAGCCGCCCGCGTGATCACCGCCCGTGCCGACGACGTCGATCGCGCGACCCGCCCACGCCTCGACGCCGGGATTGATCGCGCGCGCCCGAAATTCGCCCGCAAAAGCCGCGACCTCCGCCGTGGTCTCGCCCTTCGTCGCCAGCGCGGCGAGAAAGTCCGCCTTGGTCTCCTCCGTCTCCGCCAACTCGGCCAAGGCCGCCGCCGCCTGCGCCACCTGCGCCGCATCCAGCTCACGACCTGCGGCGACATGAGCGGTGAGGGCGGCGAGGTTCGGCATGGGCGGAGGAGTCAGTGCCTCGCGGCGCGCGCCGCAAATAAATTTGCGCCATACCCGCAAAACTGACACCGACGCACGTGCGAAAATTGCTTTTCGGCCTGCTGGCCCTCTCCACCCCGTTATCCAATTCTGCCGCCGATACCCCTAACGCTCCCGAGCGAACCATCGTCACGACGGCATCCGGGAAGCCCGTCGAACTGAGCGTCCGCGACGCAATCGTGCTGGGCGTCATAGAGGGAATAACCGAATTCCTCCCCGTATCGTCGACTGGCCACCTCATCATCGCCAACGAGATCTTGGAGTTAAATTCCGTCGAGGACCTCCTCGATCAAAATGGCGCGTTGCTCTACCATCGAAAGCCCAAGGACGGGCGGCCGGGCGAAGTCCTGACGATCAAGACCGCTTCAAGCACCTACGTGGTCGTCATCCAGTTTGGCGCCATCGCCGCGGTGATAATCCTCTACTGGAGCCGATTGTTCTCGATGCTAATGGGGCTGTTCGGCCGTGATCCCGCCGGACGCCGTCTCTTGATCAACGTGATGATCGCCTTTGTGCCCGCGGCAGGCATCGGATTTCTCGCCCACGACCTGATCGATGAATACCTGTTCTCGAAGGGAACTGTGATATTCGCTCTGGTGGCGGGTGCGTTTCTGATGTTCTACGTCGAGTATTGGTATGGAAAGCAGATCATCGCCGGCACCCGGGTCGAGAAAGAAGAACTCTCGCAAATCGGCGCCGCCGGCGTGGGCCTGTTGCAGTGCGTAGCCCTGTTCCCGGGCACGAGCCGCTCCATGATGACGATCGTGGGTGGCTATTTCGCCGGCCTAGATCCGCGCCGAGCCGCGGAATTCAGCTTCATCCTCGGTTTCGTTACCCTCACCGCCGCGTCGATCTACAAGAGCTACAAGGGTGGCGCGGCGATGATCGCCGTCTTTGGCTGGCAGAACGTGATTCTGGGGGCGGTCGTCGCCACGATCACGGCGGCCGTTTGCGTGCGCTTCCTCGTGACTTGGCTGATGCGCTACGGGCTGGCGATGTTTGCTTGGTATCGTCTGATTCTAGCCGGCGTGCTCACCTTCTATTTCTATTTGATGCCTAATTCAAACTAGGCCCGTCGCCGGCGGCGATCATGCGGCGACCATCATGGCGCTTGACGCACTCGGGAGCCGCCCTTTACTCCGGCCCCTTCACGCACTTCACCGGCGCATTCTCGCCGGCCAACACACTCACTTCCATGGCCAATCCGAAACGCAAGCAGTCCAAACGCCGCAGCGCCAACCGCCGCGCCGCCAACGCCTTCAAGGCGCCGCTCTTCTCCACGGACACGAGTGACGGCAGCCTCTTCCGCCGACACCACGTGAACCCCAAGACGGGGACGTATCGTGGCCGCCAGGTCCTGACGGTCGAGGTCTAAGACCGCGTCGCAGTTTCAAAACCCACCGTCCCGGCGATGGTCTCCACGTCTGGCGCGACCGGTCGCATCGCCGTTGATGCGATGGGCGGCGACTTGGGGCCGGCCGAGGTTGTGGCCGCCGTGCGCCTGGCGCTCGGCCAGAGCCACTCGAGTTACGCGATCACCTTGGTCGGGGACGAGACCGTGCTGGATCCCCTCCTCCACCACGCCGGGCTCAAGCGCTCGGCGCGTCTCGTCGTGCACCACGCCTCCGAAGTGGTCACGATGGACGACAAGCCGCTGAACGCGCTGAAGCGGAAGAAAGATTCCTCGATGGTCCGCGCCATCGAACTCGTGAAGAACGGCGCAGCCGATGTCGTCGTGAGCTGCGGCAACACCGGCGCGCTCATGGCCGGCGGCACGCTCCGGCTCCGCACCATGGAGGGTGTCGCCCGCCCCGCCCTGGCCGCCATCTGCCCGCGCCAGGGCGGTCACTTCGTCCTCATCGACGCCGGCGCGAATCCCGAGGCCAAACCCGAGCACCTCGTCCACAACGCGATCCTCGGAAGCCACTTCTGCCGTGTGATGCTGGGCGTGAAAAAGCCCCGCGTCGGCCTGATGACCATCGGCACCGAGGAGGGCAAGGGCAACGCCCTCATCACCGAGACCAACGAAATGCTCAGGCGCACCGGCGACATCATCAATTACGCAGGCCCCATCGAGGGCTTCCAGGTTTTCACCGAGCACGTCGACGTCGTCGTCTGCGACGGCTTTGTCGGCAACATCATGATCAAGAGCTGGGAGTCGCTCGTGCGCTTCTTCTCCGCGATGCTCAAGGAGGAGCTGCAGGCGAACCCGATGCGCGCCACCGGCGCCCTCCTCTCCAAGGGCGCGTTCAACGCCCTCAAGGAGCGCATCAATCCTGAGCGCTACGGCGGCGCGCCGCTCCTCGGTCTCAACGGGCACATCATCAAGGCCCACGGCTCGTCCAATCGTCGCGCCATCAAGAACGCCATCAACGCCGCGCACGAGATCGTGAAGACCAACATGAACGAGCATATCAGCGCCGATATCGCGCGCGCCAACGAGCTGCTCGGCCAGCCCGCGCTCTCCTGAGGCGCCCAGCGCCGGCGGCCTCGGGCCAAGCGGCGCGTTTCCCTGCACCTTCCGTATCCTGAATGCCCTCCACCGTCATCCTTGGCACCGGTTCCTATGCACCCGAGCGCATCCTCAGCAATGATGACCTCGAACACATGGTGGACACCTCCGACGAATGGATCCGCACCCGCACCGGCATCCGTGAGCGCCGCATCGCCGCACCCGGCGAAAACACCTCCGACATGGGCGTGCAGGCGGCCAAGCGCGCCCTCGCCGACGCCGGCCTGACGCCCGCCGACATCGACCTGCTGGTCGTCGCCACGATCACGCCGGACCTCCCGATGCCAGCCTGCGCCTGCCTCGTGCAGGCCAAGCTCGGCGTGCCGACCCACGCGGCCTGCTTCGATCTCAACGCCGCGTGCTCCGGCTTCGTCTTCGCCCTCGACACCGTCTGCGCGATGATCGCCTCCGGCCGCTACCGCAAGGCGCTCGTCATCGGCGTTGAAAAACTCTCCGCCATCATCGACTGGCAGGACCGCACCACCTGCGTGCTCTTCGGCGACGGCGCGGGGGCGGCGATCGTCGGGCTGGCGCCGGAGGAGAACCTCGGCTTCATCGGCGCGCGCCTCGGCACCTTCGGCGAGAGCGCGGACCTGCTTTGCATCCCCGGTGGCGGCAGCGCCGCACCCCTGACGCCCGAGGGAATACTGGCGCGCGAGCACTGCATCCGGATGAAGGGCAAGGAAGTCTTCAAGCTCGCCGTCCGCGGGATGGACGAGGCCGCGCGTGATATCCTGGAACAACACCACGTGCGTCCTGATCAGATTGCGCTCGTGATTCCCCATCAGGCCAACCTCCGCATCATCGAGGCCATCTCCGAATACCTCGAGCTGCCCATGGATCGTTTCTTCGTTAACGTCGATCGCTACGGCAACACCTCGGCGGCCTCGATCCCCCTCGCCCTCGACGAGGCGCGCAAGGCCGGCCGCATCCAGCCCGGCGATCTCACTCTGCTTGTCTCCTTTGGGGCGGGCTTGACCTACGGAAGTGCCCTGCTTCGCTGGTAAATCCTTTCCCGCATGCGTCCTGTTTTCGCCCGCCGCCGGCCCGCTCTGTTCATTCTCCTGATTGCCATCCTCGGTCTCCTGGCGTCGACCGCCCGCGCCGACTTGGTGTGGAGCGCGAGCACGGGCTGGCGCGTCGAGGGCGGCGCCCTCGCCGGCCTCGCCGGCGCCGAGGGGCGCAACGCCCTCGATCAGATGAACCGGGCGCGCACCTCCGAGGAAGCCGGCAGCAGCGGCAGCGCCATCCGCTCCTACCAGTCGATCGCCAAGCGGTATCCCAACTCAATTTACGCGCCCGAGGCCCTCTACCGTTCGGCCAAGCTCCGCCTCGGCCGCAAGCAATACACCAAGGCCTTCGAGGATTTTCAGCAGGTCCTCGGCCGCTACCCGAACACCCGCCGCTTCAACGAAATCGTCGGCGAGCAATATCGCATCGCCGCGGCTCTCCTGGACGGCGCCCGCGGCCGCATGCTCTTCGGCCTCCTCCCCGGCTTCCGCCAGCGCGACAAGTCCATCGAGTATTTCGAGACCGTCATCGCCAACGCCCCCTACAGCGACTACGCCCCCCTCGCGCTCATGAACGTCGCGCGCGGCCACCAGAAACTCGGCAACACCGAGGACTCGATCGATGCCCTCGATCGCATGATCAACAACTACTCGCAGACCCTGCTCGCGCCGGACGCCTACCTGAAGCTCGCGCAGATGCACGCGTCCCTCGTCGACGGCCCCTACTACGATCAAGGCGCGACCAAGGAATCCATCACCTATTTCACGGACTTCATGCTCCTGTTCCCGAGCGATACGAACATCGGGTCAGCCGAAAAAGGCCTCGACGGCATGAAGACCATGCTCGCCGAAAGCAAAATGCGCATGGCCGATTTCTATTTCTACAAGCGCTCGAATTTCAAGGCGGCCCGCGTCTTTTACAACGAGGCCATCACCGCCTATCCCGAGTCGGCCATCGCGCTGAAAGCGAAAGGCCGCCTCGCCGAAGTCGAGGCCAAGGCCACCGGCCAGCCGGCGCCGCTCCCAGCCGGCGAGACCCAACCCGCGCCGAAGAAGAAACGTTTCCTGTTCTTCTGAGTCGCCCGCGCCCGCTGCGCGCCGCCGCATGACCCGTCCTTCTGTCCTCGCGTGGTGTGTCCCGGTGCTGGCGCTGCTCGCCGGGGGCTGCGCCAACTATCAGCTGGGCACTGGCACGAAGCCCGCATTCCGCACGCTTCATGTCGAGCCGGTCGCCAACCGGACCCAGCTGCCCCAAGCCCAAGCCGTGGTGTCCACCCATCTGCGGGAAAACTTTGCCCGGGACGCCCGCGCCTCCCTTGTGAATTCCGCGGGCGCGGCCGAGGCGGTGTTGACCGTCGTCATCACCGGCTACCGACGCGAAGTCGCCGCCGTGCGCGAAGGCGACACCGGTCTCGCCCGAAAATTCAACATCACACTCGAGGCCCTCTGCACCCTGCGCGACACCCGCACTGGGCAGGCCGTGTTTGAAGGCCGCGCCATCGCTGCGACCCGCGAGGTCTTCACGGACGGTGGCCAGCTCCAAGCCGAGCACCAAGCCCTGCCGCTTCTGGCCGAGACCTTGGCGGCCAAAGTCGCCCGGGCCTGCCTCGACGTTTGGTAACAGTCAGCCCGGACCGTATTTGCCTCTAGGCGACGCGGCTCGCCGGGCAACGAGAGAGGCCTAAACCTCCCCCCGTGATGCGCCGATGACGCAGGTTGGATATTCATGCCGGATATCCTACCCCCCCGACATGCACCCATCGTCTTTCCTCGAGCCTCGTGCGCGAAACACACGCGTGCTCGTCATTGACGACAATCCGGCCATCCACGCCGACATCCGCAAGATCCTTTGTCCCGCAGTGAGCGAGAGCGCCGCCGCCATCGACGACCTGATGGCCGAGGTGCTCGGTTCGCCCACCACCCCGCCGATGGGCGTGCCCCCGATGGCCCCACGCTTCACGGTAGATAGCGCGAGCCAAGGCAAGGAGGGCCTCGGGAGAGTCCAGCAGGCGGCCGCTCGCGGCGAGCCCTACGCGCTGGCCTTTGTGGACGTCCGCATGCCCCCCGGCTGGGATGGCGTGGAGACGACGCTCGAACTCTGGAAAGTCACCCCCGATCTCCAGATCGTGATTTGCACGGCCTACTCGGACTACTCGTGGGACGACCTGCTTGCCCGGCTCGGCAGCTCCGATCGGCTCGTGATCCTGAAGAAACCGTTCGACACGATCGAGGTCCTGCAACTCGCGAACGCGCTCACGGAGAAATGGAATCTCCAGCGGTCCTCCCAGGACCACGCCGCGGAGCTGGAGCGCCGCGTCCGCGATCGCACCGCCGCGTTGGAGACGATCAACACCCGCCTTGAGAGCGAGATTGCGCGCCGCGGCGAAGTCGAACTCGCGCTCAAGCGCGCCAAGGACGCCGCCGAGGCGGCCGATCGCGCCAAGGGCTCTTTCCTCGCCAACATGAGCCACGAGATCCGCACGCCCATGAACGGCGTGATCGGCATGGCCAACCTGCTGCTCTCCACGCCGCTCAACGCCGAGCAGCGCGATCTCGCGCTCACCCTCACCCAGAGCGGCGAGTCGCTGCTCACGATCATCAACGACGTCCTCGACTTCTCCAAAATCGAGGCCGGCCGCATGGAGCTGGAGTCGATCGACTTCGACCTCGCCGAGCACCTTGAGCTCGCCGTGGACCTCCACGCCGACGCCGCGTCGCGCAAGGGCCTCGAACTCGTCCTGCAGCTTGAGCCCGATGTGCCCCACCGCGTGCGGGGCGATTCCGTCCGCCTGCGCCAGATCGTGCTCAACCTCGTCGGCAACGCCATCAAGTTCACTGCGAAGGGCGAAGTGCTCCTGCATGTGTCGGTCGCCGGCCGGAGCGGTGGCCGCCCCGTCCTGCGTTTCAGCGTCATCGATACCGGCATCGGCGTGCCGCCCGAGGTGCAGGCGACCCTCTTCCAGCCGTTCGTGCAGGCCGACTCGTCCACCACGCGCCGCTTCGGCGGCACCGGACTCGGCCTGGCGATCTGCAAGCGCCTTTGCGAGCTCATGGGCGGCGCGATCGGCATCGAGAGCGCCGGCACCGGCGGCTCCACCTTCTGGTTCACGGCCGCGGTCGACGAACCTTCCCTGCCGGCGCCGCGCTACCTCAACGCCCCTTCGATTCTTGAGCGGCACAGCGTCCTCATCGTCGATGACAACGCCACCAACCGGAAGCTCCTTACCCATCTCTGCGAGTCCTGGCGCTTGCGCCATCGCGCCGCCGACGGCGCGATCGCGGCGCTGGAGCTGCTCCGCCTCTCCGCCAAGGCCGGCCGACCCATCCGGCTGGTCATCCTTGATCACCACATGCCGGACATCGATGGCCTCGGCTTCGCCCAGCTGCTCCTCGCCGAACCCTCCATCCCGCACCCGCGGATTGTGTTGCTCACGTCCCGCGGCGAGCGGCTCCAGGAAACCCAGATGCAGTCGCACGGCATCGCCGCGTGCGAACTCAAGCCCGTGCATCCCGAGCGCCTTCACGCTACGCTCACCCGCTTGGTGGCCGACAAAGTCGGCACCCCCGCGACCGTGGTTCCGTTCCCCAATCTCAACCTCGCGCCGACGGAGAGCCCGATCACCCCGAACATTCTTGTCGCCGAGGATAACTTGGTGAACCAGAAGGTCACCCTTCTCCAGCTCCGCAAACTGGGCTACGAGGTCGACCTCGTGCAAAACGGGCAGGAAGCCGTCGAGGCGGTGCGCAGCAAACCTTACGCGCTCGTCTTCATGGACGCCCAGATGCCGGTCATGGATGGCTTCGCCGCCACCCGGCGCATCCGCACGGCCCACGCCGCCGGGGAAGCCGGCTTCCCCGCCAAACTGCCCATCGTGGCCATGACCGCCAACGCGATGGCGGGCGACCGCGAGGCCTGCCTCGCCGCCGGCATGGACGCGTATCTCTCCAAGCCGGTGAAGCTGGAGGCGCTCCGCGATGCCCTGCACCGCTACGTGCCCGGCGCCTGCCGTCACCGCGACCCCTCTTCGATCGGATGATCTCGGCGCTTCCGACCCCTGCGGCACCCGCCGCGCGCTCCGCCCAGCTCGAACGGGCGCTCGTCGCCGCGTTCATGGAGAACATCCCCGACAAGATTTTCTTCAAGGATCGGCAGTCGCGCTTTGTAGCCGTCAGCCGCTCCATGCTGGTCAACTTCCGCGCCGCCCGCCCCGAGGATGTGCTCGGGCGCAGCGACTTCGATTTCTTCGCGGCCGAGCATGCGCAGGCGGCGTTCGACGACGAGCAGCGCATCCTGCGCACCGGCGAGCCCATCCTCAACAAGGTGGAAAAGGAATCGTGGCCCGACCGGCCCACGACTTGGTCCCTCACGAGCAAGCTGCCGCTGCGCAACGCCCGCGGCGCGATCATCGGGACCTTCGGCCTCAGCCAGGATATCACCCGCACGCGCGAACTGGAACTCGCGCTGGAGAAAGCCCACCGGGAACTCGTTTCCGCTTCGCGCCTGGCCGGCATGGCGGAGGTCGCGACCGGCGTGCTTCACAACGTCGGCAACGTCCTGAGCAGCCTCAACGTCTCCGCGACCCTGATCACCGGCTGCCTGCGCCAGTCGAAAGCCGATGGCCTCGCCAAGATCGCCGCGCTCCTCCGGGAGAATGCAGCCACGCTCGGTGATTTTCTGGCCGACGACCCGCGTGGGCAGCGAGTGCCGGAAGTGCTCCGCACGCTCGCCCGGCTTTTCGCCGAACAACGTGAGCGCCTAACCCAGGAAATCTCCTCCCTTCAAAGGAACATCGATCACATCAAGGAGATCGTCTTTCTGCAGCAGGACTACGCGACCATGGGCGGGCTGATGGAGCCACTCGACGCAGTCGCGCTGATGGAGGATGCGCTGCGCATGAACGCCGACACGCTCGCGCGCAACGCCGTCGAGGTGGCGCGGGAATTCACCGACGTCCCGCGCGTGCTCGGCGAGCGGGGGAAGATTCTCCAGATTCTCGTCAACCTCGTCCGCAACGCCAAGCACGCCTGCCGCGACAGCGGTCAGCCCGGCATGCTCATCACCCTCCGGGTCGCCGTGACCGACAGCCATCGCGTGCAGCTCATCGTGGCCGACAACGGTGTCGGCATCCCGGCGGAGAATCTCATCCGCATCTTTGGGCACGGCTTCACCACCCGGGTCGGCGGGCACGGCTTCGGCCTGCACTCGGCCGCCAATGCCGCCCGCGAGATGAAGGGGTCGCTCACCGTCCACAGCGAGGGTCCGGGCCAGGGAGCCACGTTCACCCTCGATCTGCCCGCCGCGCCATGAGCACGCCGTCCTTCACCCAACCCTGCTTCGCCGAGCCCGCCGCGCCCCTCGACGCCGAGATCGTCGAGGCGCTCTTGGAACAGTTTCCCGATCTCGTGTATTTCAAGGACCACGAGAGCCGCTTCATCGCCGCCAGCCACTCCAAGGCCCGTCGCCACGGGCTCGCTCCCGAGGATCTGGTCGGCAAGAGCGACAGCGATTTTTTCTCCGCCGAGCACGCCGACCTCGCCCGGCGGGAAGAGGAGGCCATCATGGCCACCGGCACGCCTGTGGTCGGGAAGACCGCTCGCATCACCTGGAACGACGGCCGCGAGGGCTGGGTCATCACCTCCAAGCTCCCGCTGCGCGATGATACCGGCAGCATCATCGGCACTTTTGGACTCACGAAGGATGTCACCGAGGCCCACCGCATCCAGCAGGAGCTTGAGACCGCGCAGCGGAAACTCGTCGACGCTTCGCGCCTCGCCGGCATGGCGGAGGTGGCCACCGGTGTCCTGCACAACGTCGGCAACGTCCTCACCAGCCTCAACGTTTCCGCGAGCGTGCTCGCCACCACGGTGCAGCAGTCCAAGTCGGGCGTGCTGGCGAAGGTCGCCGAGCTTTTCGATCAGCATGCCGCCGACCTCCGCGCCTTCGGCAACGACGAGACCCGCGGCCGCCGCCTGCCCGAGCTCCTCGACACGATCTCACGCAACGCCGCGGAAGAGCGCGATCGCCTCCTCCGCGAGGTCACCTGGCTCCAGGAGAACATCGATCATATCAAGGAGATCGTCACGATGCAGCAGACCTATGCCACGATGGCTGGCATGGTCGAACCGCTTGATCCCGCGGCCCTGATGGAGGACGCGCTGCGGATGAATGCCGGCGCGCTCCAGCGCCACAACGTCGCCTGCCAGCGCGAGTTTCTGCCGGCACCGCGCGTCCTCGGCGAGAAAGGCAAGATTCTGCAGATTCTCGTGAACCTCATCCGCAACGCGAAATACGCCGCCGACGAGGGCAAGGCCCCGACGAAGCAAATCACCCTGCGCGTCGGGCCGACGGATTCCGATCGCGTGCGCCTTGAAGTCGAGGACAACGGCAGCGGCATCTCGCCCGAGAATCTCGCCAGGATTTTCACTCACGGCTTCACGACGAAGGCTGACGGCCACGGCTTCGGCCTGCACTCCTCGGTAAGCGTGGCCAAGGAAATGAACGGCACGCTCAGCGTCCACAGCGACGGCATTGGCCGCGGCGCCCGCTTTACCCTTGAGCTGCCGGTCGCCGTGGCGCCAGCCAAGGCCGCATAGTCTCCGCTGTAGGCGGGCGCATCCCTGCGCCCGCATTCTGCCCCACGCGGGCGCGGGGTCGCACCCGCCCACCCAAATCCTTCTCGCAACGGCCGGCGACGCCGTGCTCGGCTCCTGTGCGAGATGCCCGAGCCCACCGTCCCTCCTTCCCATTGCCCGTTTGAGAAACGGTTCCCGTCGCAGCTTGTGCGCGACGACACGTTCTTCATGAGCCTCGCGTTCAACCAGGCGATCGACGCGTGGCGCCGAGATGAAGTGCCCATCGGCGCCGTCATCGAGGTCGGGGGTGAGGTAATCGCGTCCGCGCACAACACCGTCGAGAGCGCGAAGGATCCCACCGCGCACGCCGAGATGCTCGCGCTCACACAGGCCGCATCCGCGCTCGGTGACTGGCGCCTCGAGGGCGCGACCGTTTACGTCACCAAGGAGCCCTGCCCGATGTGCTCGGGCGCGATGCTCATGTCGCGCGTGAAGCGGGTGTGCTTTGCCGTGCCGGATCCGAAGATGGGCTGCCTCGGCGGCGCGACCAATCTCAACGATCTCCCGCGCGTGAACCACCGCGTCGAGCTGACCGCCGGCGGCGTGCTCGAAACCGAATGCCGCGAGCTGCTGCAGGCGTTCTTCAAACTGAAACGCGCCGACGCGGAATAATCTCCCCGCGCGCAACCGCCGACCCTCCCGTTCGTCGGGCCGCTGGCCTTTCGCTCTCATGAAATTCCCATTCCTGCTGCTCAGCGTCGTCACGTTTGCCCCCGTCTTCGCCGCCCTGCCGCTCGACCAGCGCCCGGCGCGGCCCGACGAATGGGGTTATCGGCCCGCCGACGGTGCGACCGTGCCGCTCAACCCGCCCACCTTCAC
>JANOCA010000306.1:0-2514 GCA_031411915.1 Opitutaceae bacterium
CTTCAACCTCGACGGCACGCAGCCCACGGCGATCCGCAACTGGACCAACACCGTCACGTCGCGCCGCCCGCTCGATGGCACGCAGGACCCCAGCATCATCGACCCCGCGATCTACCCGCTCGACGAAAGCGTGGTCGGCAATGCCATGCAGCGCCGCTGGCGCGCCACCATCCACGGCTTCGTCTTCGAGGTGAATCCCTGGCGCGATATCTACATCGAGGGCGGCTACAATCGCGAGGTCTTCGACACGCGCTCGCTGAGTTTTCTTTCCGGCAACAACACCGATCTGCGCGTCGAGCTGAACCGGTTTCTCCCCGACGGCGTCACGCCGAACCCCAACCTCGGCCGCTACTACGTCGAGGACGACATCACCGGCAGCATGTGGCGCAATCACCGCACCGAGCGCCGGCTGCAGGTCGCCTTTGCGCAGGATCTGGAAAAACGCGGCGGCTTCTGGCGCTGGCTCGGCTCCCACCAAGGCGCCGTGATGTATACCGGCGGCGTCAACATGCGCGTGCAGCAGAACAACAACAACGCGCGCATCATCTCCGACAACACCTTCGACGGCATCACCTATCCCGCCGGCACCAACGCCGCCAACGACACCACCCGCAACACGCGCCGGCTCCGCGCGCGCTTCTACCTCGACACCCCGCAGAACAACAGCGGCCGCGGCCAGTTCGAGGTGCGCGCGCCCTTCAATCTCTGGGACGCCGAGACGCGCGTCATCGGCAAGGACTCCGCCGGCCGCGACGTCGTGATCAACTCCGGGATGAGCAGTCCCTACGGCGCGCAAGTCCAGACCTCGAACGGCAAGAAGAAGGAAGACGCGCTGCAGTATGGCCTGCAGAGCAGTTTCCTCCAGGGCCGCCTCAATCTCACCTTCGGCGAGCGTTTCTCCGACGCCTCGTTCGCGCCGTGGGTCGGGCAGGGCGGCGCCAATAGCCGCCTCGCGCGCCGCTACAACGCCGTCACCGGCAAGTATGAGGAGCCTGTCCGGAACGGCGCCGCGATCGTGTTCCCGAGCAACGGCCAGGCGGTCGGCAATGCCGGCTTCGAGCCGTGGGACGCGATGCTGAGCCGCGGCGGCGAGTTCGATTCCCTCGAGGCGGCGACCAAATACAGCGTCACCTCCCGCATGAAAGGCGTCGTGCTCCATCCCCTGGGCCGCAACGGCATCCCGAGCCTGCACTACACCGAGTCGTCGTCGGCTTTCGTCGCCGACTTCACGCGCAAATCCCCGACCGGCGCCGAGGCCCAGCTCGACGACGGCACGACGCGCGAATACGGCGTCTCGCTCCGTTTCCTCGAGAACAAATTCGTGCTGCGCGTGAACGCTTACGAGTCCGTCTACCTCGGCGTCTCGGGCGGCGCCATTGCGGTGCCAAACCCCGCCGCGGTCGGCGGCAACTCCGGCATGGACCGCGCCGACATCCGCTGGACCTCGATCCACATCGAGAAATCCGTGCAGAACTACAACCTCGCGAAGTCCGGCGGACGCTACGAATCCGCGGCGACCGGAGCACCGGTGCTCGGCGGGACGAACAGCGGCATCGATGCCGCCAGCCCGTTCCGCTTCCTGCAGGACGACGTCCTGAGCTGGCCGAGCGAAGGCGCCGCCGGAAACGCGTTTTCCCTCAAATACAACAATTCGTCGGACCGCATCGCCAAGGGCATCGAATACCGGCTCATCGCCAATCCCACGCGCGGCTGGAGCGTGAGCGCGAGCCTGGCCAAGAACAACACGCGTAGCGCGAACATCGCCGCCGATTGGTTCGGCGTCATCGGCTACCGGCTGAAAGACTGGCTCGCCGCTGCCAACGATCTCGCCGCGCCGCAGCGCGCCGGCGGCACCGGCCCGGCGCAATTGCACTTCAACGCCACCACCAACGCCAACGAGACGCTCCTCGCCTACATGCGCAGCGCCGCGCTCGGCTGGGCGTTCCTGCGCGAGAGCGAAGGCCAGGCCAACAGCCAGGAAGTCGAGTGGCGCGGCAATCTCACGAGCTCGTATCGCATCCAGAGCGGGCCGCTGAAGGGCCTGCGGTTCGGCGGCAGCGTGCGCTACCGCGGCGACCGCATCCTCGGCTACCGCGACAAAACCGTTAACACCGCCGACCTCGCGAACGATCCGATCCTCGGTGCCCCGGGGCTTTTCCCGGCGGGCTCGAGCTTCCCCATCGCCGATGTCACGCGCCCGATCATGGGCGGCTCCTCGATCAACACGGACGCCGTGCTCGGCTATTCGGCGACGTTTTTCCAGCGGCGCATCCGCTGGAACGTGTCGCTCAACGTCCGCAACGTCCTCAACGACGACAAGCTCATCGCGCAAAGCGGCCTCTCCACCAACGGCGCGCCGGTGGTCTTCCAGTATCCCGAGCCGCGGGTGTTTCTGCTCACGAACAGCTTTGATTTCTGAGGCGGCAAAGTTCGTGCGCCCTTCCATGAAAATACCCCTTCCCTTCGTTGCCCTGCTCGCGGCCGCCACGGCGCCGCTGGCCACGGCCGCGCAGT
>JANOCA010000307.1:0-4613 GCA_031411915.1 Opitutaceae bacterium
GTAGGCGGTGCGGAAGCGCCCGACCGCATCGAAAGCCTCGAGCGGAAAGCCCAGCGGATCGATGCGCAGGTGGCAGTTGGCGCAGGCGGGGTCGCGTTTGTGCTCGTCGAGCTTCTGGCGAAGCGTGAGCACACCAAACGCCTTCGGGTCGCCCGGCAGCGTGCCCGCGTCGGCCGGCGGCGGCGGCGTGGGCGTGCCGAGAATACGGCGAAGCAGCCAGTCGCCGCGCTTGACGGGGCTCGTGCGCAGGGGCGCGGAGGTGGTGGTGAGCACCGCGCCGAGGCGGAGGGCGCCACCGCGGTTGAGGGCATTGGCGCCGTCGATGCGCACGACGTCATCCTTGGACGGCACGTCTTTCGCGAGACCGTAGAATTTCGCGAGCGGCTGGTTGAGGAACGCGTAGTCGGCGTGGAGCAGCTCGCGGAGCGGACGCCCCTCGCGCACGAGATACTCAAAGGTGGCCACCGCCTCGTCATACATCGCGGCCCGCACTTCATCGGTGAACTCGGGGAAACGGCCCGTGTCCACGCCGCGGAATTCGTCGAAGCGATAGAAGCCGAGCCATTGCCCGAAGAACTCCGTCGCGAGCCGCCGCGCCTTCGGATCGGCGGCCATGCGCTTCACTTGTTGCGCGAGCAAGCCGGGCTGGCGCAGCTCACCCGCCGCGGCGGCGCGTTGCAGCTCGGCGTCGGGCACCGAGGACCAAAGGAAAAAGCTGAGGCGGCTCGCCAGTTCCCAATCGTTGAGCGGCTGCTCGGCGCGCGCGGCGACGGTCTCCACGCGGTAGAGAAACTCCGGCGCCACGAGGATGCGCGCGAGCAGGGCGCGCACGGCGGCGTCGTGATCGAGGGCATTTTCCTTGCGCGCCCGCTGGTAGAAGTTTTTCAGGCGCGTCGTTTCCCCCGGCGTGAGCGGGCGCCGCCACGCGCGGCTCGCGAAAGACAGCGCGTCGTCGAGGTGCCCGGGCTCCGCGCGATCGAGGGCGGCCTCGACCTCGTCGTAGTGGGCGCGCAGCGGCGCCACGTGCGAACGCATCTCGGCCGGGAGCGCCGCCATCTGCGCGGCGTCCATGTCCGCCATGCGCGGGCTCTTGAGCTTCACGTTGTAGTGCTCCGCCAGCATCCCGAGGTAGGCGTCGTGGTAGGGCCACGCGCCGAAGAGATCGTGCCACGCGTGGTTGAGCCGTTCGCGGTCGGCGCCGTCGACCATGTTCGCGGTGAAGAAAGCATCCGTGCGCTGGTATTTCACCTTCAGCACGAAGGCGTCGTGCTCCGGGCTGTTGTAGGTGTTGTCGAACGGCGCGGGCACCGGATCCTTGTCGGCGGGGTTGGCCTCGCCGTGGGAGTTGGGGGGCAACAATGAAACGTATTCCGCGATGCCTGCGCGCCACGAGCGGTAACCCGCGCTCGCGGGGTCGCCGAGGAAGACTCGCGCCCGCGCGCCACGGGCCGGCACCGCCTCGGTGTCCGCGACCACGACGCGCACGACCGCATTGCGATCGGCCCCGAGCACGGCGTCGACCTGAAGCTCCGCCGTCGTGCCGGCCGCGGCCGGAGGCAATTCAAACGCCACGGTCCCAGTCGCGGCGAAGTCGTCCGGCCCCAACGCGGTCCCGTCGGGACTGGTGCCGAACCCGAGCGAGGCCGCCACCTCGGGCGGAAGCACGGTGCGCAGCGGCTGGGTGGAAAGCACCGGCCCCGTCGGCCCGCGGCCCCGGCCGGCCCCCGCGGCGGCAGCGGCCGCGACGGTGGGCGCATCGAGGTCGGCGGGAGGCGGGAGAGCGGCACCCGGCGCGCCGCGACCGCGGCCGAACACCGGCGCGGCGCGCGTGACGATCCGCGGATTTTTCCAGATCACGACCGGGCGCGTGCTCCCGAGCGGGTTGATGTTCGCGAAATTCAAAAACACCTGGATCGGCGCAGCGGGCGCCGGCGTCGGTGCGCCGCCCCCGCGTCCACCGCGCACGAAGCGCAGGCCCAGCGGGTAGATGTAGGTGTGGTCCGTCTGGACCGCGAGTGACTTGTCGTCGAAGACCAGCGGACTCTCGTCGCCCGCGCCGCCCGCCGCCGCATCTCCGCGCCCGAAGAACCAGCTCGGCCAAGTCGTGAGGTGCTTCGCCAGCTCATCGCAGCCGGCGCGCGCGCGTGTGATTGAGACCGCGTCATTCGCACCCGAGGGCGCGGGCAACGCCACCCACCGCGCGACCATCTCGTGGGCGGGGTAGCCGAGGTCCGGGCGGTTGACGACCGCCGCCACGTGCTCGGCGAAGCGCCCGGTGATCCCTTCCTTGGCGGCGAGATCGCGCAGCATCGCGGCCGGCTCGCCCAGCACCGCGCGATGCTTGAAGAACCACGCGGTGAAAAAGGCTTTGCCGTAGCGCTCGAGCCCGAACGGCTTCCCGCCCTCACCCGATACCACGCGAAAGCCTTTGGTCGCGTAGAGTTCATTGATGCGGTTGAGGGCGGACAGCTCGAGGCCGGTCCGGCCCGTATCGGTGTAGAAATGCAGCGGGCCGGCGCCGACCATCGCGTGCTCGGCCACGGCCTTGGCCGCCTCGAGGTAGCGCTCGACGCTCGCGTCCTGCACAAACTGCACGTCGCCGAAATTGGTGAAGCCCTCGCCACCGACCGAATCGCTCGAGGCATCGACGCCCACCTTGAGGTCGATCCCCGTGAGATCGCGGATCGCGTAGGCATACTCGCCGCTCGTGAGCCGTCGCACCGTCACGCGGCCCGGCTCGCCCGCATGGTCACGCTCGTAGGTCTTCAGCGTCGAGCGCGCCCACGCGGCGGCGGCCTTGCGCTCCGACTCGGCGGGCTGTTTCTCCGCGTCCGACGGCGGCATGTCGCCGCTCTCAATCATCTCGATGACTTTTTCCCACGCTTCGGCATGTGGGCCGACGGAAGGCTGGGCAGCGAGACGCTCGAAGTTGAAATGCCCCTTGGCCTTCGCCTCGCCGTGGCACTCGACGCAAAACTGCCGGAAGAACGCCGGCGCCGGCGCCGCGCTAGCGGACGCGCCCAGCAGCAGACCCGCGAAGGCGGCAAGACATGACGGCGGGCGCAGCATTGAATTCCTGGTCGAGGGGTTGATGGGGGGAAAGCGGAAGCCCGACGGACGGGCCTCGGCAAGGTTGCTCGCAGGTGGTGGCTTCATCGTGCCCGAGAGCGCACAAACGAGAAGCCCGTTTCCGTCGGCCCGTCAGTTCAGGCGGAATCCCAACGCCACCAATTCGCTCAGGTGAAACGGTGCGGAAGCCAGCACCTCGTCCAGTTTGTCGAATGCATCGCGCATCGTGGCCGCATCGCACAGCGCGGCGCCGTCATCGCTGTCGTGGAGGTGCACGGCCCAGCCGCTCGCCGGATCGACGGAGAGCTGGAGGACGGAACCGTGGAGATAGTTACCCGGGATGCCGGGGTTGGGGCCGGCGCCGGGCACGAGGAAAAGCGTGTGCACGGGATCGTGCGCGATCACCCCGCCGTGCTTGCGATGGTGCGCGGGGCGACCGGCGACCAGCAGGCGGAACGTCTCGGCCTTCGCGTGCAACGCGGGCGGCAGCGAGGCGACATACCGCGTGAAGATCGCGGCGTTGGGCTCCAGCGCCGCATCGTCGATCGCGCCGGCCTTCAGCGCGTCGAGGTTGCTGGCGTAAAAGCACGGCCGCGCCGCCAGCGATCGCACCGTCACGTAGCCATCCCGGTGGTCCGCGTGCGCGTAGATTTGGTGCGACGCGATCAGGCGCGTGATCGCCTCCTGGTAAAGCGGCGTGCGCGGCACGGCGCCGACCGGGCTGTGCTCGATCTGATCGAGGACCTTGTGATCGAACTCGGCGTGGGGATCGTGGGGCATCGCGGCATCCAACCCACGGCCGGCGGAAACACGAGGGCATTTCCGTCGGCAAAGAAATTCGCGCAACGTTCTGGCGCCCGCGGGCAGTCCCGGTTTCCTTCCGCGCCTCCATGCCCGCAAGCACGCCCACCACTCCTCGCCGCCGCGCCACCCCGGCCCACGTGGATCCGTGGCATGATACCGGCACGGTGCTCGTGCTGCTCGACGATGCGCCTTTGAAACGCGCCGCGTGGGCGGAGCTGCACGCGGCGAGGAAACGGCAGGAAAAGGCCGCGCGCGACCTGCACCGCCACGAGCAAATCGACCGGCCCGCCTACGACGAGTGGCTGCACCGCACGTTTCCCACGTTCGTCACGCGGCTGCGCGAGCTGCATCACGAGGTCTTCGGCAAGGCGCAGCGCGTCCGCAGCGTGCAGGAAATGGCGGCGCTCACCGGCCGCCCGGCCCGCAAGCTTTGGCGCGAGCTGATGGACCACGAGGCAAACCCCGCAGGCGATGAGACGGCGGAAAACGCCGCGCACGACGATTTCTTCGGCGACGATGACGAGGATGATTTTTTTGACGGCGGAGATCGCCATCCCCGCGGCCAAGCACGTGCGCGGGAGGAAGACGACGGCTTCGAGCCACGCCGACCCGATCGACCCACGGCGCCGCGGCCGAGCCCGGAGGCGCGAGATGTTTATCGCCGGCTCGTGCAACGGCTCCATCCGGATCGCGGCGGCGAGTGGTCCGCCGCGCGTCAGCGTCTCTGGCATGAGGTGCAG
>JANOCA010000308.1:0-2339 GCA_031411915.1 Opitutaceae bacterium
CTTCGAGCCCTTGAACATCACGCCGTGCCCGATCCCGTTGAGATCGATCCAGCGCTTGGGCGAGGTGGGGAGCGCGCCGCCCTGATACCAGCTCACGCGGATCGCCGGGCGCCAGTCGTTGGCCGGGTGATCGAAGTGCGCAGTGAGCTCGACCGGCGTCACGTCGGGATTGAAGGCATCGCCCTTGGCCTCGATGGCCGTCGGGTAAGTGGCGTCGATCGCGTTCCACGCGAGGTCCATCGTGTGGGCGCCCATGTCGCCGATCTGGCCGGTGCCAAAGTCCCAATACATGTTCCACTGGAGACAATTTGCACCCGGGCCGCCGGAGAAATAGCCGGGGTTGTAAGGGTGCGCGGGCGAGGGCCCGAGCCAGAGATCGTAGTGGAAGCCCGCGGGCGGCGTGCCCTCACCGGGGAGATAAGCGGGGCGCGGCAGCTTGCGGTTGCCCCACGCGAAGACGCCGCGCAGCTCGCCGATCGCGCCGTCGCGCACGAGCTCGCGCACGCGCGCGAAGTTGGGGTTCGCGTGCCGCTGCGTGCCGGCCTGCGTGGCGATCTTGTTTTTCAGCGAGAGGTATTTCGCGCGGAGCAGGCGCGCCTCCTCGACGCTGAGGCCGATGGGCTTTTCGCAATAGACGTGGAGCCCGCGGTTCATCGCCCACATCGCGCAGTGCGCGTGCGTGTGGTCGGCGGTGCAGATGACGACCGCGTCGAGCCCCGGCTGATCGAGGCATTTCCGCCAGTCGACGTAGGTCTTGGCGCCGGGGAACTTCTTCAGCGCATCGGGGAAGCGCGCCTCGTTGATGTCGCAGAGCGCGACGACGTTCTCGCTGGCGAGGCCCGCGTAGTGCGCGAGGCCGCGGCCCCAGACGCCGATGAGGGCGACGTTGAGTTTCTTCGACGGCGTGTTCTGGCCGAAAAGCGTCGAGTGCTTGAGCAGGAGCAGGCCCGCGCCGGTGGCGGAGGCTTGCTTGAGGAACTGGCGGCGGGGGGTGGGGTTCATCGGGGAGCAAGCTAGGCGGTGGCGCCTCCGAGCGTCAACGCCATGCTCGGTCTGGTGGTGGGTCAGTTTATTGTGGGAGGGGCTTTATGCCCCGACAAGTCGCGGGGTAAACCCGCTACCACAGTTCAGTCCGAATCAAAACCCTCGGTCTTCGCCCAACTGTCCGCGCGCGCGCCCATTGCCGCACCCGGCGATCGGCGGGTGTGCTGCGACACCCCCATGCACCGCTTCCCCTCCGTTGTGATTCTCGCCGCGTTGCTCACCCGCACGCTCGCTCCTGCCGCTGACTCCGTGTCTTTGCCCGTCACCATCCGCGTCGACGCGGCGAAGACCCACGGCGAACTGAAGCCCATCTACCGCTTCTTCGGCGCCGACGAGCCGAACTACGCCACGATGAAGGACGGCCGGAAACTTCTCCGCGACATCGGCAATCTCGGCGCGCCGCAGGAATATTTCCGCACGCACAGCCTGCTCGTGACCGGCGACGGCACGCCCGCGCTGAAATGGGGCAGCACCAACGCCTACACGGAGGACGCCCAAGGCCGCCCCATCTACGACTGGACGATTGTCGATCGCATCTTCGACGCCTACCTCAGCAACGGCGTCAAACCCTACGCGCAGATCGGTTTCATGCCGCAGGCGCTCTCGATCAAGCCCGAGCCTTACCAGCACCAGTGGCGGCCCGGCCTCCCTTACAACGACATCTACACCGGCTGGGCCTACCCGCCGAAGGACTACGCGAAGTGGGCCGAGCTCGTCTATCAATGGGTGAAGCACTGCGTCGCCCGCTATGGCCCCAAGGAGGTCGAGTCGTGGTATTGGCAGGTCTGGAACGAGGCCAACATCGGCTACTGGAAGGGCACGCCGGAGGAATTCCGCAAGCTCCACGACTTCGCGATCGACGCCGTGCGGCGCGCGTTACCGACGGCGCGCGTCGGCGGCCCCGACACCGCGGGCGACGGCGGCAAGTTCATGCAGGAATTCCTCGAGCACTGCCTGCGCGGAAAAAACTTCGCCACCGGCCAAGTCGGCACGCCGCTCGACTTCCTCTCCTTTCACTCCAAGGGCACGACGCCCACGTTTCGCGACGGCCATGTGCGCATGGGCATCGGCGGCCAGCTCCGCACCATCGACATCGCGTTTGCGCGCTTCGCGTCGTTTCCCGAGCTGAAGGGCAAGCCCATCGTCATCGGCGAATCCGATCCCGACGGTTGCGCCGCGTGCCAAGGGCCGCACCTCGGCTACCGCAACGGCACGATGTATTCGAGCTACACGGCGGCGAGCTTCGCGCGGAAGCACCTGCTCGCCGAGAAGCACGGCGTGAACCTCGAGGGCGC
>JANOCA010000309.1:0-2195 GCA_031411915.1 Opitutaceae bacterium
ATCCGATCCCGACGGTTGCGCCGCGTGCCAAGGGCCGCACCTCGGCTACCGCAACGGCACGATGTATTCGAGCTACACGGCGGCGAGCTTCGCGCGGAAGCACCTGCTCGCCGAGAAGCACGGCGTGAACCTCGAGGGCGCGCTCACGTGGGCCTTTGAGTTCGAGGACCAGCCGTATTTCGCCGGCTTCCGCGCCATGGCGAGCAACGGCCTCACGCTCCCTGTGTTCAACGTCCACCGCATGATGGCCAAGATGTCCGGCCGGCGCATCGACGCGCAAAGCAGCGGCGACCTCGGCGTCGAGACGATCATCAAGTCAGGCGTGCGCACCGCCGCGGATGTCGCCGCCCTCGCGAGTCTCGACGCCGCGGCGAAGAAACTCTCCGTCCTCGTCTGGCACTACCACGACGACGACGTGCCCGGCCCCTCCGCCGACATCACGCTCACGCTCGCCGGTCTGCCAGCTGGCGTCACCGCACCGAAGCTCGAGCACCACCGCGTGGACGAAAGCCACAGCAACGCCTACGCGTTGTGGAAAAAACTCGGCTCGCCCGTCGCGCCCACCCGCGAGCAATACACCCTGCTCGAGCGCGCCGCGCAGCTTGCGCCCCTCGCCGGCGCCCCCGCCACGGCGGAGGTGCGCGATGGCACGGCCACGCTCGCCTTCGTGCTCCCGCGCCAAGCCGTGTCGTTGGTCACGCTGACGTGGTGACGCCGCTGCTTGGTAGCCCTGCTCGTAAGAGCAGGGACCGGCGGCAGTGTGAGCGCCGCTCAGTCCCGCCTCTCACGAGGCGGGCTACCGGAATTCGCACTGACACGAAATCTTTGCCTCCGCCGTTCCGGCCGCACTAAAGTCCGCACCCATGTCCGCGCTCCTCGACTTCATCCGCCAGCCCTTCGAGGTCGGCAGCCTCCGCTTCACCCCGCTCTCGATTATCATCGGCCTCGGGCTCGTCGGCGGACTCGCGCTGCTCACCGCCGCGCTCAAGCGCATCCTGCGCGACCGCGTGCTGCCGCGCGCCGGGCTCAACCGCGGCGTCAGCGTCGCGATCGCCACGCTCATCAGCTACGGCGTCATGCTCCTCGGCGTGCTGATCATTCTGCCCGTGATGATCCCGGGCTTCAACCTGAACACCCTCTCGCTCGTCATCGGCGGCATCGGCTTCGGCATCGGTTTCGGCCTGCGCAACATCGCCGACAACTTCGTCAGCGGCGTCATCCTCCTCATCGAGCGCCCCATCAAGGTCGGCGATCACATCAAGATCGGCGAGACCTACGGCGACGTCGTCGAGATCCGCGCCCGCGCGACGACCGTGCGGACCAACGACGACATCGACATCATCGTGCCGAACTCCGAGTTCATCTCGGGCAAGATTTTCAACCTCAGCCACGGCAACAGCCGCGTGCGCTACCGCTACCCCGTCGGCGTGTCCGACCGGAGCGACGTCCATCACGTGACCAAAGTCCTGGTCGAGGCCGCCCTCGCCTGCCCCGACGTGATGCGCACGCCGCCGCCCGAGGCGCGGCTGGTCGAGTTCGGCGAGTCCTCGCTCAACTTCGAAGTCTGGGTCTGGACCGAGACGATGCTCAACCGCCCCGTCAGCCTTCGGAGCAAAATCAACGTCCTCATCTGGGAGAACTTCAAGCGCGCCGGCATCGTGATCCCGAACCCGCAGCGCGACATCTACATCAAGGAAATGCCGGAGCGCAAAGACGGCTGAGCGTCAAGGCGCACAGTCCCGACAGTTCTACAACTCGTATTGGTTTAAGAGGACAATCTGCACACGGCTCTTCCTGCACTCGTCGAGAGCAGGAAGTATCTCGCCAAACTTCGTTCCTTTCGCGGGGAAAACCACGACGTAATCGATCTCACCGCTCGACACTCGTTCATCGAGAAACTTTCGGAGTCGTTCTCGAGGGATGTGAGTGTTACCAGCAAAGGCTTCGCCACGTGTCAGGGTAATCCGAGCGGCTTTTTTCGCCCGCCATGGTTCCTTGCCATCGGGCGAAGCCTCCCACCAAAGCCGAACAGGAGCCCAGTTCATTTCCTTCTCCGTTCGGTCGGCATACGCGGCAAAGACTAACCGATCCACCTGAGGTTCGACGGCCGGTGACTGCATCAGCGCAAAACAAGCGAGCGCCACAACTCCTAAGCACACCACCAACAGAACGGAGCTTCGTTTCATCGTCAGCGT
>JANOCA010000310.1:0-7961 GCA_031411915.1 Opitutaceae bacterium
GGCCAGCGCAAGATAGACGGGCCGGAATTGCTCCACGCTCGCGCCGGCATGCCCCACGAGCATCACGCCCAGCGCGACCCCGATCACCGAGCCGAGCTGGCGGATCGCGGCATTGACGGCGTTGCCGGCGCCGAGCGCGGCGGCCGGCAGGTCCGCCACCGCCGCACCGGCCAGCGAGGGCAAGACTAGGCCGATGCCCGCGCCGCTCGCGAGCTGCCCGGGCAGCCACGCGCCCACGTAGTCGGGCTGCGCGGCAAGGTGGAACAGATACCAGAGCTGGCCCGCCGCATACAGCACCCCGCCCACGACCAGCGGCGGGCGGTGGCCGCGTTCCCCCGCCCAGCGTCCGCCGAGGACAGCGAAAGGAATCACCATCAACGGACCGACGGTCGCCGCGAGCCCCGCCCGGCTCTGCGAGTAGCCCCATACGCCGGTCAGAAAAAGGAACGAAGCGAAAAACATGAGGCCGAACGTGGTGCCGAACACGAGTGTGCCGAAGTTGGCGAAGCGGTAGTTGCGCGTGCGAAACAGCGAAAGATCCAACGCCGCATGCGGCCGGCCGTGCGACCACGCCACAAGGCACGCGAGCAGCGCCACCCCGCCGGCCAAGGCCGCCGCCATGCGTGCGCCGCTTGCCCCCGCTTGCAGGCAGGCGAACGTCAGGAGCCCCACGCCGCCGGCCAGCAAGGCGGAGCCCGTCCAGTCCGGTCGCGTGGCGGTGCGCCCGTCGTTCGACTCGGCGAGGGCCCGCACCCCCAGCCAGCCGATCACGACGCCGGCCGGAAGGTTGATCCAGAAAATGGCGCGCCATGAAAACACCTCGATCAGCCAGGAACCGCAGGCCGGTCCCAGCGCTGCCGCCAGCGCCCCGACCGCGCCCCACAGGCTCACCGCCAGCGCGCGGTTCTCCTCGGGCATGGCCCGCAGCACCAGCGCGAGCGCCGCCGGCGTGAGCAGTGCCGCTCCGATCGCCTGGGCCGTGCGCGCCCCGATCAGCGTCGTGGCGTCCGGCGCGAGACCGCAGGCCGCCGAGGCGACCGTGAACCACGCCAGCCCCAGCAAAAATGCCCGGCGCCGACCATGCGTGTCGCCCCAGCGGCCGAGCGGCACCAGCAACGCGGCGTAGGTGAGCGTGTAGGCGTTGAGCACCCACGACAACCGGGCGGGCGCCACGTCCGCGAAGTGCCGCCGCAGCTCGGAGAAAGCCGCGATGATCACCGTGGCGTCCAACGACACCACGAACACGGCCCCGCAAGTCAGCCCCAGCACCCGCCATCCCGCCGCGGCGTGCGCTGACTCGTTCATCGCGCGGGCTTCCCCGCGGTCCGTTCACGCGCAAGCCCCGCGAGGATGAGATTGATCTGCCGCCGGTGCATCCCGAGGTGCATGCCGCCCAGCACGCGCCAATCCGCCGCGTCGAGCGGACCGAACCACGGGTGCGCGTGGCGCAGTCGCGTGCGCAGCGACGCCGCCTCACACCCGGCCTCCAGCAGGGCTGCGCAGGAATCCGCGAACGCAGGCATCACATGCGCGTCCGCCGTAGGCGAGGGCTTCACCGCCGCCGTGCTGACCACGCCGCCCGGTTCGCGCCCGGCGACGAGCTCCCGGATCGTCGCCGCGATGCTCAGGTTTACGATGCGCAGGTGGTCCACCGTCATGAACACCGACCAATGCCGGCTGCTGTCCTCGAGCCCGCGTGGGCGCGCGATCAGCACGCGGCGCGCGGCGTCGGCCGGGGCAAGCGGCCGCACCAGCGCCTTGATCGCCGCGCGCTCGGCGACGATCTTCGCCCCGGCCGCGGCGCGCGAGGTGACGGCGCAGCGCAGCGCGAAAAGCAGGCGGCCGACGAACAGTTCCGGTTTCGGCAGCCCCGCGCCCGGCGGGGCGAGCTGCGGGAGGGAGGCAAGGGGGTGGGTGGGCTTCATACTTGCAAGATGCAAGCAAGATAACTTGTGGTTTGCAAGTACATTTGATTCCACGACTGTTCTGCCCATGCCCGCCGCCCGTTCCCCGGGGAAAAAAACCGACCGCCGTTCGCCTTGCCCCGTCGCCTGCACGCTCGACCTCATCGGCGACCGTTGGACCCTGCTCGTGGTGCGCGATCTCGTGATGGGCGCGGAGCGCTTCAAGGAATTCACCGCCTCGCCGGAAGGCATCCCCACCAATATTCTCACCGAGCGGCTGACGCGCCTGGTGGCGCACGCCATCGTCGAGCAAGTGTCCGCCGCCGACGGGACGCGGCACCCGGCCTATCGCCTGACCGAAAAAGGACACGCACTCCTCCCTGTGCTCGGGGCGATGCGCGACTGGGGCCTCGCGTGGGAAAAAGGCACGAAGGTGATGCTCGCGACCAAAGCCCAGCGCTGAACCGAATGGGTTTCGGCTTCGCGGAGCGTTGAGGGACGCGTCGCTCGGTTACGCTGGGGTTCCGGCCGGGCAAAGTTCCGGTGACGCGCCCTGATTCGCATTGTGAATTCGCCTCCGGCGCATGGCGTCGGCTGCGATGCCAGACCTCAGCCTTGTCCCGGCCCTCTCTTGGTATGCCATGCTGCACGCGGCGCCGCTCCGTCCGCTGCACACGCTGGTCCGGACGACGCAGGAGCGCTGGCGGCCGCCGTGCGCCGCCGCGTTCGCCCCCGCGCACCCGCGCGCGGAAAACGATCTGTTCGCCCGCGGGCTCGCCACCGCTGGGCAGCGGGCGACCGTGCTGCGCGAGCCGGGCCGCGGCCGCGTGCCGACGATCGTGCTCGGCGGCTTTGTCCCGGACTCGGGCGAGCAAGTGTTTCTCCTGCGCCGCTTTTTCCTGCAAACCGGCGATCTCTACGCGTTCGTTTACCCGCGCGACGGGTTCTCGCTCGATCTGCTTTGCGCGCAGCTCGACGACCTCGTGGCCGCGCTGGTGGCGCAGGGCCAGCCGCCGGTGATTTTCGCGGTGAGCTTCGGCGCGGGGCTCGCGCTGGAGTGGCTGCGTCGCCAGCGCGAGGCCGGCGCGACGCCGCCGATCGCGGGCGTCGTGATCGTAAGCCCGGTGGCGTGCGTGGCCGATGTGATCGCGCCGGGCCCGGCCAAGCCCGCGACGCTCCTCGGCCGTGCGCTCAAGCCCTACCTCGATCCCGCGGCGCCGGCGGGCGAGGCGGCGATCGAGAAATCGCGGACGGTGTTCACCCGGATGTTCGAGGCGGGCGCGCAAAACAAGGCGGCGCTGCGACGGCTCATGACGCTGCCGGAGCTCGAGCGCCTGCGGGGCAGCGTGGCGGGTGCGATTCGCACGCTCACCGCGCGCGGCGCGCGGGAGCGGGTGAGCGCGCTGATGGCGATGCGGGCGCCCACGGACTATTTTTTGCCAGCGCTGCTGCCGCTCACGACGGCGCCGACGCTCGTGCTGTTTGCGGAGCGGGAGGAGGACGTGCTCGATGCCCGCGCCCCGTCGATCTTTGCGTTCAGGCATGCGCACCGCGCGTATTTTCCGCGGGGCGCCGTGCGCGAGGTCGCGGCGCGCGCGGGTGAGGCGCCGGTGCAGCACGCCTCGCTGATTTTTCATGTCTTCGAGTTCCTCCCGCCGCTGCAGGCGTTCTACGGGCGGCTCCGGGCCGGGCTGCCCCTCGCCGCATGAGCGCCGTCGCCATGCCGGCGCGCACGCCGTGGTTGCAGCGCGCGGTGGCGCTCGGCGCCGCGGTGCGGACCGCGCGGCTCGCGCGGCGGCTGCACGCGCCGGATGCAGCCCGGGACGCGCAGGACCGCGCGTGGCGCAAGCTAAGGGGTCACCTGGCGGCGACGAAGTTTGGTCGCGCGACGGGCATCGAGCGCGTCGCGACCTACGCTGATTTCCAGGCGCGCGTCGCGCTGCGAGGCTACGAGGCCTTCGTCCCGTGGATTGAGCGGATGAAGCGCGGCGAGGCCGACGTGCTGTGGCCGGGGCGCTGCGCGCACTACGCCGTCTCGTCCGGCACGACGGCGGGCCGCACCAAATACCTGCCGATCACGCGCGAGATGCTGGCGCATTTCCGGCGCGCCGGCCTCGACTCGCTGTGCTTCCATGCGCGGCGCACGGGCAGTGCGCGGGTGTTTCGCGGCCGGCATCTTTTCCTCGGGGGATCGACGACGCTCGCGCCGATCGAGGAGGCGCAGCCGTTCCGCGCCTGGGGTGGCGATCTCAGCGGCATCACGGCGCTCAATCTGCCGCGCTGGGTCGAGCGGCACCTCTACGAGCCGGGCCGTGACATCGCGCAGATCGGCGATTGGCCGGCGAAGCTCCGCGCGATCGCGGCGCGCACCGCGGCGCGCGACATCACGCTCGTCGCCGGCATCCCGAGCTGGCTGCTCGTGCTGGCGGAGACGATGGCCGTGGAGACCGGCAGGAAACCGCTCCGCGCGATCTGGCCGCGGCTCGAGTGCCTCGTGCATGGCGGCGTGCCGCTCGGGCCGTTCGAGGCCGAGCTGAGGGCGGCGGTGGGCGAGGGCGTGAATTTCCACGAGGTCTATCCCGCATCGGAGGGCTTCATCGCCGCGCAGGACGATGAGCCGGCCGCAGGCCTGCGCCTGATCGCGGACGCGGGGATTTTCTACGAGTTCCTGCCGCTCGCGCGCTACGATGAGACGCGCCTTGCCGAGCTTGGCCGCGAGGCCGTGCCGATCGAGGGCGTGCGCGTAGGCGTCGATTACGTGCTGCTGATGACGACGCCCGCCGGCCTGTGCCGCTACGTGATCGGCGATGTCGTGCGCTTCATCTCCACCACACCGCCGCGGCTCGTCTATGCGGGTCGCACGCGGCTCCAGCTGAGCGCGTTTGGTGAGCACGTGATCGAGAAGGAGCTCACCGATGCGCTCGCCGCGGTCGCTGTCGCGCGCGGGCTGACGGTGGCGAATTTCCACGTCGCACCGCGCTTCATCGACACCCGCGCCGGCGAAAAGCGCGGCCGGCACGAATGGTGGATTGAGCTGAAGTCCGCCGTGCCTCGCGCGTCCGAGCTGGGTGCGATCGCGGCCGAGCTCGATGCGCAACTGCAGCGGCGCAACGACGACTACGAAGCCAAGCGCAAGGGCGGGGGGCTCGAGATGCCGGTGGTGCGACTCGCGGCGCCAGGGACGTTCGAGCGTTGGCTGCGCGACCGCGGGAAATGGGGCGGGCAAAACAAGATGCCCCGCTGCCAGAGCGACCGCGCGATCGCGGACGAGCTGGAGTGGCTGCATCCGTGAAGCAAAAAGGGCGGGCCGAGGCCCGCCCTTTTTTACGGCACCGCGCGCCGTGATTACAATTTCCAGCGCACGCCGAAGTTCGCGCTCCAGCCGTATTCCTCGAGCTGCGTGAGGCGCGTGCCGTTCTTGCCGAAGTAGACGCGGAAAGGCTCGTCGGTGAGGTTCAGCCCCTCGGCGAACAGCTCCCAGTTCCGGTTCAGGCGGTAGGCGGCCGTGACGTCGAACTGCTTGAAGTCATCGACCCAGCGGTCGCTCGCGGCGTCGGGGCCGAGCGGCTCGTCCTCGCGCAGGCGCGGCGTGCGGAAGTTCAGCGCGGCGCGGATGAAGAAGCCGCCGCGTTCAAAGGTGAGCGCGACGTTGCCGATTTCCTTCGACTGGCCGATGAAGTCGATCTTCTCGCCGGGGCGGGTCGGGTAGGTGGCCTCGCTGTCGCTGCGCGTGTAGTTGGCCATGAAGCCGAGGCCGTTGAACGGCGCGGGCAGCGCGCGGAGCTGCTGCTGCCACGCGAGCTCGAGGCCGCGGATGCGGCCCTTGTTGCCGTTCACGAACGTGACGAGCGTGAAGCCGGTCGCGGGATCGCCGCCGGGCAGCGTGCGCTGGTAGGTGAAGTTCTCGATGTCCTTCTGGAAAACCGCCGCCGAGATCAGGCCGAGCGACGGGAGGTAGCGCTCGATCGAGGCGTCCCAGTTCACGGACTCGAGCGGCTTGAGGCGCGGGTTGCCCTCGGTGACGCGGCTCGTGGCGAGATCCACGCTCCGGCGTAGCGCGCTGTCGTCGAAGGAGGGGCGCGCGAGGGAATTGCTCCACGAGGCGCGGATCAGCGTCTGCTGGTCGAGGCTGTAGCGGAGGTGGACGCCCGGAAGATAGTTGTCGTAGCTCCGGCCGCGGCTCACGGCGGTGGCGGTGGTGCCGGTGATCTGGTTGCCCTTGTTCTCATACTGCGTGCGCTCGTAGCGCAGGCCGCCGAGGACGTTGAGCGGGCCCCGGGTCGCGCCGCCCATGGCGTAGAGCGCGGTGACATCCTCAGTGGACTTCCAGTCATCCTGCGTGCTCTCGGCAAAGAGGCGCGTCGGCGTGAAGGCGCTGCGGTTGTCGCGGAAGGCCGCGAGGATCTTGGGCGTGCTGGCGCGGATGCCGGTCGAGAAGAACGGGTAGTCGTCGGGCGTCTGGCCCTCGAGCATCGAGGCAAAGGTGAACGAGGCGGGCGCGGCGTGGTCCACGGTCTCGTTGCTCGCGTTCTTCTCTTTCTCGCGGAGCTGCGCGCCGAACTTCACGTAGGCCGGCGCATCGGCGAGCTTTAGATCGCGGCGGGCGTTGAAGCCGAGGTTCACCTCGGTCTCGTCGCCGGGGGAATTCACGAGGCGGAAGCGGCTGATCTCGTTGTAGAGCGAGGGATCGGCGACGTTGGCGCCGGTGGCGCTCACGCTCGGGGCGTAGGTGCCGTTGGCAAACGAGTAGGTCCAGTTGCTGCCGCGCGTGCCCTTGCGGAAGCGCGCGGTGGTCTCGTCGGGCCGCTCCTCCTCGCCCTTGGACCACGCGGCGCGGCCGTCGAGCTTCCATGCGCCGAAGGTCCGCTCGCCGCCGGCGACGACGGAGTAGAGGCGCTGGTCTTTCTGGCGGTAGCGCATGTCGAAGCGCTCGCGGCGCATCCCGGTGACGGTGGCGCCCGTGTCGCTGAGGGCGCTGAGTGTGCCCTCGACGAAGGGCAGCGTGTAAACGTAGCGGATCTCGTGGTCGTTGAACTGCGAGAAGGTGCCGCGGACGTAGTAGAGCGACTCGTTGTCGGGCTTGAACTCGAGCGCGGAGCTGGCGCCGTAGCGCGTGCGCGTGATCTCGTATTCGCGGAAGGCGATCCCGTTCAGGAACTGCGCCTGCTGGCCGGTGGTGGAGCCGGGGATGGGGCGCAGCGTGTAGCCACCGTCCTCCTCGAAGTTGTTCGAGCCGAAGCGGCGCGCCTGCCACGTGGGCGAGAAGATGAAGCCGACTTTCCCGTCGAGGAAACGATCGGCGTAGGTCGCGTTGAACTTGCTGCTGAGGCGCTCGGTGAGGTCGTTGAACTGGCCCTGCGCGCTGAACTGGAGCTGGCGGCCATCGGCGTCGAAGGCGCTGCGCGTGCGGACATTGATTGAGCCGCCGAGGCCGTCGGCATCCTGATCGGGCGTGGGGACCTTCGTCACCTCGACGGCGGCGAGCGCATCGGTCGGCAAGACGTCGAGGGCGACGACGCGGTCGCCGCGCTCGGGCGTGGCCATCGAGACGCCGTTGAGCTTCACGCTGTTCAAGTCGGGCCTGATGCCGCGCACGACGATGAAACGGCCCTCGCCCTGGTCGCGGTAAAGCGCGAGGCCGGGGATGCGCTGCATCGACTCGGCGACATTCTGGTCGGGAAAGCGCCCGATCTCGTCGGAGGCGATGATGTTCGTGAGGGTGTCGGCGGCACGCTGCCGGTTGATCGCGCGCGCGGAGCCGACGGCGCTGCCGGCAATGACGAACTTGTCGAGCCTGACGACGTCGGCGCCGAAGGCCACGTCGAGCGTGGCGGTGGCTCCCGCGGTGACGCCGACGGTCTTGCGCTCCTCGGCGTAGCCGACGTAGCTGAATTCCAACGTCGCCGTGCCGGCCGGCACATTGGCGATCGCGTAGCCGCCCGCCGGATCGGCGAACGTGCTGAGCCCGGTGCCGGCGACGCTCACGCGCGCGCCGCTGAGCGCGAGCTTGGTCTGCGCATCAGTCACGCGCCCGGCGATCGCGCCGGTCGGCTGCGC
>JANOCA010000311.1:0-12975 GCA_031411915.1 Opitutaceae bacterium
TTGATCGCCGCCGGTTTGCGTCGTGTAGGCGACGCGCTGGCCGTCGGGCGAGAGTGCGATTCGCTCCCCGAGCGGCGGCCGGAACAGCAGCTCGACACGATCGTCGAAGGACGCCGCGCGCAAAAGGCCGGCAGCGCCAAGGAACGCAACAAAGAGACTGAGGCGGGGTGCCCTCACGCCGGAAGCGTCAGCTCGCGCCGTGCCATGGGGCAAAGGCAAAACGCCGCCGCATTTCGCCGCGTGGGTCACGTTTTGGAGGCGCGGGCTGCGAGGCTTCGCGCGATTTCGCGTCTTGTCGCGGCCTCTCTGGGCATCATTCTGCTCATTGACCTCCACCGGAACCCCCGTCCCCGCTCCCCCATGAACTCATTTCGCGTTTTCGTCGCGTGCTCCTTGATCGCCGCCGTGGCTCCAGCCCATGCCGCCCAGCCGGCGAAAGTGCCGACCGCCGACGAGGTCGTGTCGCTCTCGCCGTTCACCGTCTCCGACACCGACGACAAATCCTGGCAGGCCACGACCACCCTCATCGGCAGCCGGACCAACCAGGAACTCATCAAGGTCCCGGTGAACGTCGATGTGATCACCTCGGAGTTCATGCGCGACCTCGGTGCCTTCAGCCTCGACGACGCGGCGGCGTTCGTCGCTGGCGTCACCGTCACGCCCCGCCTCGAGTCCCGCAACGACGAGCGCGTCAACTACCGCGGCCTCAGCACCGGCGGCAGCTCGCGCAATTTCTTCACGTGGTATGTCCCGTCGGACGCCTACAACGTCGAACGCTACGATTTCGCCAAGGGCTCGAATTCGCTCATGTTCGGCGACTCCTCGCCTGGCGGCCAGGCGAGCATTTACACGAAGCGCGCGCGGCCGCGGAACGCGACCGAGTTCCTCGCCAGCGTGGGCTCCTATGAGGCGTTCCGGTTTCAGTTGGATGTAAACCGCAAGCTGCACGACAAGTTCTTCATGCGGGTGAACCTCGCGAACCGCCGCAACAAGACCTACGTCAAGACCACCAACGACGTCTTCCGCGCGGGCCACATCGCGTTCACCTACGAGCCGTTCAAGACCACGACCATCCGCATCGAGGGCGAGCGGGGCGAGACCCACCGCATCCGCGCCGACAGCGCGCTCGCGATCAACGATGTCGCCGCCGCCGGCCGCGGCTTCTCGACCAACAACCAGTGGTATTTCACCTCCGACGGCGAAATCATCCAGCGCACCGCCACCAACCCTCCGCTCGCGATCGATCGCAGCGGGCCCTCGGGCAACCAGGTGTCCCTGCTGCAGGGCCAGACGCAGGCCGTGCGCCTGCCCAACGGGACGTTCCGCGGGTTCAGCGGCTTCGACCAATACACCAACATGCTCGGCACGGTGGATTACAACAACCGCATCTTCAACGTCGCCAACGTCACGATCGAGCAGCGCATCGGCAAGCTCTCGCTCGAGTTCGCCTACAACCAGCAGTTCCAGCACGAGGACCGGAACGACAACTCCTTCGGCACCAGCCAGACGCCGCCCGTGCTCAGCGTCGATGGCGCCGGACGCCCCTACATCGACGCGGCGTTTGGCGGCGCCGCCTTCAAGGTCTTCGGCAACGTCGTGAAAGCCGGGCGTGTCGCCGCGGTCTATCCCTTCGATTTCGGCCGCTTCGGCAAGCAGCTCCTCGTCGTCACCGCCCTGCACCAGAAGGATCTCAAGCTTTCCGAGCGTTTCGGGCTCTACAACGCCGCCGCCCCCGGCCTCGCGGCCAACAACGGCATCCGCCTCCGCGCCTACCTCGACGATCCGGCCTTCGGCACGTCGAAGTTCTACGATCAGTTTCTCATTCCCAACCTGCCCAGCACCCCGACCTTCAAGCCCGCGTTTTACTACAGCTCGACGGTCACCGGGCCGTTCGTCGACATCCGCTACGCGCGCACGCAGACGGCCTCGCTCTCCGGCGAGTATTTCGGCGGCCGCGTGAACACGCTGGTCGGCGTGAGCTGGAACGCCCTCACCCGCAAAGTGCCGAAGGAGTCCGCCCACGCCGTCGATGCGCGCGGCCACTTCATCCACCCCGGCATGCCCGAGGACAACCCGGGCGCCTATGAATACGATCCGCGCTTCAATCTCTCCGCCGTGAGCAAGATGGCGGGCCTCACCGTCGAGGCGTGGCGCGGCGAGTGGGCCCGCGTAATTCCATTCGCCCAGCACTCGGAGTCGTTCAACTGGCAGTCGCGCCAGGTGTTCTTCGGGCCCGACATCGGGCCCGTGCGCGGCAAGACCAAGGAGGTCGGCCTCCGCTTCGAACTCTTCCGCAAGGTCAGCGCCTCGATTTCGTTCTACGACACGAAGCGCGTCAACGCCGCCTACGCCTGGCTGCCCGATGTCCTCAACCTCACCCAGCTCGAGGACCTCATCAACCCCAACAATGTCCTCCCCGGCGACCCGCGCTACATCGAGGTCGTGAACGGCCTGAACAACGAGCGTCGCACGGTGAACTCCAACGAGCAGTCGCGCGGCATCGAGCTGACGCTGCAAAGCCAGCGCTGGCTCGGCCTGCAGTCGCGCGTCTCCTTCTCGGCGAACCGCGTGCGCGCCCAGCCCGACTTCTCGCAATTCCGCGCCTACCTCACCGCCGCGGAGGAGCGCACCACCGCCGCCACCGCCCCCGGTGGCGACGCCACGATGGCCGAGCTGCCCCTCGTGCTGTCCAGGGCCCGCGAAGTGCTCGGCTCAAACACGCTCACCGACGAGGTCGCCGGCCGCCGCAGCGTGCCCTACACCGGCAGCTTCGTGCTGGATTACCAAGTGCCGCGCGTGCGCGGCCTCCGCCTCGGCGTCAACGGCATCTTCACGCCGGACTACAATGTCTACATCTTCGAGGGCAAACCCTACACGGCGGGCGCGTCGCTCCCGCTGCACGGCTACCTGCTCTACGACCGCCGCATCCTGCAAAAATACCAGACGACCTTCCGCCTCGGCGTGAGCAACCTCTACGACGTCATGGTCGGCGACGGCCGCTACCGGGTCACCGGCGCGACCTCGTTCAACACGACGCAGCGCAAGCCGAACTTCATCTACCGCTACGCCGAGCCGATGACCTGGAGCTTCAGCGTGACGACGCGGCTGTGAGCCGGAACGTTGCAGTCGGAATTCGTCTAGCTCTGCGAATGACCTGCTGGGAGGTGGGGCCGCTTCTCCGCAAGCGGCCTGAGTTGTCCGTGCGCATCGCCCTGAAACTCAGGCCGGCTCGGAGAGCCAGCCCCACCCGCCGCAGATTTTAAAACTGCATCGTTCCGGCTAAGGCCGACGGTAGCTCGGCTAATTTTTTCGGCACGCTGACCAGGGAAACGTTCGCGGACGGCCGGCCTAACCGGGGGTCCGCGCCGTTCCGCTAGCGCGTGTTCTGCCGGCCCGCGCCTGATTTCGCATGCTCCTCGAGGGCCTTCGGCATGAGTTCGTTCAACCGCTGCACCCGGCTCTCGTGGGAGGGATGCGTCGACATGAACTCCGGCTGCGATCGCTCGCCCGCCTTGTCCATGCGCTGCCAAAACGCGATCGCTTCGCGCGGATCGTAACCGGCCCGCGCCATGTAGAGCAGGCCCATCGCGTCGGCTTCCGTCTCGTGATCGCGACTGAAGGGGAGCAGAATCCCGTAGCGGGCTCCCGCTCCCAGCGCCGCCAATACCATCTGCCGTTGGCCCATGTCCATGTCGCTGAAGGAAAATTGCGCGCCCGCCATGACGGTCTGCGCGAGGTTGCTGCGCAGCATGCGTTGCGAGCCATGCCGCGCGATCGCGTGCGCCATCTCGTGCCCCATCACCGCTGCGAGCGCCGCTTCGTTCTGCGTGAAGCGGAGGATGCCCGTGTAGATGACGATCTTGCCTCCCGGCAGGCAAAACGCGTTGGCCTGATCGCTCCGCACCACGCTCGCCTGCCAGTCGAACTCTCCGCCCGTGGTGCCCACCGAGCGGATCAGCCGCTGCGCGACGCGCGTGACCAGTTCGTAGTCGGGCCCGCTCGTCACCACGTCGCTTTTTGAAAGGACTTCGCGGTAGCTCGCCAGACCGAGTGCCTGCTCCTGGCCCGTCGACATCGCCACGCGCGCCGCGCGGCCCGTCTCTGGGTTGACGATCTTATCCGCCTTGAAATATTGGTAGGCGGCAATCAGGGCCGCCAGGATCAGCGGAATGGGGAGGTAGCTACGACGTCTCATGGCATGGCGGGCAAGTGCAGAGACGATAGTCTCCCGTATCGCTCCTCTGTTCCTCGCTGGGGCAGACTTTTCCGCCATGAGGGCCGGACAAAATCGGGCCGCCGCGCCGGGCCCGATAGAACGAAGCGGGTGCGGGCGCGTTGCGGTTTCCCGACTCGGTGCGGCATCGGGCCAGGTTTCGACGGGCGGAGCACTTGACCCTCGCACGCCGCGGCGTTGTCTCAAAGTCATCCCATGAACTTTGCCAACCCCTCCTGCCGCATGCTCGCGGTCCTGCTCGCGGCGGGCGTTGTCGCCGCCCTCCCTGTTCACGCCCAGCCGCAGCCACCCGCCGAACGCGCCCGGCCTCTGACGTTCGAGGAATACAATCCGGAATCGATGCTGAAGGTGCCGGGCCAGGAGATCACGCGCGCGAAGTTTCCGTTCATCGACGTCCACAACCACCAACGCCGGCATTCGCCCACCTCGCTCGCGGGAGTGGTGAGCGAGATGGACGCGATGAACATGGCGATCATGGTCAACCTCAGCGGCGGCACGGGGCAGTCGCTGCGCGATCAAGTGCTGCTGAACGAGCGCGTCGCGCCGGGGCGGTTCGTCACGTTTGCCAATTTGAACTTCGACGGCATCGACGACCCGGACTGGGGCGCCCGCTCGGCGGCGCAGCTTGAGCGCGACGTCAAGGAGGGCGGCGCGCGCGGGCTGAAGATCGCCAAGAACGTCGGCATGACCCTGCGCGACAAGGCGGGAAAGCGCATCCCGACCAACGATCCGCGCTTCGATCCCGTCTGGGCCAAGGCTGGCGAGCTGGGTATCCCGGTGCTCATCCACACGGGCGAGCCGCCGGCGTTCTTCCTGCCGGTGGACGCCAAGAACGAGCGCTGGCTCGAGCTGACCCTGCACCCGAGCCGCGGCCGCTTAGGCGACGACATCCCCGATTTCACCGCCCTGATGGCCGAGCAGCACGCGATCTTCCGGAAGCACCCGAAAACCACGTTCATCAGCGCGCACCTCGGCTGGTATGGCCACGACCTCGCTTTCCTGGGCAAGCTGATGGACGAGCTCCCCAACATGATGACCGAGCTCGGCGCCGTGATCTACGAGCCCGGCCGGCAGCCGCGGTTCGCGCGGGAGTTCTTCACCAAGTATCAGGACCGGATCCTCATTGGGAAAGACTCGTGGGTGCCGTCCGAATACAAGACCTACTTCCGCGTGCTGGAGAGCAACGACGAGTATTTCCCCTACCACAAGAAATACCACGCCTTCTGGTCGATGTATGGGCTCGGCCTGCCGGACGAGGTGCTGAAAAAGGTCTACTACGGGAACGCCCTGCGCGTGATCCCCGGGCTGGATCGCGCGCGCTTCCCCCGCTGAGTCCGCGCGCTGGCGACGCACCCGCGGTCCCGGCGAGAGGCCGTTCGCGAGGGAAGAAGGCGGGGGCCGGACGAGCGGCGGAACGCACGCGAGGGGCGTTTTGCGGGCGGGAGTTGCGGTTCACGCACCCATGGTCCGCAGCATGCGGCGAAACATCAGCGCATTCTTGATCGCGAAGCCTCCTCGGTCGTTGTTGAAATATACCCAAATCTCCTCGGCTCCGGATGTCCGGATGCGCTCCAGCCAGTCGCGGAGTTCCTCGGCCGAGTAGTCGTGTTGATACCAGCGGGTTTTGCCGCTGAGTCGCACATACAACATCCGCTGGTTGGGCGGCACGGCGTCGGGGAGCCGCGGCGCACTCACGGCGCAAAAGGCGATCCCCCGTGCGGCGCAGGCACGATAAACCGCGTCGCGCCACCAGCTCCGATGCCGGAACTCCACCGCATTGCGATGCGCGGGGTCGAGTTGCGCCACAATGCTTTTCAGGCGGGATGCGGAATAGTGGTAACTTGGCGGGAATTGAAAAAGGAAACAGCCCATCTTTTCTCCCAGCGTGGGCGCGATCTCGTAATAGGACCGCACGAGCTGTTTCGTGCGCACCATCCGCTTCTCATGCGTGATGCGCTGATTGACCTTCACGCTGTAGCGAAAGTTGGCCTGTGCGTCTCGTTTCCATCGCCGCACCGTCGCGGGCGTCGGCCAGCGATAGAACGGCGCGTTCAGCTCCACCGTCCCAAAGACATTGGCGTAGTAAGCGAACCAGTTTTTCGTGGTGGGTTCCTGCCGCGGATAAAAGATCCCCCGCCAATGCGAGTAACACCAACCGGAACAGCCGACATTGATCTGCATTCGAGTCGGAGGCTCCCCTCATTTTTCACCTGGGGCGTTTCGACGTCTTTCGGCTCGGGTGGCGGCTCAAACGTGTCGCTCCACGTCGATGATCACCCGTGGTGCGCGGTGCGGATGCATCCAAGGAAGACCAATGTGCCGGCGGTGCAGTTCCCGCCCCGCCTCACTTATCCGCCGCCCTCCGCCAAGTTGGGATGACCTCGCAATGACGCGACAGGGCGGGGTCTACGCGGTGGAGGCGGCTCGGCGAATCAAGAAACTGTCGGCGCAGAAATCGCCCGGACCGTCCTCGGACGAGCCGTTCTTTAAGCGGCGCGCCGGGTGATCTTTTGATTCTGCTGGCATTGTCCCCATTGCCAGTCAGGTTGCCGCGGATGCCTGCCTGCCTACAAAACGTGAAGAAACGAAAAGCGCGTCGGAAGAAAAACGATCGCTTACAAGCCGCCAAGAAAGCCCTGAAAGCCCAGGGCTAGGCGGTGCCGGCGGACGGCGTCTGAGCGCTAGTGTGACGACATCGTCGTTCTAGCACCATGGAGTGAGTTCACACGGGCGGGATCGTGCCCATGTGGCGGGAGATCGCGTTGCCCTGATGATGAAGAGCAATGTCCCGTGATCTGGCCGCGGCCGTCCCATGTTCCGCCCCAGAGCCAAGGGGAAATAGATCGCCCACCGTAGGGCAGCCACTCACAGACCGAAACCGGGTGGACGACGGCAATTTGGCCCTTGGCCAAATCCATCGGTGGTTCACCCCCAATCCATGTTGATCCGGGTTCCTCCGTGGTTGTCCCGGTTTTTCCGGGGAGTTTTGGCCTTTCGCTAAATAGACTGTCCGCTTCGCGCGGCGTCGTCGGCCCCCGCCGAGCCGCCCAGCTTCACGATCATGAACCCCCGCTTCCCCCTTGGGTGGACCGTTCTCATCGCGTTCCTCACCTGGCACCCCGCCGCCGCCGCGGAATTCTACGTGCATCCCGAGGGCAACGACGCCCATCCGGGCACCCTCGCGCAACCGTTCGCTTCGGTCACGCGCGCGCAGGAGGCCGTCGGGCCGGGCGATACGGTTTGGATCCGCGGCGGCACCTACGTGTTCAGCGGCACGACGATCGAGATCGGCATTTTGCTCACCAAGAGCGGCCAGGAGGGAAAACGCATCAACTACTGGGCGTATCAAAATGAGACGCCGGTTTTCGATTTCCATCTGCTCGCCACACCGGTCCGGATCCGGGGCATCAGCGTGAAAGGCGACTGGCTGCACCTGCGCGGGCTGGAGCTTCGCGGCGTGCAGCAGATCCTGACCAACACGAACGAATCCTGGGGCATTCGCGTCGAGGGCGGCAGCCACAATATTTTCGAGCGGCTCAACCTGCATCACAACGAGGGCCCGGGGTTCTTCATCGCCGACGGCGGCCACAACCTCGTCCTCAACTGCGATTCCCACCACAACTACGATCCCGACAAAGGCGGGGAAAACGCCGACGGCTTCGGCGGCCACGCCCGCCAGGATGGCAATGTCTTCCGGGGCTGCCGCGCGTGGTTCAACAGCGACGACGGCTACGACCTGATCCACGCCCGCGGCGTGCATCGCATCGAGCACTGCTGGGCGTGGAGCAACGGGTTCGTGCCCGACACCGCCCAGCGCGCCGGCAATGGAGGCGGCTTCAAGATGGGCGGCTGGCTGCTCAATCCCGCCCGGTTTCCCGGACACATCGCCGTGCACGTCATCACGCACAGCCTCGCCTTCCACAACCGCGCGGAGGGATTCAACGCCAACTACCACCCAGGCATGCTCCGGTTCTACAACAACACGGCGTTCAACAATCCCCGCCAGTTCGATCTGAAGGTGGCGCCGCGGCTGACCAAGCCGGTCACGCACGTCCTGCGCAACAACGTCGCGCTCGGCGACGCCCCGCCGATGTCCGGCCACGAGCGCAACCCGCCCGACGATCAGTTCAACGCCTGGAACCTCGAGAATTTCACGGTCACCGCCGGTGACTTCCTGAGCACCGACCCCAAGGGCGTCGACGGCCCGCGCCAGCCCGACGGCAGCCTGCCCGAAATCGCCTTCATGCGCCCCAAGCCCGGCAGCCGTCTGCTGGACGCCGGCATCGCGGTCGAGCTTCCCTTCAAAGGCTCGGCGCCCGATCTGGGAGCGTTTGAGACGAAGTAGCCCGTCGACAGGCTCGGGGTCCGGTCGCGCCAGTTCGGAAAAGGCGAGCGGCGGTTAGTGGGGCTCTCAATCCCGCGACGAGCGCGACGAGCGCGACGAGCCAACGCAGAGCCGTGGAAGGAGTTCTTAATCATCGGCAAAAATATCGGCAAAAACTGACACGCGTGTGGCCATAGTTTCTCTTTAACCTTATGTATCTATGCACATAACCCTCCGTATCGATCGGCAACAGGAACGGCAAAAATGCTTACGAAAACGGCCATCGAGCCCGTCATGCCAAGCCAACAGCTCCGGCCTCTGGAAGACTTGGCGTGCACGATTGTCGAACGGTCCGCCCGCCTTTCGGCCAAGCTGCGGGAGCCGTTTCGGGCCCAAGTCGCCGAGCTGAGCCGCTGGATGCACTGCTATTACTCTAACCTGACCGAGGGCCAGCAGACGCGCTTCCGGGACATCGAGGCTGCGCTCAAAAAGGATTTCGCCGCCGACCCGATGAAACGCGTTCTTCAGCAGCTTTCGCTGGCTCATCTGGAGGTCCAGCGGTGGGGATGTGATCGATGCGGAGATTTGCGGCGATGGCCGGCTGAACGGGCTTGAGCCGCGGGGGCTACTGACTCGTGGACGAGAACGGCAGCGGGAATTTTCAGCCCGTCGTCCAGCGGTGGTGGCGTCAATCTTGTCGTAAGCGACATGAATGCCGATGAAGTGGGTGAACGCGATGCCGCCAAAGCCACGAGCGCAAACATTTGCCCGCGGATGACGCAGAGGGCGCGGATAGAGTTCAGTCGGACAGGTTTTTATCTGCGATATCAGCGCTATCTGCGGTCAAAAATTCAGAGAGTTGGAATCGTCGGGCAAGCGGGATGGTGCAGGGGGTGACTCTTGACGGGCCCACATGACTTCAACCGCCGCGGACCGTCGGCCTCGGATCGGGGGTCGGTTTCCGATTGCCCCGAACCCCGGCCGCCGTCGGCGGTCATTCAAGGGCAAACCGGGTTCCTCCTCCGAACCCTGACCTTCTCCCTCTCCTCCATGGCGCACTGGACTCTCGCGGCACTCATTTCGTTGCTGCTCCTGCTGACCCTGCTGCCGCTCTCGAAACGGCAGGAGTGGTGGATTCGCGGCCTCGATTTCCCCCGCTTCCAGCTAGGGGTCCTCGGCGTCGCGCTCGTGGTCGCGGGAGTGGCCCTGCTCGATCTCGAGCGCCTCGACTCGCGCCTCGTGCTCGCGACGGCCGCCGCCTGCACGCTCTATCAAGCCTGGTGGATTCTGCCCTACACGCCGTTTTATCGGAAGGAGGTGAAATCTCACTCCCGACCCGCCGCCGACGGCGACCGGCTGCGGGTGATGTCCGCCAACGTCCTCATGACGAACCAGCGCGCCGACGCTCTTCGCGCCCTCGTCGAGACCGAGCAGCCGGACATCCTCATCACGCTCGAGACGAACCGCTGGTGGGAGAAACAACTCGCGCCCCTCGAGCCGCGCTTCCCGCACTCGATCCGCTGCCCTCTCGAAAATCTCTACGGCATGCACCTCTACTCGCGCCTGCCGCTGGAGGATCATCGCGTGCAATTTCTCGTCGAGTCCGGTGTGCCGTCAATCCACACGCTCGTGGTGCTCCCTTCCGGCCGCCGCCTGCGGCTCCACTGCCTGCACCCGCCGCCCCCGAGCCCGACCGAAAACGAAACCTCCCGGGAGCGCGATGCCGAGCTGGTGATGGTGGGCAAGGCCGTGGCCGGGGCCTCGCTCCCGGTCATCGTCACGGGCGACTTGAACGACGTCGCCTGGTCGGCCACGACGCGCCTTTTCCGAAAGATCAGCCGCCTGCTCGATCCGCGGGTCGGCCGCGGACGTTTCAATACCTTTCACGCGAACCTTCCCTTCTGCCGCTGGCCGGTGGATCATTTTTTCCACAGCGCGCATTTCGCGGTGGTCGAGATCAAGCGGCTGCGGGCGTTCGGCTCCGATCACTTTCCCGTGCTCGTGGAACTGGTGCTCACGGATGAACCGCAGGGGCCGACGCTGACCACGGACGCCAGCGATCGGCGTGAAGCCGAGGAGAAACTCCAGGCCGAGGGGGCCGAGCCCGCGAAAGTGCACCAGCCCGGCGAACGCGGACGGGCCGAGACGGCGGAAACGAAAGCACGCGTGGGAGCAACGGCAGCGGGAAGGGGGTAGGGTCGACGGCGCAATTTGCGCCGAAGAGTCGTCGGGGCGGGTGCGGGTTGTGGACATGGCTGATGCTTGCACGAGAGCAGCGGCGGGAATTTTCAGTCCGTCGTGCAGCGCGCGAATCATGCTCAGGCTGAGCGGACGCTGCCTCCCGCAAAAGCGCGCGACCCGGCGCCGAATTACTGCGCGGCAGGCCTGGTCACGCGATACTTGAGATGCGTGACGCTCCGTCCTCCCAGCGTGCGAACAAGCTCGAAGGTTGCTTGGGTCGAGTCGATGCCGTCGAAGATCCGCTCACCGCGACCCAGCAGGAGCGGGACGACGTTGAGCTCGAGTTCGTCGAGCAGGCCGGCCGCCAGGTATTGCCTGACCGTGCTGGCGCCGCCGACGGCGACGTCCTGGCCTCCGGCCGCGGCGCGCGCCTGGGCGAGTGCGGACTCGATGCCGTCGGTCACGAAGTGAAAGGTCGTGCCGCCCTGCATCGACACCGAGGCGCGGGCGTGGTGCGTGAGCACGAACACGGCGTGATGGAAGGGCGGGTTGTCCCCCAACAGCCTTTCCATGCGTCCGGGCCCCACGGACCGCGCACGGGGCCGAACATATTGCGGCCCATGATCGTCGCGCCGACATTCTGGAACGACTCGCGCAGGATGTCGTCGTCGACGCTGGTGTCGCCGTGCAGGGCGACAAACGTCTTCGTCGGAAAGGCCCAGTCGTGCAGACGCAGGCCACCTTCGCCGATCGGGTTTTCGAGGCTTTGATTCGGTCCGGCGACGAAACCATCGAGCGAGATGGCGATTCTGCAGCGAAGGCGGCTCATGAAGGGGTGAAGAAGTCGGGCTCGGATCAGTTCGGAATCTCGGGCTCGACGAGCGCGGCGAGTTGCGAGAGGGAGTCCTGCCAGCCGAGGTAGCACATCTCGGCGGGGATGACGGCGGGCACGCCGGCTTGCTCGATGTTCACCTCGGTGCCGCACATCACCTTTTTCAAGGTGACGGTCACTGTGATGACGCCAGGCAAGTTGGGATCGTCGAACTTGTCCGTGTAGCGGAGGCGCTCGTGGGGCACGAGTTCGAGATAGTCGCCGCCGAAGGAGTGGGCGTTACCGGTCGTGAAGTTTTTAAACGACATCCGGAAAGTGCCGCCGACCTTGGCGTCCGCGTGGTGGACGGTGCAGGTGAAGCCGTGCGGCGGGAGCCACTTGGCCATGGCATCGGCCTCGAGGAACGCGCGGTAGACTTTCTCGGGCGTCGTGCGGAGGACGCGATGCAGGCGGATGGTGTGGGTTTGGGCGGACATGGTTTATTTTCCTTTCGGAGGAGGGGAGTGGGTTTTGGTTTTGGGTGATCTCAATACCTCAACGAGCGAGCCCGGGCCGAGTGGACAAGGCGGGGAGTTTTGGCCCGCGAATGGATTTCACCAAGGGTGAAATCGTGGAACGGAAGCTCCGGCTCATCGCCTCCGCGACAAATCAAGGAGCCCGCTTATCGCGGGCTGATCAGTCTGCGATGAGCAGACTCCACTCCACGAAAGCGGAGACGATGAGTCGGAGCCGCTCTTGCTCGATTTCACCGTTGGTGAAATCCATCAGTGGTTGCCCTCAGCTACGGCTGCTTGCGCCCGAGATAGGTGCGGGCCGCGAGGTTGCGACGGAAGCGCGGCCCAACCGGGGACGAGCGGCCCATAGGCGGCAACCGCCGGCGCACCGTGGGTGCGCCGGCCCATGAGCCATCGCTACCGCCCTGCTTGCGCCAGCTCGCTGTTGAAGCCGGGCCTCAGGATGCGGTCCTCCGTGATGCGCACCACGCCGCGGCGCACCGCCTCGCGCATCAGCCCGGTGCGCGTTTGCACGCCGAGCTTGCGCATGATGGCAGTGCGATGGCCCAGCGCCGCGTGCAGCGACATCCGAAGCATCCGCGCGGCCTCGTCGTCTTCGCACCCATCGCCCATCACGGCAAAGATGCGCAGCTCCAGGGGCGAGAGCAGCTCCCGGAGCAAAGGCGGTCCGACGGGCGTGGACCAGTCTTCCGAGAGGCCCCGGCCAAACCAGATGCCGCCCTCGGCGACTGTGCGGATGGCCTCGACCAGTGCGGCGAACCCATCATGCACCGGATCGAAGAACCCGTCCACGCTGCTCGGCCGGAGGATCTCGCGCACGCGCTCGTCGCGCCGGCCCGAGACGATCAAGATTCGGGCCACGCGGCCGTCCTCCTGGATGCGCTTGAGC